>JBIOVA010000014.1:0-6316 GCA_044867485.1 Lacipirellulaceae bacterium | reverse complement strand
CACTGCTGGACGAGCCAGCAGTGGCACACGACGTTGCTTTAGGTCAGCGAAAGGATCTCGCCGCGGCCGAGTTCCAGGAGGTCGCCGTGGTGCAGCTCGACGGCTTGCGTCAGGCGCGGCAACATCTCGATGGCGAACGCCTGGCGGCGCAGTTCTTCCCGCGCCAGCCCCAGCATAGGCAGCGGCGCTCGGCACGCCAAGCGAAACGTGGGGAGCAGCGCCGGCGGCTGGTGGCCAAACAGGCCGATTGTGCCGCGCCGCATCGCGGCGCCGCACGCAGCGCCGCATTCTCCAAAGACGAAGATCGACCCGGCGAGCATTCGCATGCCCAACCAATCGCCGACTGCTCCGGCGACGGCGATCAACCCGCGCCGCATCCGGACGCCGACTTCGTCGCCCGCGGCCCCGTCGATGAGGATCGTGCCGCCCGTCATTCCGCGCGGGCTGCCGCGGTACGCGGCGCCGGCGAGGTTGCCCACGTCGCCGCGGACGCGGATCGTTCCGCCGCGCATCTCGGCGCCGAGCCAATCGCCCGCCGCGCCCCGGACCTCAATTCGACCGCCGCACATAGCGGCGCCGGCGTGCCGCCCCACGGGTCCGCCGACAAGAATTTCGCCCGCCGTCATCCCCGCGCCCAACGAATGGACGGCAGAAAAGTCGCCGTCGAGTTGCCAATGCATGTCATCGGGCTGGCCGCCAATTTCAAACAGCTCGCCAAGCGGCACATTGCGATTGCCGTGCCGCACGGTCGTCTTCCGCACCGCGCTGAGCGACAACGCCGCGAGCGTCTCCGGCGTGATTCCGGCGAAATCGACGGCGATGCGATCGCTTCGCGTGTTGGCAATCCGCAAGGGCATGAGCCAGAATGAATGATGATATTCGTTCATTTAACCCCCGGTCATTGACCGGGGGTTAAGTGCCGCCATGAGTTTAACCGCGCGAAATCGACACGTCGATCATGAACGGCGCCATCGTACTCTGCGGCGGTGAAAGCTCGCGCATGGGACGCGACAAGGCGTCGCTGCCGTTCGGGCCGCACACGACGCTGCTGGAGCATGTCGTGAGCGTGCTGCGACAAGTTGTGCCGAGCGGGGCGATTGTGGTGGTGGCCGGACGATGGCAACGAGTGCCGCCGCTCGCTAGCGGCGTGACGGTAATCCACGAAGCCGGCGATGGCGCCGGGCCGCTCGTTGCGCTCGTCGAGGGACTCGAGCGCCTACCGTCGGGCGTGGTCGCAGCGTTCGCCTGCGGGTGCGACGCGCCGCTGGTGCAACCGGCGTTGGTCCAGCGCATGCTTGATCTGGCCGACGCGGCCGTCGACGCCGCCGTGCCTGCCGACGCCCAGCGACTGTACCCGTTGGCCGCCGCTTACTCGACGAAGTGCCTTCCACGTCTACGATTGGCGACGCACGACGGCGAGCGTTCGCTGCACGGGGCGCTGCGGGCGGGGCGCCTGCGCCTGCGTCAAGTGCCCGTCGACGAGTTGCGCAGCGTGGATCCCGAGCTCAAATCGCTCGTGAACTGCAACACGCCGGAGGAGTATCAACGGGTGCTCCAGGCAGCCTACGGCTCGCACGCGCCGTAGTTCGCGAATTGCACGGACGAGTGCTGCTCGAACCACTCGCGGACGGCCGGCAGCCGCTCGGCTTCAAATGCCGGCGCCGTGGAGAGCGTGTTGCCGACTGGCGTCGCCCGGATCTCGCCATCGTCGACGATGGTCTCGCCGCCCTTGAGGACCATCCTCGGCATTTGGAACATCGCCTCGCGATCGTCGTTGGGCGAGTAGAGCGTCACGTCGGCGTCGGCGCCCGCGGTGAGCCGCCCCTTCTGCGGAAGTCCCAACGCCCGCGCCGGACCGGCCCGCGTGACAATCACAATCTCGTCGAGCGTGTACTCGCGATCGAGCTCCGCCAGTACGGTTCGCTCCCGCATCGCCGCCGGGCGCCGGGCGAGCTGCTCGCGGCGGTACTCCCGATCCATCAGCAACCGAATGATCTGTGGATACGCGAGAAACGAACCGCCGTTGGGATGGTCGGTGCTCATCATCACTTGCCAGGGATTCTTAACGAGCAAGTACCACTCCAGCCCAATCGCCCATTGCAGCGCGTGGACCACGCTCTTGCGGCGGTAGTTGATGGGCGTCACGCCGCAGCCGCTCTCCAACTCGACGTCGCAGTTAAACCATCGTCCGCCGTAGAGTTTCTGGAGAAAGTATCCTGCCGCGCCGTCGGCGGTCATCGCCATGGCGTCGCCGAACATCACCTGGCCGACGTCGACCGTAATGTTGGCGTGGGCGTTGACGTACTCGGCCAACTCGGTCACGCGGCTCGACATCGAGTGCTCGTCGCCTTCGCCGCCGCCGTAGCTGTGGAACTGGATGTGCGTGAAATGGGCGCGGTGCGCTTCGACGGCCCGCATTGTCTCGAGCGTGGTGCGCCAATTGCCGGGAATGCCGAGCTGGTTGCAGTGAATGTGCGCCGGATGCGGCAAGCCCAGATCGTTCGCCGCAGCGACGATCTCGCGGACGATCTGCCGGGCCGTCACGTCGAAGCCCGGCACGGGCTCGTCAAGCCCGTGTCCCTTTACGCCCACCGAGTGCTTCCACGCCTCGACGCCGCCGGGGTTCACCAGCTTAGGCGCGTACGCCCGCGCGGCCGTCAACAGCCACGCCAAGAACATCTTGAGCTGCTCGCGGTCGCCCTGCTCGATGCACCGCATCGCGTAGTGGTTGTTCCCTACGAGCACGAACACCCCCTTGTCGAGGCACGGCGTGTCGGCGAGCTCATGATGCGCGTGCCGCGCCCCGAGCGGGGCCACCGCCGCGTCGAATGCCGTCGTGTAGCCGAGCCCCGCGTATTTGTATCCCGTGGCGAACGTGCTCGGCACGAGTCCTAATGTGCCGCTGCGCGTCCGCTTGGTGCGCGGCATCACGTGCGGTGGGCGGCGCTGCTCAGGAGTCAACAGTCGCGCCGCATTCGACGACGGCCCGGCAATGTGGCAGTGCATGTCGACGCCGCCGGGCATGACCACAAGCCCGCGGGCATCGATCGTCCGCGCCGGCCGCAGGGCCTGATCCGTCGGCGCCTCCACAATCTTGCCGCCGGCGATCCATAGATCGCGCACTTCGCCGACAACGCCTCCTGCGGGGTCGTTCACAGCGCCGCCAGCGATTTTTAGGTATTCGACGGACACCGGCGACTCACTGGCATCGGGGCACACCACGCGATAGGGTAAGGCAATATTCTATCTCGCACCGCAGGGGCTTTCCCATGCCACATCGTCGAATCTGGCTGAGCGCCGTCGCCTCGGCCTGTGCACTCGTCGCCGCGACCACCGGAGTCGCGCAGGACGTCAACTCTCAGTTCGCGAAGTTGCTCGACGACATGTGGGAGTTCGCGCTCGTCGAGTCGCCGCAGTTCGCCACCAGCGTCGGCGACCACCGCTTCAACGATCAGCTTGGCAAGGTCTCGGTGGCCGACAGCGGGCGGCGGAACCAGCAGGACCGCGAGTTTCAATCCCGCTTGCAAGCGATCGACCGCGCCGCGCTGACTTCGACCAACCATGTGAACTACGACATTCTCGCGCGCCAGCTTCGCGAAGACATTGCGGAGTTCGAGTTCCAGAGCCACCTCACGCCGATCACCAACCGCTCGGGTTTTCACATCGAGTTTCCGGAGCTGCGCCGCGACGTGCCGCTCAACACGGTCAAAGACTACGAAAACTACATCGCCCGGTTGCGGGCCTTCGACGCCTACGCCGTTGGGCACGTCGAGCTGCTGCGCGCTGGGATCGCCGCGGACCGGACGCTCCCCGCGGTTATTCTGCGCGGCTACGAGCCAACCATCGAGACGCACATCGTCGACGATCCCGAGCGCAGCCTGTTGTACGAGCCGCTCCAGAAGTTTCCGCCGAATGTGCCGGAGGGCGAGCACCAGCGGCTGCGCGATGCTGCGAAAGAAGCGATTCGCGACGGCGTTGTCGCCGGCTACCGGCGGTTTCGCGACTTCATGCGCGACGAATATGTCCCCGCCGCCCGCGGCTCGATCGGCGCCAGCGCACTGCCGGGCGGTCGCGATTTCTACCGTCACCGCGTCCGACGGTTCACGACGCTCGACACGACGCCCGACGAAGTCCACCAGCGTGGTCTGGCTGAAGTGAAGCGCATCCGCGGCGAGATGGAGGCGATCATCCGCAAGGTAAAATTCGACGGCGACTTCGCGGCGTTCGTCGAGCATCTGCGCAGCAATCCCAAGTTTTTCGCCGAGACGCCCGAGCAGTTGATGAATGAGGCGTCGTGCATCCTGAAGAAAATGGACGGCGAGCTGCCCAGCCTCTTCGGCCGCCTGCCGCGCATGCCCTATGGCCTGCGGCCGGTGCCCGACTACATCGCCCCGCGCACCACCAGCGCGTATTACCAGCGTCCCACCGGCGACGGCACGCGGGCCGGGTTCTTCTATCTGAACACATTCAACCTCAAGGGCCGCCCGCTGTACGCCCTGGAATCGCTCGCGTTGCACGAAGCCGTCCCGGGGCATCACTTACAGCTTGCCCTGCAGCAGGAGCAGGACGACCTGCCCAACTTCCGCCGCTTCGCCGACTGCACCGCCTTCATCGAGGGCTGGGCGCTGTACGCCGAGCGGCTCGGTCTCGAAGCGGGCTTCTACAAGGACCCGTACAGCGACTTCGGCCGGCTGTCGATGGAGATGTGGCGCGCCTGCCGATTGGTCGTCGACACCGGCATCCACTATTTCAACTGGACCCGCGAGCAGGCCATCGCCTTCATGCAGGCGAACTCGGCCGAGTCGATGCACAACATTGAGGCGGAGATCGATCGCTACATCGGCTGGCCGGGGCAGGCCTTGGCGTACAAGACGGGCGAGTTGAAAATTCGCGAGCTGCGCGCGTTGGCCGAGGGAGAGCTCGGCGAGCGGTTCGACGTCCGCGCGTTTCACGACGCAGTGCTCGGCGGCGGCGCCGTGCCGCTCGACGTGCTGGAGGCCAACATCAGGGCGTGGCTCGACGAACAGAACGGCGACGCGGGCGAAGCGGGTTAGTCGCGCAGGATGGCGGCCAGCTTCGCCAAGACTTCGGCTGCGCTAGGCAACGTCGCGGCAAACGCGGGCCGTAGCGCAAGGGCTACGCCGTCGGCCCGGAAGACGTCGCCGGCCGTCGCCACGCCAAACGCCGACGTGCGAATCGCAACGGCTGCTTCCTGCATCGTCGCCGTGTCGCGATCGTCGAGGACGACGCTCGGAATCGAGCGCAGATGGTCGGCGGCGGCCTTCGGCCAATGGGCAAGCGGGTCGGCGGCGATCACCAGCGCAGCGTCGACTTCACGCCGCGCCATCAACTGCGCCGCGGTTGCTTCGTCCGGCAGGTATTGCGGATACCCGCGCGCGAAGCTCACCGTGGCGGGGAAGCCCGTTTGCCACGTCATCACTTGTGCGGCGCCCACGACGTTCGGCGCCGCGCCCAAGGGCAGGGAGACGGCGCGCGTGTGCCGATGCAAGTCTCGCACGAGCTCGGCAATCGCTTGCGTCTTCGCTTCGACGCCATCGGGGGCGGGGACGCCCCGGCTCGCCGCGTTCTGAAAGGATGCGTCGTGAAAGATGGCCGCGTAGCGCGCCGCTTTCAACTGATTCGCGAGCCGCTGCCAGACATCCAGCGAGTTGCCCGTTTGCAGTTCCACAAGGTCCGCGTCGATCACGACGCCCCGAACGAGCGCGCGCAGCGTCCACAGGCACTCGAACCCGCTCCCCGCAGGGATCAGCACATACTCGTCGGCCAGCGCCGCCGTCGGCGTGGGCCAATTGGCGACGGCGACGACGCGTTGCCCCTCGCGTCCGGCGAAGCGATCGATGTGTCGTGGATGCGTGGTCGCCGGGTCGCACTCCCAGTACACGACCAGGTCGCTCCGTTGGGCAACCTCGCCGAGCGTCGCGGCGACGGCGCCCACCGTTTGCACCGCGGCATGCGATCGGCTCATGCCGCGTTCGTCCGTGGGATCGAGAAAGCCGGCAACGCGATCGGCGATCTCGACGGCCAACCGTTGGGCGTCGACTATTGCCCGTTCGAGGCCCATCACCAGCGGCGCCCGTGCGGAACGAAGGTAATCGGCCGCCTGCTCGATGGCTGCGTTTAAATCGATGGAGTCGCCGCCGGTGCGCTCGGCGAGCAGGAACTGCTCGGCCAGCGGACACGGCGGCTCCAACGCGACAATGCGATTGCCATCGACCGTCACAACCAGGTCATCGCACGCGCATCCGCAACCCGCGCACACGAAATCGCGAATCTGTATTCGCTGCTCGCTGCTCGC
>JBIOVA010000013.1:0-97507 GCA_044867485.1 Lacipirellulaceae bacterium | reverse complement strand
CATCTTACCGCGGCGCCACACGGGGCAGAAGTGCGCGAGCAAGGGCGGCCGTGTTCCAGCGCACCCTCTCCCACAGAGAGAGGGCTTCAATACCCAAAATGGGCTGCTGCGTGGAGTTTGGCCTGCTCGTCGATCGTGAGGCCCTCGATCATCACGGGGTCGAACGAGTGGTCCCGCGTGAGGTGCTCCCAATAGGTCATGCCGCTGACTCCGGCTTCGGGGACCTCGACCGTCTTGAGCCAGATGCGAATCTCGTCGGCGTGCAGGCTGCGCAGCCACTTGCTCGGCGGACGGCCGTGCCGGGCGCGGCGCTTCTCGGTCGGTTCGTGCTCGTGGTAATCTCGGCCTGCGATCATCGCCGGCCGATCGCCCCGCCGCACTTCCTCCGGCACGAGGCTCTCGTCGAGGTAGCCGGGCACGCTGTTGTAAGGCTCGCCCGTCTCCATGCGGATCGGGGTGGTGATCCCCGAGAGCTTCCACTGGCCGTCGATGAACGTTTCGCGCTCGAACCAGCGCCACACACCGTTGTCGGCGGTGCGCCAGTGGATGGGCAGAGTAGCGGCGGCGGCCTTGGCGCCGGCGTCGGCGCTCCCGGCGGCGTCCATCATGGCGGCCGCCAACTCGTCGAGACCGTAAACCCTCAGTTTGTTGGCCAGCCCGAACAGGCCGAGACCAATCCAGAAGGCAAAGCGACGACGGGTGAGCATGGCGTCAGGCTGTCGGTAAGTGACTTGTGACTTGGGCCGCAAAATCCGCCTGAAAAGTGTAGGTCGCAATTTCCGACTCGGCCGGGCTGGCGGTCAGCGGAAAACACCGTCGCTCAAGCCAAGCCGGTCCCGACGCCGACCCGCCTTCCTTGTCGAGTGGCCATCGACAACAATGACGCTGCGTTTCGGCGCTTCTTGGCGGCGACCCGAGTCGATTCCCTTCAGGGCGGCAGCCAATCATGAACGATTCCCTCCACCGTCCGAGCCCGTCGCCGCCCGCCAGCCGGCGTTTGCTGAGCCTCGATGCGCTCCGCGGCTTCGATATGTTCTGGATCATCGGCGGCGAGGAAATCGCGCATGCCGCCGCCAAGCTCACGGCCTGGGCGTGGGTCGTGTGGCTCGCGGGACAGCTTGAGCACCCCGAGTGGCACGGCTTTGCGTTCTACGACTTGATCTTCCCGCTGTTCCTGTTCATGGCGGGCGTCGCGGCGCCCTATTCGTTCGAGAGCCGTCTGCAGCGCGGCGATACGAAGGCGCAACTCTACGCGCATGTCGTGCGGCGCGGGCTGCTGCTGGTCCTGCTCGGCATGATCTACAACGGCCTGCTCCAATTCGACTGGGCCAACATGCGCTACCCGAGCGTACTGGGCCGCATCGGCCTCGCGTACATGTTCGCCGCGCTCATTGCGCTCAACACGAACCTGCGGGGACGCTTGTTGTGGTTCGTCGGCCTGCTGGTGGGATATTGGGCCGCGCTGAAGTTCATCCCCGTGCCTGGGTTTGGCGCCGGGGACCTGTCGCCAGGCCACACGCTGACGGACTTCATCGACCGCAGCCTCATTCCCGGCCGTTTGTACCGCGGCGATCGCGATCCGGAGGGACTGTTCGGGACGATCCCGGCCATCGCCACGGCCTTGGCCGGCGTGATGACGGGGCAGTTTCTCAAGGATCACCGCGGCAGCGGCGCCTTCAAGGCCGCCGCGATGGTCGGCGCCGGGCTGCTGGGCCTCGGCGTGGGGCGGCTCTGGAACCTCGACTTCCCGATCAACAAGAATCTCTGGTCGAGTTCGTTCGTGCTGTACTGCGCGGGCTGGAGTCTGCTACTTCTGGCGGCGTTCTACCTGGTCATCGACGTGTGGCGCTGGCAGCAGTGGGCGTTTTTCTTTGTGGTGATTGGCAGCAATTCCATTCTCATCTACATGGCGCGGAACGTCGTCGACTTTGAACATACGACGCATTTCTTCTTCGACGGCGTGCTCCAAGGCACGGGCGCCTATCGCCCGCTGCTGTGGGCGATCGCCGTGGTGTTGGTCGAATGGCTCTTGCTGTTGCTGCTGTACAAGAAGCGCATCTTCTTGCGGGTGTGAGCTGGCGTTCGCACGCCGTTCGTGGGTCGTGCGGCGTCGACGCCGAGCGCCAAGCGAATGCCGAGAAACTGGTTTGACTACAGTTCCAGTTGCTGAGCTTCGTCGTACGGCAAGAACTCGACGTCGTCGCTGGTCGCGTCGTAGCTAATGGCGCTTCCCATGGAGACGCGCACGGGAGCGCCGTCGCCAGCGACCGGCGTCATCTCCACCATGCCGCTGAAGACATAAACCTCGCAGCCGACGCCGGGGTGCATGTCGATCGTAAACGCGGTGCCCAGATCGACGAACCGCGCCATCGCACTCTCGACGACGAGCCCCGTGGCCTGCGGCGGCACGTCGACGCTAACGCGCCCCGATTCGACCCACAGCGCGTTGTCGCCGTCGATGCGGACGCGTCCCGGGCCTTCGACGATGACATTCGCCCCGCTGACGAGCGTGGCCATCGCCCGGCCGGAGCCCAGCCGCAGCCACTGCCCGGCCTTCAGCAAGCCGCCCACCTTGGGTGTGTCGGCGGCCAATTCCCAGCGGGCCGTTGGCGACGCCTTGGTGAGCTGGGCGACCGTGCGCGGCCAGGACGCGACGACGCCCCACAGGACCGACGCGGCGACCGCCAGCGACGCGGCCACGGCAAGCCACGCGCGCCGTCCCCACGGCCGCGCAGCGAATTGCAGCTCCCGGCTGCTCATGACCGACGCCACGACAGCCTTGGCGTCCAACGGCGGCGCTTCCGCGGCCATCACATCGTCATGCAGGTCCTTCTGCTTGATGACGTCAAACAACTGCCAATGCAGAAACGTCTCCCGCACGAACCGATCGACGTTGGCCTCGCTCTCTTGGAGCCAGGCGCACAGGTCCCGCCGATCCTGTTCGGACAGGTCGTTTTCGGCGTAGGCGTCGAAAAGTCGTTGCAGGTTGTCCATGGCGTTGTGGTGCGCCGCCCGACGGCGATGAGTCAAATTCCGCCGCGCTCCTGGATCCGCTCCTCGATGCAGTCCTTGAGCATCTGCCGCACGCGGCAGAGCATCATCCGCACGGCGCCGGCAGACGTTTTCATCTCGTCGGCCACGGCGGGCGAGCTGAGGCCCTTGCCGTAGCGGAGCTTGAGCGCCCGTTTGGCCCGCCCTTGCACTTTTTCGAGGCACCGCTCGAGCGCCTCGCGAAACGGATCGGCTTCTTCCGCAAAGCGTTGATAACTGAGGGCGATGCCCTCGACGATTTCGTCGTTGAACAGGTGCCGGTCGGTGGCTCGCTCCCGGCGATAGTACAGCACTTCGTACTTCGCAACGCCGATCGCCCAGGCGATGAACGGCCGATCGGGATCGTACTGATCGAATTTGCGAACCAGTGCGACGGCGATGCGCTGCAAGACCTCTTCCGTTTGCTGGAAGTCGGGCAGCAGCGAGCGCACAAAGGTCGTGAGCGTCGGCTGGGCGCCGACCCATAGGACCGCGAATTTTTCGGCGACGTCGGATTGCATCGGCTTCTTGGACGCTCGCGGAACGGTCCCAAGCAGGGCCATTCTTCGGGGATCCCCAGGGGAGTCGCGTTGAGAGCATGCCCTTGGTTTCTGCGCGACCCCCGGCTGTCGTCACGGCGACGCCGCGGAATTGCGCCTGTTGGCCGAGTTTTTTGCCCGTCATTGGCCCGGCTGCGTCCTGGTGCACGACCAGGGGAACGCGCCTACCGCAGCACGCGCACCCCAGCCAGCCGCCGCTCCAGCGCGGCCACGCCGTCGCTTGTCACGAAGGTCTCCGTCAATTCCAACTGCTGCAGCCGCGGCAAATCGGCCAGGTGCGTCAGGCCTTCATCAGTGACTCTCGTGTGGTGCAACCACAGCGTCTCCAGGCGCCCAAATCCTGCCAGATCACGCAGCCCCTTGTCCGTGACGTTCGTGTGGTTGAGCGCGAGAAACTGCAGATTGGGAAACTGGCGTAGCACGGCCAGGCCCCCGTCCGTGATCAGCGTATGGCGGAGGAACAGCCGCCGGAGCCCGCGGAGCCGCTTGAGCTTCGCCAGCCCCGCTTCGCTCACCTTCGTGGCGCCAAGATCGAGACACGTCAAATGGGACAACCCGGCAAGGTGGACGAGCCCCGCGTCGGTGATTTGGGTCCCCGACAGCCGCAAGTCTTCCAAACTCGTCAACTCGACCAATGCCGCCAGCCCGCGATCCGTGACCGCCGTATTAACCAACGCAAGTCGCTTCAGCCGCTTCAAGCCGCCGAGGTGCAGCAATCCCGCGTCGCCAATTCCCGTGTCCTCCAGGTCGAGCCATTCGAGTTGCGGCAATTGCCGGAGGCCGCGAAGTTGTTCGTTGGTCACGCCACTCGATCGCAGCGAGAGCAGCACCACGTTGTTGCCGGCGATCACGACCCCCGGATTGTGCGGCGCCAGCGCCGCCAGCTCGCGCCTCTGTCGCTCCAACGAGCGCTGCCTCTCTCCCCACCACGCGACCGCGACCGCACACGCCACCGTGGCCAGCAGCAACGTTCGCAAGCCGAATCGCATGGCCAACCGCCGTGGCGCTGTGCGCTCGGCGCTTTCGGCGTTGGAATTTGCAGGAGACTCGAGCATCGAAAGCCCATGCGCTGCAGAAAGTTCTAGCCAAATCCATTCTAAATCGCTGTTGGCTCCTCAGCTATTGCGAATACGTCCGAGCGACGCCCCCGCCGCGCCGCCGCTCAAGTCGCGTGCATCAAATGGTTTGCGCCGATCTCGGCGCCGCAGTCGCGGCGCTCAGGCCTCAGATTCAGCGTGACGCTTTCGGCCCATTTGCAGAGCCATCTCGGGTAGCCGTGCTTCCTCTGGGATAGCGCCCGCAACTCTCGTCGCAGCGGGCGGTCAGTCGGCACGCGCGCGACTGGCAGATGCGTATTCCTGTTGGGTCGCGACAAGCCATTCCCGCCATCCGCACCATCGTCACTAGCGCACCTTGAGGGAACGTCTCATGAAAACACGAGTGATCGCCGTCTGTCTCGTTCTCGCTGCCGCCCACGGCGCGAGCGCCCAAAATCTCTTAACCAACGGCGATTTCGAGGCGACGCCCGCCAATGTTTACTACGACGGGTTTGACCCCAACGTCGCCGACGACGTTCCCGGATGGCTGATCTCGCTCGGCGCCGCCGATGGATCCTACGTTTTGGTTTCGTTGGACGGGAGCGCGGGGACCTGGGACGTCGACACGGCGAATGGCGCCGCCGGCGGCGGCATCGAAACCGCTCTGGGGTCGCGACCGGCGGTCACGCCCGGAAATTCGTACCGCGCCGCGCTCACCTACGACAATTACTTCGGCGCCACGGCCGCGGCGTACTTCATCGATTGGTTCGACGCGGGCGGGGCGCTGCTCAGCTCCACCGGCGGAGAGCTTGGCGACCCCAACGGACCGCTGACGTATGCGCCCTACGCGCAACTGCTTTCGACGGTCGGCGTGGCGCCGGCCGGCGCTGCCAGCGCGGGGGTTCGATTCGCCTCAGGCAACCCCGGTTACAACGGTCTGGCGGCCGACAACTTTGCCCTCACGCTCATCCCCGAGCCGTCGGGGCTCGCGCTGGCCGCATGCGGCGGCGCCCTGCTGGCCGCCCGGCGGCAACAACGACATACGCACTAATCGGTCGCGTGCAGCATCCCCAACGCAACTGCGGAGACGACCAAGCAACATGGCCGACAGGATGTTGAGACGCGCACAAATTGCCCGAGGGATCGTCGCTGGTGCGCTCGGACTTGGACTGATCGGCGCGGACGCCCCGTGGGCCGACGGCGGCGAATCGTACTTCGCCGTCGACGAGCGCGGCGGTGCCTGGTGGTTCATCGACCCTTTGGGACAACCGTTCCTGTCGCACGGCGTCAATGTACTGTCGCCCGGCGCCGACAAGGACTCTTACGACGCCGCGCGTCCCCAGTACGCCGCCTGGCGGTATTACGAAAACAACGCCGCCTGGGCCGACGCCGCAACGCGACGGCTCAAGGCGTGGAAGTTCAACACGGTCGGAGGCTGGGCTCACGACGCCGTTCCTCGCGCCGCCATGCCGCACACGCCGGTGCTGCATCTCGGCGCCGAAGTGGGCGTGCCCTGGAACGACTTGTTGGCCGACTCCTTCCCCCGCCGCATGGACCAGTTGGCCCGCCAGCGCGTGGCTCCGCATCGCGACGACGTCCGTCTCATCGGCTGGTTCACCGATAACGAGTTGGCCTGGTATCCCGAGCTGTTGCTGCACTACCACTCCAAGCAGCCCGCCGAGAACAAGACTCGCGGGCGGCTCATCGAGCTGCTGCGATCCCACTACCAGGGCGACTTTGGTGCGCTCCGCCGCGATTTCTCCGTCAGCGGCGAAATCGACAATTTCGACGAGCTCGCCTCGGGCGGCTCGCTCAAACTCGTCCCCAGCGGCGACGGCCACGCCGTCGTCGCGGATTTCACGGAGCTGCTCGCCGACCGCTACTACCAGGCGGTGTGCGAAGCGATTCGTAAACACGATCCCAATCACTTGATCCTGGGCGACCGCTATCACGGCTACTGCCCCGACGAAGTCGCCCGCGCCGCCGGCCGGCACGTCGACGTCGTCTCCACCAACTACGACTGGCCCCGCGGCGTCGACGGGTTCCTGCCGAAGTTCTACCTCCGCCGCCTACACGCCTTGTCGGGCAAACCCATCCTGGTGACGGAATACTATTCAGCGGCCGCCGACAATCGCAGCGGCAACCCCAACACCGGCGGCTTGTTCGTCGTGGTCGACAACCAACGGCAACGCGCCGCGGTCGTCCAGCGGCGACTGGAATTGTTTGCCGACGAACCGTATGTGGTGGGGGCCCACTGGTTTGCCTACTCCGACGAGCCGCCGCACGGCCGGCCGCGCGACGGCGAAGACTACAACTTCGGACTGGTCGACATCCACGACGAGCCCTACGCCGAGGTGACGTCGGTCATCCAACGCATGCACGGCGCCGCCGTGGATCGCCACGCAACCGCCGCGGCGCTGGCGACGGAGACAGAAGCCGCGGTCGTCAAGGCGGCGCCGTTGGCCGAGGGCGCGCCTTTGGATCGCGTCGACGCGACGCTCTTGAGCCAGGCCGAAGTGACGCCTCAGGACGCGGGCGGACTGGCCGACCTCCACGCCGCCTGGAACGACGCCGCGATCTATCTCACCGTGGCCGGCAACCACTGCGTGATGAACGAAGCATACGCCGAGCAGCCCACCTCAACGGGCGAGGGGCTCCAGTGGACGGTGACGTTGGCTTCCGCCGGGGGCAGCCGGGAAGCCAGAACGCTGGAGCTCCTCATGCTCGGCGACAAGGCCCAGTGGGTCCGCGGCCATGGCGAGTTGGCGTATTGGCAACGCGGCGTGCGGTTCGGTGCCACGCTGGCCGTGCCAGCCGCCGCAGCCGGGCGCGATGCGTGGGCCGCCGGCGATTCCGTCTGCCTGGCAAGCAAATTGCGCGATCGGCGCGACGGACGAGTGACGACGTGGGCCGTCACGATTAAGCTGGGTCGCAACGCCCCAGACGACCGCGGCCCCGCCGTGGCAACCATTGTTGACGAACACCACCGACGAGAACGATAGAGGAGGCGGAACGACCATGTCTCGGTTGATGAGCACCGCGATCGCAACGGCAGTCGTCGCGGCCGTGGCCGTCGCAGCAGTCCCCTTGCACGCCGCCGTGAAGGCCCAGGACGCCGCCGCCAACGCGGCCTACGCGGCGGAAGCGGACGGCGCGTGGAAAGGAGAGAACTCGGGAGCGGACGAGAACCCGCCCGGCACGGACAACGGCGGCACAGGGTTTCTGCCGTGGTCCTTTACCGGCGGCTACAATCCCATCCCCGAGGATCCCTTGCCGCCAAACGCCTATGGAACGCTCAACCACTTTATCGACGGCGTCGATTTCCCTTCGACCGCCTTCAACGATCTCGGGGCGCCCGCGTTCGGGCTCGCCAACGCGACGCCCGGCTTCAGCGGCCCCACAACGACCGCGACGCGGCCCTTTGCCGCGCCCATGAACGTCGGCGAAATCTTCTCCGCCGACATCGACACGCCCGCATCCCTGGACGACTACACCTTCTTTAACTTTCCGTTCGCGATCATTTCCTTGAGCGACGACACGGGAACGCAAACCTTCAGCATGGAGACTGGGTCGTCATCCGGCTTCGGCGACTTCCCCTGGCGCTACAAAGACGGAATCCACGTGACCGAGTTCGGCGATTTTGGCGTCGATGCCGGCGGCGCCTCCATCCCCCCGGCCGCAACCAGCGACGGTTCGACGATTCGCGTCGAAGTCCTCACTTCGACCACCGCCCGGGTGACGCTCGACGGCGTACCGCTCGACATCACGCTCGCCGCTGGCTTGCCAGCCTCCGTCGCGTTCACGATGTTTGATAACAACTCCGAGGCGACGCTTGTGGGCGATTTCGACGCCAGCACGGCGATCGACGGCGCCGACCTGGCGAAATGGCAGAGCGAGTACGGCCCCAATCCCGGCTCCGACGCCGACGGCGACGGCGACAGCGACGGCAACGACTTTCTGCTCTGGCAGCGAAACGTGGGCGCCACGACCGGCGCGCCGACCGGCGAGCACGCGTTTTATTTCGACAATCTGAAAATCGAAACGCCAAGCGCGACGGCGGCGCCCGAGCCGGGCTCGATGGGCCTGTTGCTCGCGGCGACGGCGATGCTGGCAGCGGCGCGCAAACGCCGCGGCAGCGGCGGTTGACCACGCCTCAGGAGGACACGGATGCGGCGTCGATTCGCCTTTACGTTGGTCGAGCTGCTGGTCGTCATCGCGATCATCGGCGTGCTCGTCGCTCTGCTCTTGCCGGCGGTGCAGGCCGCGCGCGAGGCGGCGCGGCGGTCGAGTTGCCAAAACAACATGCGGCAGCTCGGCGTGGCGCTGCAGAATTATCACGACGCCCACGGGCAGTTTCCGCCCAACTCGCCCTGGGATCTCAAAGATCCCGCCGTGAAGCCCACGGATCGCAAGGGCAGCGCGATGGTCAAGCTGACGCCGTTTCTCGAAGAGCAAAACTTCTTCCGTCGGCTCGACTTTGACAAAGATGTTCTCGCGCAAATCGAGGCCGACCCGACGCTCATGACCATGCAGCTTGCCGTACTGTCGTGTCCCACCGACACGTTGCGAGCCGCTGCCGAAGAGCGCGGCCTCACCAACTACGGCCCGAGCATCGGCGCCCAAAAGACGATCAACATCCCGCCAAGTTGCATCATTCCCGCGTACCAGGGCAATCGCTTCGGCACCGGGCCCGTGGTCCATGCCAACACCGATGACCTGAACGATACGAGCGGCATCTTTTCGCGACGCAAGTACGCCGCCAGCATCGAACAAATCACCGACGGTACGTCGACGACGGTTGCCATGGGCGAGGTGCTGCCGGACTGCAACTTCGAGCTCGTGGTGCGGGGCTGGTTCGACTCACAGTCGTGGTACGTGGCGACGTCGATTCCCATGAACTTCAACACTTGCCGCGAGACGCCGCCGGGCAACGACGGCACGCCCACGATCAACTGCAACTCGTGGAGCAATTGGGGCATGGCGGCGGGATTCAAGTCGCGGCACGTCGGCGGGGCCCAGTTCGTCTTCGCGGACGGGTCGGTGCATTTTCTCAGCGAAAACATCGACCCGGTGAATTACGACCGCCTCGGGTGTCGCCGCGACGAGGAAGTGGTGCAGCCGTTCTGACCAGCTGACCAGAATCATGTTGAAATCTCCGTGCCGACGAGGCGCCTGGCTCGCGATCTGCATGGCGTGCTGCGGGTGCGGCGCTGGCGACGATCGCCCGGGAACGGCCCCCGTCTCCGGGACGGTCATCTACCGCGATCAGCCCGTGGCCGGCGCCATGGTTTCGTTCATCGCCGACGGCGCGCCGCGCGCCGCCACCGGCGAGACCGATGAACAGGGCCGTTTCACGCTGACGACATTCGACCCCGGCGACGGCGCCGTCCTCGGGCCGCACGTGGTGACGGTGTACAAATCAAAGGCGTCGATGACGATCGCCGGGCCCGATCCAAAGCTCGATCGCGACGCCTATCTGGCCGCGATGGACCAGGCGGCCCAGCAAGCCATGGCTGCCGAGGCCGCCGGCTCCGCGTTGCCCGCGAAGTATTCCGACCCCAAGACGAGCGACCTGCGGGCCGAAGTGGGCGCCGACGAGAATGTCGTGAACCTCCGCCTCGTTGACTAAGCGGTGTTCGCTGCGCGTCGAAACGAAGATCGGTCACTCATTCGCGGCCCGGGACGCCGCCGGTGCGTCATGGCCCCCGGCGGTTGTGTCGCGCAAGCTCGCCATATACGCCACCAAGTCGCGCAGCTCCCGCGGCGTCATGTGTTTGACGAGGTCCTCGGGCATCGCCGAGAGCCCTTGCATCCGTTCCTCAACCTCGGCCAACGCGACGACGATCTCCTTGTTGTCAGGGTCGACGAGCACGGCATGCGTCTCGTTCTCGCGGCGGAGGATGCCCGAGACGGCCAATCCGGTGTCGAGCAGCAGCGCCGTGGTCTGAAATCCTTCCACGATTTTCTCGTTCGGTCGCACGACTGACTCCAGCAACTCGGCGCGGGTGCGTTTGGCGCCAACGTCGGCCAGGCTAGGGCCGACCATCGTGATGCCGGGCTTCACGGAATGGCAGCGTTTGCAGGAAAGCGCCTCTTTGGCGGCGAACACTTGGGCGCCGCGCACGGGGTCGCCGCCTTCCAGGCACACCGCATACTCGGCCAGCGGCCCCGCTGCGGCCTGCCGCTGTTGGAACGCGCGCTGCCGAGCGACCAGCGCGTCGTCGCCGGACTCGCCGGCCGCCTCAAGCACCTCCAGCGCCAGTTCCGTCGGGCACTCGCCTTGCTCGACGCGCTGCATCCAGTCGGCAATCGCTTCGCTGGCTGCCGGAGCGTCGAGCCCGGCAAGAAGCCCAATCGCTTCTTGCCGCTCGGGCGTCGTGGCCGACTCGGAGGCCTCGCGGAGAATGGACGCCGCGTTCTCGGGGAGTCGCTTGGCCAGCAGCCGCCGCCCGGCTCGGCGAACCTCCGCGTGCGAGGAAGCCAGCGCCGCCTCGATCGCCTCCATGACCATGATCTCGTCGGCGTTGGTCAACGCCTCGACGGCCCGCGCTCGCACGAGAGCTGGGGCGGATTCGTTGTCGACGACCTGCATGAGCGCGCCGAACGCCTCGGACATGCCCAGCTCCGCGGCGACGACGACGCCCGAGCCGTCGTCGGCCGCAACGACGGCGGGCCACGCGGCTCGCAACGCCGCGATGGTTTGCTCCTTGGGCCGCGCCGCCACGGGGCGCCATTGACCGTGGACGGGATCGCGCGGCGCCGGCGCCGTCCACTCCGCGACGGCCTTCCAGGCCAACTCACGGATCGTCGAGTTCACGTCGGTGCGCAGGCCGCAGCGCACGACGGCCTCAAGTTGCTCGAGCGCGCCCTCGGCGAGGGCCGCCGCGAGTGCTCGCCGCAACAGCGGCTCGCTGGTGAAGCGGGCGTCGTCGACAAGCTTCGCCAGCGCACCGTTCGCCGCGGGGATCGGCGTATCCCAAATCGCACGGGCGGCTTCCAACACGATTCGTTCCGACGAGTCGCCAAGCAGTTCGGCGACCAGCGGCGAACGCTGCCGGCCCAGGGCGACGACGATGGCCAGCCGTTCGGCCAGGCTGGCGCTCTTCGCCGCGGCCACGAGCTGCTGCGGTTGCTGGCTGCCGGCCAGGCCCATCGCGGCGGCATGACGCACCACGGGATCGCGATCCGCGTTCTCGCGGGCGAGTTTCAGCAAGCCTGCCAGCGCTGGGGCGTGCTGAAATTTGCTGAGCGCGATCGCGGCCGAGCACTGCACGCGCGGCGACTCGTCGGCCAGCAGCGCGACGAGCGCATCGCCGTAGGCGGCGCAGCGTTCCGGCGGAACGCCGTGGGCGGCGCCGAGCGCTCGCGCCGCCTGATTGCGAATCTCGGCGTCGGCGTCGCTCGTGAGCGCGGTCAGTGCGTCGAAGAGCGTCGAGTGCGCCTCCGCCAGCGCGGTGAGCCCCCAAATTGCGTGGACGCGGGCCAACCGCGACGCGGCGCCCTGCCCCGCCAGCTTCTGGAGCGGTTCTGCGCTCGCGTCGCCAAGCGCCACAAGCTTGTGCTGAGCCGCGGAGCGGACGCGCATGTCGGCGTGGCCCAGGAGTTCGATCAACTCCGCCGCCTCGGCGTCGCCGATCCGCATCAGCACGTCGCGAACCGCCGCCCGATCCGCCGCCAACTTCGGTTCGTCGCACTCGATCCGGTAAATTCGCCCCATGCCCGTACCGGTCCACCCCTCCAGCCAGTCGGAAACGTACAAATTGCCGTCGGGCCCAAAGTCGCAGTCGGTCGCCAGTACGCCTTGCAGGAACATCGAGTCGCGCAGCAGCCGGTAACTGGCGCCAGACGGCTCCAGGTGAAACTGCCGGACGCCGCTGCGGCCGGAGGAGCCGAGAAAGTCGCAGACAAAGAACGCGCCCGCGCAGTCCGCCGGCAACCCCGTCCCCGGGTAGTACACCAGCCCCGACGGGCCGTCGGTCAGGTGGGCCAGCGGCGGAATGTTGGCGGCGGGCTGCTCGTCGTTCTGCAGCTCCCAAATCTTCTCGCGCATGAACGGGCCGCGGTCGGCCAGGTACTGGTACGACATCCGCCACCCGGTTTGCGAGCCCTCGACGATGTGCACCACGCGGGCACGATCGCCGGCGTCGGAATTGTTGTCGACTGTGAACAAATCGCCCCACTCGTTGAACGCCAGCTCCTGCGGATTGCGAAGCCCCGTGGCGAACACTTCGAGCTGGCTGCCATCAGGTCGGCAGCGCAGCACGGCGCCGGAATCAAGATTCGACAGCACACCCTCGGCCGTCTCGACGTGGAACCCGCGGTCACCGATCGAAAAATAGATGCGCCCATCCGGGCCGACGCACAACCCGTGCATGTCGTGCCCGAACAACGCGACATGGACGCCAAAACCCGTGGCGAGTGCGTTCTTCGTCTCAGCGCGGCCATCGCCATCGGCGTCGCGCAGCTCCCACAGTGAGGGAATGCACGTGAGCAGCAACCGGTCGTCGTGCCACATGACGCCAGCGGCGGCGCCATCGACGAGGTCGCGAAATCCCTCGGCAAACGGCTGGGAGGATTCGTAAAATCCGTCGCCGTCGCGATCCTCCAGCAGCCGCACCAGATCGCTCGCCTCCGTGTAGCGGCCGACCTGGTCCCCCATGTGCCGCGCCATGTAGGCCCGGCGCTGCTCGACGGTGCGGGCGGCCAGGTCATCATCGAGCCACGTCATGTGGTTGCGATTGTCTTCCGTGCCCCGGCCAATGCGGTGCGTCTCGGCGACGAAGATACGGCCCTGCGGGTCGAAGCAAAACGCCACCGGGTTGGCCAACAGCGGCTCGCTGGCCACGGCGGCGACGCGGTATTGGTCGCCGACGCGGAGCGTGGCCGCGGCGAGACGCGCGCCTGCCGAGACGGGCGAACCGGCGTCCGCCGCCGGGTCGCCGTCGGCGGCTGATGCGGCCGCCGCTGTTGAGAATACGAAGAGTACGGCGCCGCGCGCCAAGCGGGCGACGAGAGGTGAAAACGCCATCATGGGTAGAGAGAAAATCAGCGCAACAACAAGAAATCGCGGCCCCACACTGGGCCGGCTGCCCACGCTCCATACTACGGTACGGCCGCGGCGAACCCCAGTGGCGATTTGAGTTTCCGCGGCGTCGGGGCGACCGTGTCGCCGCCCGGGGAACCTTGAACTGAGGGCGGCCTGCGAAAGTCCACGGCATTCGCACGGCGGCGGGGCGCCGCCCTGCCGAGCAACTTCCGCGGCGAGATGGCAGTTGCTAAACGAAGGCTGCCCGCAGCACGTCCAGGCTCTTGGGAATCGCCGTCCGCCAGTCTTCGCGGCCCTCGAACTCCAGCGACACGTAGCCGCGATAATTGTGCTGCCGTAGCATGGCCGCGATGCGAGGATAGTCCAGCTCCAGCGCGTACCAGATGCCGCCGCCGTAGTACGTCTTGGCCTGCACCAGCACGGCGCGGTCGGCCATTTGTTCCAGCCGGTCGTAGGGATCCTCAAGAAAGTTGCCCGTGTCGAGCGTCGCCTCCAGCCACGGCGAATCGACCGTGTCGATGATCCGCAGGACGCCCGCCGGGTCGATTCCCAGGCCCCAGTGATTCTCCAGACCCATCGTCACGCCGCACCGCTCGGCGGCCGGAATGCACTTCTCAAACGAGTCGATCACCCACTTGAACCCATCGTCGTCGGTGTACCCTTCCAGTCGAGGCTCGACGCCGCGATTGGCCATCAGCTCGTCGAAGTCCTTGCTCGTGCCCCACCGGCCGGTGTTGACGCGGATCGTCGGAATCCCCAGCGCGTACGCCAGCTCGATCGTGCGAATCGTGTGGTCGATGTTCTTCTGCCGCGTCTCCGCGTCGGGCGAAAGGAAACCCTGGTGCGTCGAGAACCCGCACAGCGTCAGCCCATTGATGAAGGCCCGCCGCTTGAGCCGCTGCAGGTACGCGGGATCCTCGCCGTCCATCTGCATGTGCAGGATTTCGACGCCGTCGAAGCCCATCCGCGCCGCTTCGTCGAGGCACTCCTCGATCGACAGCTTCGAGTCGTCAAGGAATCGCCAGAACGAATACGTGGAAACGCCGATCGGATTGGGCCGCCGCGCCGCAACGGCTCTTTCCGCCGGCGCATCGGCCGGAGCGGCCGCCGCCAACGGAACGGCGGCGAGTGGCAACACGGCGGCCCCAGCCGCGCCCAACATCCGGACGCCAAATTCCCGTCGATTTCCGTTGGTCACGATGCTGCTCCCGTGGTCCTGACGATCGGCAAGCACAGCCGCGTCGGCCCGCGCCGCGGCGGCCGCAAGCCGACGATCAGTATGAGCGCGCCGCCGCACGTGTAAAGAGGGCGGCCACCACGCGAGCCGCTCAAATATGCGGCTGCCCGGCCTCGAACAGCTCGCGGACCTCGTCGTCCGTCATCGCCGCGTCGCGGAGCAGGAACTCGTCGATCCGCCCGTTGAGACTGCGGATGCGATGATCTTTGAGCTCCTCGGGAATCCAGTTGCCCAGTTCCGCCGGGCCGAACCGCAGCGGAATTCCCTTGACGATCGGTTGCGTGCTCACCCGCCGGCCGTCGACGTAATGGGCCACCTCGCTCTGGGCCTTGTTGTAGACGCACGCCAGGTGAATCCACCGCCCCAGGTCCGTCGGCCGCAGGACCGTCTCAGTCAAATACTCCTGCGACTGATCCGGCTCGGCCTTGACGCCCAGCAGGAGCTGCCCGGTTTCAGTGAACTGCCAGTGCGGCTCGCCCAGGTTGTGGCCGTCGGTCAGCAGGATCGAGCTCAGCCAGCGGTCAAAGCCGTCGATGCGAATCCAACAGGCCAGCGTGATCGACTCGAACTCGCCGGGGATGTTGAGCCGGACGCGGTCCTCGGTGCTTTTGAACTCCAGGGCTCGCTTGTCGGGCCAACGACCTTCGGCCCAGCGGCACCCGACGATCGCGCCCTTGAGCGACGACAATGCCGACGGGCCATCGTGCCGCAGGACCCGGGCCCACGCCGGATGACCCTCGAAGCTGTAGTACGCCACCACGTGGTCGTCGGTGCGCCACTGTTCGGTTTGCTCGCGCCACCGCGAGTACCGCGACAGGCCGTCTTCCGTCGAGAGCGAGAGCAGTTGCTCGACGCCGACGAACTTGCCCGGCTCCGCGGCCATCTCCGCAACATCGCCAGCCGCCGACGTGCGCAGGCCATCGCCCAGCCGCAAGTTTTTGGTTTCGACCGGGCGGGCGTTTCGATCGAAGGTGTCGATGTCGTACACTTCGACCTCGCCGTCGAGCACGTGCACTTCGCTGCTGGAGTCCGCGGCCACGGACACGGCAAACTCGGTCCCCAGGTCGACGGCCCGATGATGCGGCGTGTCGACCATGAACCCCTTCGCCTGGTCGGGCACGTACGCGCGGAGCTTGCCGCGACGGCAGACCACCAGGCTCTTCGACACGAGGTCCAATTCGGCCGGACCTTCCACGACCAGGTTCGCCCCGCTCAGGAACTCCAACTGCACGAGGCCCGAGTCGACGACGAATTTCCCGGCGCGGACCGGCGAGCCGACCAACAGCGGCTTCGAGCCGGCCAGCGTCGCATCGGCCACGCGCGACAATACGGCTACCGCGTCGCCCTCGGTGCGGTTGAACGCTTCAATCGCCTCGGGCGCCGGGCGGAATCCGTTGCTGCTCTGCAACGCCACGCGAATCGGCGCCCCTTCGTCCGGCGCCATGAAGGCGACGAACGCCAGCGAGGCGGCGATCGCCGCCGCCACGGCGCCCGACAGCCCCATCGCCCAGCGGCGCGTCGATCTCGACAGCCAACGTCCTTCGGGTCTTGGCCCCTCCAGTAAACTGCCAGGCGTCAGCGGCGGCGTGATCATGGCGTCCCTCGGGTGTTGAAGGTCCAGATACAGCAGCGCATGCAAATGCATCCACTTGCAATACACGTCAAAGGCTGCGGGGTCCGCGGCGAGGCGCGCGCGGAGCCGCTCCCGGTCCTCGGGGCTCAGCGTCCCGTCGGTCAATTCGGCGAACAGCTCGGCCAGGTCTTCGGGCACGTGGGGGAGGTTGTCGTTCATGGGGCCACGGCCATCCTTCGTTCGATGCATCCCAAGAGCGAGACGCGGAGCCGGCGAAGCACCATCTTCACCGCGGCTTCGGACTTGTGCTCCTCTTGAGCGATGCTGGCTAGGGAAGCGCCGGCGCGGTAGCGCTGGCGAAGCAAGTTGACTTGTCGCTCGTCGAGCTCCGACAGGCAGTGCCGCAGGGCGACGCGGCGGGGGTCCACCTCGGCGTACTCTGGGCGCGACAGGGCATTTTCGACCAACTCGTGGTCGACAATGAGCTTGTCGCGGTTGCGGTCGCGGGTAAAGGCCAATGCCTTATAATAGGCGACTTCGCGGGCCCAGGAGAGAAAGTTCGTGCCCGCCTGGAAGTCGTCGGCCTTGGTCCACAGCGTCACATTGGCGTCCTGCAGGACGTTGTTGGCGTCGTGGACGTCGCCCAGCAGCACTGCCAGGTAGTTGAACAGTCGCGGCTGCGCGGCCGTCAGCAGTTGGACGAACTGATCGCGCGTTTCACCGTTCTTCATGGTCTATCCTCCGCAAGGCGTCATGCCTGCGACGCGAGCGCACAGCGCCGCACCGGCAATGGCTCCTTACAGCTTGCTCTCGTCAATCGTCTGGTCATCGGCCCGGTGCCCCAGCAGATTCAGCGTCTGCAGATCGATTTCATAGCGAATCGACCGCACCGAGCCGTCGCCGAACACGGCGTTGACGCCGGACGAATGCGCCGACCCGATGCGATGCCCATAATCGTCCGTGAGTTCCTGGGCCGCATCGGACGGCATCTCGCCGTCGGGCGTGATCTGGTGGGTGGTCGAGCGAAACGTGTCGGGATCCCAGCCGTCGGTCCAGCCGCGATCGTCGTGCCAGACGAGCACGCCAGCGTCGTACATCGACGGCGCCAGCCATTTCTCGGTCACCATCATCGTGCGGCTCAGACCGTCGGTCACGTGCGACGGCTTGGTCGGCGGCGGGTTCGGGATGGCGCGCGGCCGGGTCAGGCTTCGCCAGTCGAAGGGCGTGCGGACGATGATCCCCACGTCGTCGAACACCTCCGCCGGCCGCGGGAAGACGATGTCTTTGGCCTTGGCGTCCAAGGAAGCATAAATCGCCAGGTGATCCTTCGCCACGAAGGGATTCGCCCGCCCGGGAACGACGGCCACGTAATCGAGCTTCCACGTTTCGTCCCCTGTGCCGCCGGAATTGCTCTTGGTCGGCGCCCGCCGCGACGGGCAATAGTACATCGGCACAACGGCGTCGTTGAGGACCTTCTGCGTCGGGATCCGCCGGATCGCCTCCTGTTCGATGTACGACAGGATCTGAAACGCCCAGCTATAAATCGCCTTCTCCGGCCCCAATTGATTTCCGTTGTTGCCCGCCGGAAGTTTCTTGGGATCCTGCGGATCGGGCCAGCGCGCGTCGCCGCCGGTGGGGAACACGCGCATCGCGCTTTCATGGTTGAGAGCCGCCAGCCCGATCTGCTTGAGCTGGTTGATGCACGTCGCGCGGCGGGCCGCCTCGCGGGCTGCCTGCACCGCCGGCAACAGCAGCGCCACCAGCACGCCAATGATGGCGATCACCACGAGCAACTCGACCAAGGTAAATCCGCGCCGCGCGCGATCGCCCTGGGCGCCGCGGAACGTTCGCCGCCTCGTCATCGTTCATCCTCCTGCATGATCATCGCGCCCGCGGCCGCCAAACGACAGCCGCGTGGGGCGCATCAATGTCAAAGTGTTGCGATTGTGCGTCACTCTGCTCGGCGCCGCGTGCGGCGCCGGCTGGCGACGATCGTCGCCGCGCCAAGAGCTGCCAGCGCTCCGCCCGCCGGCTCCGGAATCGAGCTCGCCGCCGCCGCGACCGGAGGCGTGATCCCCAGCCCCAATTGCCGCTGCCAGGCGAGAAAGTCGTCGCCGTCGCTGTCGCCGTCACCGTCCGCGTCAGCGGTCGCATCCACGCCAAACGCGGGCCTCCAAATCGCCAGGTCGTCGCCGTCGACGTCGCCGTCGTCGTCGAAATCGGCCGTGAGCCGCTGCACGCTGATCTTGTCGAACAGGATTTGCCCCGTGACATGGAACGGCGGCACGAACAGATTCGTGCTGATGCGGATGTCCGTCCACTCGCCGCCCCCGGGAATGACCACGGGATTCGTCACCGTGTGCCAGACGTTGGGCGTGAAGTTCCGCGATTCGACGCCGACGTTCAGCTCGCCCTGAAATGCACCCGCCGTGCCGCCGTCAGCCGCCTGTTCTGTGAACGAGCGAATCTGCACGAACCCGCCCTCGAAAAACCCGCTGCCCGGGACGATCTCCTCCTGGCTGACGCCGTTGAACTGCACGTCGAACGAGAAGATCAGTGTTTCGCCCGGCGTCGTGTCGAATCCCTCGGAGCGCCAGTCCATGCCGATGCCTAGCGGAGGATTCGACGCGTCGGGCACGTAGTTCAAGGCAATGGAGTTCGTCCCGACGCCGTCCGAGTCGTCGCCCAGATTGTTGCCCGCCGCGTTGTTCATGTTCGCCGGCGTGATCATCTCGGTCCCGGGCGTCGCAAAGGTTTGCGGATCGGTGACCGAGCGAAACCAGCTCGCCGGCTGCTCGAGTCCGTAGTCATCGAGGATCGGCGCCTCCATGTCGTCGAGTGCCAGGTCCTCGAAGTCGCCGTTGGGGACGAGGGTCTGTGCGGACCCGCCGCCGCCGACGCCGGCGACCATCAGCGCTGCGATCCCAAGATGAACCAACTTCATGACAAGTCTCCCGTTTGAGCAACGGCGCTCCGCCGTGCGGCGCCGCTGCGTGTTCCCACGCTGTCCTGCGTCTCGGTTCTCCCCGCGGCGCCGCCGGGCGCCGCCTCCCCGCGTCCCCGATGTCTTCACCTGTCTCACCTGCGAAACATGGCCAGCCACACGGCGCCGACGAGCGCACACATCGCCCCAGTCGGCTCGGGCACGGCGTGAGCTGCTGACGCGCTCAGCGTCGTCGTGCCCAAGTTGCGTTGCCACGTCAAAAAATCGTTGCCGTCGGTATCGCCGTCGCCGTCCGCGTCGCCGCCGGAGCCCGTGCCGAACTCATCCTCCCACACGCTCAGGTCGTCGCCGTCGACGTCACCGTCCGCGTCGAAGTCGCCGGGAATGAGCGGCCGCTCGAGCGACACGTTGTCGATCAGCACCTGCCCGCCGGTGAACAGCCCGAAGTAGGTGCTGAACCGGATGTCGCCGATGGGCGCTCCGGCGGGGACGATCACCTGCGTGGTGAAGCTATGCCACTCGCCGTCCGTGTACGCCGCGGCGTCGAAGAACCGCACCGACTCGCCCACGAACGACCCGCCGGCGCCCTGCGAGCCGCTGAAAAATCGCACATCGGCCCGAAAGCCGCTCCCGTCGGGCACGCCGACGAGCTTGAAATCGAAGCTGAATTCCAACGGCTCGCCCCCCTGCACGTCGATCTCGACGGAGCGCCAATCGGCGTTCGCCTGATTGATCGCCGCGGCCCGCTCGCCCTGGCCGTCGGAATCCTGGCCGTCGACGAGCTGCGTAGCGCCGGGCGCCGCAGCATAGAACCAGTTCGCAGGGCGGTTGGTCGCCACGGCGTCGAGCGTTTCGAAGTCGCCGTTCACGACGAGATTCCGCCCGAGCTGGGGATTCACCGCGTCGCCAAAATTGTTCCGCAGGTGGATCATCAGCTCTTCGAGCGTGACGACCTTCACGGCGTTGTTCAGCCCGCCCACGATCGAGTTGACATTGCTCATCGGATCGCCCTGCCCGCCGTCGGCGAGGCTCGTCGACCACGGATGGACGTTGACGATCGTGTACGACGCCTGGTTCCCCAACGGGTCGCGCGGCGCCGCGTTGAGCGCCGCGACAATCTCGTTCGGCGTGTCGAAGCCATCCCACAGCGAGTACTTCGTCGACACGATCGGCTTGCCCTCGTGCCAATAAATGGCGCCGTTGAGGCCCGCGTACGCGGTGCCGCTCTTGAGCATCAGCCCCAGCACCTCGGGCCGCTCGACCATTTGCTCCAGGGCCGGCAGGTCGACCGTGTCGTCGAGCACCGAGATGACGTTGTGATCGACGGCGGTCATCGCCGCCGCGGTGGCGTCCATGAAGCCGGCGACGTCGGGCGTCTGACTGGGGTAGGTGATCCCCTTCCCGCCGGCCGTGACGAAGAACGTTTTGTGGGCGTCGCCGGCCGCCTGGTCGTACAAGTATTTCATGGCCACCGGGTTGATCTCCGCCAGCGCGGGGCTGAGATCGAACGTCATGTCGAAGTCCCCGCGATGCGGCGAGCCGAACCACCGCGAGCTGCGCGCGAAGTCGTTGGTCAGCCACTGCACGTTGTCGCCGTCGCTCATCACGAACGCCACGTAGTGCGTCCCCGCTTCGGTGGGCGTCGTGATCGACGTGTGCTTCGTCTGCGCGGGGATCGTCACGTCCCACTGCGACGGTGCCGCCGCCGATTGCAGATGGTCGGCCGGCACGGCCATCAGGTTATGCTGCGACGCGGAGCTGAAGAATTCGTACTCGTCGTTGTCGTAGCCCCACCCCAGCACGAGCGAATGGTCGTTCTGCCCGGCGAGATAGGCGTCGCGCGTCGGGCGCGTCGCGTCGAACATGAACCCCGCGTTCAGCACCGCGTAGCTGCGCAGTTGGTAGGAAAACTGCGGCTGCTGGCGGAAGATCAAGTTCTTGTTGAACATGGCGCCGTAGTTGTTGTACACCCACGCGCTGTCCCGGCCCCGCACGTCGGCCAACTGCGTGAGGCCGGCGCTGGCGAGCGCCGTCCCCACCGAGCCGCCCAGCAGCGACGAGTCGACCATCACGGCGCCCAGCGCACCGGCCACGCTCGTCCCTTCGTTGATCGTCGCCGCGTCGTACACGACATAGCCGCTCAATTGGTTCTTGTAGCGGTCAATGAACCACGGGACGCTCCCCTGCCACACTTTGCTCACGCCGGGGTTGTCGGCGATGTATTGGTCGACCCAGAACTCCGGGTCGCTGTTGGAGTTGGAAGACTGGAATCCCATGGCCACCTCGGCCGACGTGCGAGCAACAATGCCCGACAGACTCGCCATGAGCGTATTACGTTGGAACGAGCCCTGGTTGAGGTCGTACACGTAGACCGTGCTCGGGCTGGCGGCGCGAGCCGCGAGTGGGCCGGCAACGAACGCGGCCAGCAGCATCGCCGCCGCCGCCGCGGTGCGCGCCGCTGTCTGGGCACAAGCGACTGCCCGAGCACGAACTGCCAACCTCATTCCACGCCGCATCGACAAACCAACCGCCTTCCTCGGCCCCGTTCCGATGTCGCTCCGCCAGCCCGCCCGGCGGTCGGCGGCCCGGGTGTGCGCCGCCGACCGCCGTAGCGAACTGAGCGCTGCAAACTGAGCACTCCGCAAGGTGCGCTGCCCCAACTCACTTCGCGCGCCGCCGCCGCGAAGCCAAACCCACGCACGCCGCGGCCGCCGCCAGCGCCAGCGCCGTCGGCTCGGGAATCCGCGTCACGCTGACGCGATCGAGCTGAATCTGTCCTGTCAGCGACGGCCCAAACAGGCCAGAGCTGATCCGCACGTCGGCGAAGTGCGGGACCAGCAGCGGCGGCGCACTGCCCGCCGGCACATTGAGCGTGAACGGCCCCAGCGTGTGCCAGACGTCGGGAACGACCGTCCCGACGTCGACGTTGTGCACGTCCTCGCCCTGGAAGCTGCCGGCGGTGCCGCCGCCGGCGTCCTGACCCGTGAAGAATCGCAGGTCGGCGCGGAACGACCCGGTCGCGCCTTGCGCCACCTTGTAGTCGACGGACCACGTCAATTCTTCGTTCGCCGTCACCGCAAACGCCAGCGACCGCCAGTCGCCGCCTTGCTGCTCGGAGACGCTCGCCGTGCCCACGCCGTCGGAGTCGTCGGTCGTGATATAGCCGATCGCCCCGCCGCTAAACCAATCGTCCGGCGCCGAATTCGCGTCGCCGTCGGTCTCGAAATCGTAATTGGGAACCAGACTTTGGGCCTGCCCCACGCCCTGCCAGCACGCGACCAATGCGATTGCTGCGGCAAGGCGCCACGAGCCCGCCCGCCCCTTCGAGAGTTGCCAATTCATGAGCCACCTCCACAGAGAAAGAAAAAGGTCCAACCGACAAGCGTCCCAACGCTGCCCCGCGAGATCTGTTGGCGAGCGCCAGAATCTATAGGCCAGTGACAGAATGTCCGCCGAGTGATCGCGAAAAGGCCCCGCAGGGCGTCGGCCCCGGGGGCGCCGGCCACAACGAGGGCCGCCTCTTGTGCTTAAAATACCGCCGTTGGACGCGAGGTAACGGTTCTCGATGGATTTTGAGAAATTCGCACGCAGCGCCGCTCCGCGACGGCAATCCTCTTGGACTGCCGTCCACCTCCGCGACACCTCTGGCGAGGGACCAACCGGGCCGCCGCCGGTTGCGAGAGCGTCCGGCGGCCGTCGGAGGCGATTTCGCGGGAGAGGGGCCGATCTCGGCGCGGTCGCGATGCGCCAGGCCGCGTGACCATCGAGGACGACACTATGGAATCGCGTCGTCGCGGCTATGGTTTCTTGACGCAACGCGCCGACGCAACGCGCGCCGTCTCGCACGGACGAAAAGCCGAGAGCCACGTCACTGCGTCGACTCGGCGGGCACGGTCTTCGGCGCCGGCCCGCGCGCCATCGCGGCCGCCACGCGCACCATGCGCGCCGTCCAACCTTCGCCGAGGTTGCGAACGACAGCCTCGGCGACCTCGTCGAGCTGACGGGCGGCCTCCTCGCCCCGTCGCTCGCCGCGCCGCACGGCGGCGACAAGATTCAATCCACTGGCGATGTACCGGGCGTCGTGCTCGCTGAGGCACGTATGCCATTGGCAACATTCAGCGAGCGACACCTGCCAACGGCCGCCCCTCGTCGGACGAGCGGCGTGCGGCTCGGCGGCCATGATGATGGCTCCATACTGCGGTGCGAACTGAAAGCCTTAAGCACGTATCGAACTACGGCCAGCTTCCTCGCATGGTCGGTATGGCAGCGTGCAGCCTGCGAAATCGTAATGCACGCCTGGCTGCGCGGCGATTAGGAGGGGGGATCAATCAAAACCGTCGGGGCTGACCCCCTTCTGCGCACGGTTTTGTCACTGATTCTCCCCATTCAACCCTAGCATGGCGGCGAGGTCGCGCCGCCCGCCGCCACTGGCGGGCTGCCGCAGATTGGATCTGGTTGGAGTGCCTCGACGGATGGATTGTGATCGGATCCGACGATCCACGCTGCCCCCTCTCCCTCCGGGAGAGGGTCGGGGTGAGGGAGCGTCGGTCTTCGCCCAGCCTCCAATAGCCGGAGCTGAGTGACCCTTTGCTTCGCTTCGTTATCGACACTTAAATCGACAGTGCTTGCGCTGATGGCATTTCTTAGTAGCGCACGGATTATTGCACGGAGGGCTGCTCAACTTTTCCGGCACCACAATGATTAACCCGAAGGTGAATTTCTCCGGCGCATCTTCACCAAAGAATCTCTCGACTACTTCGCCTGCAAGTCCGTCCATATTAGATCGAGTCTGAACTGCGGCACGCCGTCCATTGAGCACTGCCGTACCCGAGGCACTGATTGAAAGTCTCACATCCGCGTCCGGCACGTTTTCTGGTTCAATTGGTATGGAAAAAGTCCCGTCGATTGGCGATGCCTTCTTGCTTGCCACGATCTCGCCGGTCCTTTGCGATCGCACAGTTATCGTGATGTCTGGATCTGTATGCGGCGTGCCATTGAGGTTGGATACATAGCCCGTAATCTCGATATCAATGGCACAAGCGCACTTACTTTGGTCTGCAAGTACGAGGAGGCTAAATAGTGCAAGTGTTGCAAGTAAACGGGAGCACTGTCTGTTGGCGATCATGGTCTTACCCTCAACTGGACGTCTAGTTTATCCAAGGCAGCATCGCTTACCTCGGGTTTCACGCACAGGAACAGCCACAGTTTCTCGCCTGGATTGGCGTTTAGCACCGTGATGCGAAAAAGGCACGTGTTGAAATCGCCGCCGAAATCACAGGCGATGTCTCGAAACACGGGGCGATACCATGGATCGCCTGGATGATCGTGCACGAGAAATGCAGCTCCAAACGGGCACGGGGATACCTTGCTGTCGAAATCATGCACCTCCAAAACAAAAGTACGAAACGCCTCGGCAAAGGGCTCTGCCTCGATGAACAGCAACTCAGCGCCCTCATTGGTCGATTTAGCTCCTTCGGCCATCCAGCGAATCCATTCCTCCCGCTCATATCGAGATGTTTCATCCGGAGTTGTCCGTTCAGCCGTGTCCTGAAAATACTTGCGAACAGGTCCGAAACGCGCGATTCGTACCGTCGCGGATTCGTAGTCTTTTCTCCACAGATTGAGTCGACTGACGTCGCTGAAGGCGAGCACTCCAAAAAACACCCAGAGCATGGCCGGGATGAATAACGCCCCAAAAACCTTCCAAGTGGAGTACTTTCGACTTTGCGGTTCGCCAAATTGGCGTGCTGTCTTTGGACGAACAACGTTGATCCACCACCAGGCTGATGCCCCAACTGCCACGGAAAAGAAGAACCACGTAGCGCCGTGATCAGATAAAAAGCTTACCGGCGCGGATATTAGCGCCACGAAGCCAAAGACCCACGCCATAGGCGTCTGAGCAAGCAGTTCCCAAAAATCGCGCTCTGCTGCTTTGGGAGGCAACTCTGCGCCTTGGTCGTCTTTCGCCATCGGCCATGCTCAGGAGAGAGAAGACCGCAGTTCTAATACGTGCGAGACCCCATGGAAATGATAGAAAGACCCTAATTCAGACAAATCCGCGAGAAAAATGCCCCGCTGAAGAGGTATATATGTCAAAGGACGTCTGACTTAAGACGTGAAAGGCTGCCCGCGGCAGATCTCATTGCGAGGGCCACTCCCTCACTTATCGCCGGAAGAACGATTGGAAGAGAAAATGCGACAATAGGCGATTCATGCTGATTTAGTCACTCCGCCTCCCGTCCCCAGATAAACCAATTCGGAGTCACATACACCCAATAACCCGCCGTCAGGTTCTCAGCCCCGCGTTTGTCGCTTCTCGCCGCTGCGCCGTCGCAACGAGAGGCCTCCTCACCGCTCGCCGCCGCCCGCCTCCGGCGTCAAATCGCCTCGACCAAACGACGCGAACACAATCTCGTCGTACAACGGGTCCCCCGCCTCGTACAACACGCCGACGCGCCCGTCGCCGAGCGCCACGAGGTCCGAATACGCCGCAGGGCCCTCGTGAATCACCGTCCGCCGCGACCACGACTGCGCCTCGTCCGGGCTCACCAGCATCGTCAGATCCCGCCGCGTCGCCTTGTTGCCCGGGCCCGACCAAACGATGAGCTCCCGCGCGTTGCCTTCGTCCGTCGCCGCGACGCGAAGCAGCGCATTCTGCACCACGGGCGTCGCGAACCGCCCGTCCGCCGCGAATGGCGCCGCGTACGTCGCGCCGCCGTCGTCGCTGGTCGCGATACACCGCGTCGCCGGGTCCGAGCCTTTCTGATCGCGGGCGTTGAAGTACACCCGTCCATTGGCAAGCTCGACCGCCGTGTTTTCGTTGGGATGAATCGGACTCGCGGCCAGGTGCGTGTCGATGGCGCCCACGGTCCATGTCGCGCCGTGATCATCGCTCATGAGCACGTGGGCGCCCCAACTGTCGCGCCCCGCCAGCCGGTGGTCCGACGGGATGATCAGCCGGCCCGCGTGAGCGCCGCGCTCGAGCTGAATGCCGTGCCCCGGCCCCGTGGCGTACCAGTTCCACGCCGCGTCCTTGGCCGTGGCGGTAATCTCGCGCCGCGGCGACCACGTCGCCCCGCGGTCGTCGCTGGACGTGACGAACACGCGGTCGTTGTCGCGCGTGAACGGCAGCCAGACCCGCCCCGGGTGATCGGGGTCGAGCCGATCGACCACGGGCGAAGGATTGCCGATCGTCACGCCGGCGCGCGGGTCCGACCACTCATCCTGCACCACCGTCATCGCGCTCCACGTGCGGCCGTCGTCGGTGCTGCGCTTCATAACAATGTCAATGTCGCCCGCATCGCCGCCGCCGGTCTTCCGCCCCTCGGCAAACGCTAGGAAGTCGCCGCCCGCCGCGACGATCGCCGGAATGCGGTACGTGTGATAGCCGTCGACGCCGGACTGGAACACGGTCGTCTTGACCACTTCGCCGCGAGCCGCCGCCGCGGCCGCTGCCAGCGCGATCGCCGTGTAGGCCGCTGTCGCCCAAATCGCCCGCCGGCCGGGCGCGCGCATCGTTCTCAGTCGTCGTTCCCCCATCGTTGCATCCTTGATCCTATGAGCAGGTCGCGCCGCCCGGGTGCCCAAGTCAGCGGCCCGCGCCCAGCCGCAAGAAGTCCTTGCAACCATCTTGATTTTGGGCCACGACCTGTGGTAACCGTACAGATGTATACTTTGCGTTCCTTGACAACCTGATTCCCAGCGCCCCGCACCCACGGAAGACCGTGACTCAGCGCGCCAAGCGCCATGCGCCATGCGCCGGCGCCGCGCCGATCGACCTCCACGGAGCCGCACGACTTTTGTCATCGGAACGCCCCAGCGGCGAGTGACAAAAAAAGGACAAAAGTCGCCTGACTTTTGTCTCCCGCCCCTCGCAGCAAACCCCGCAATCCGCCGCGTGAACCCAAGCGCCTCCCTGACTAAACACCCGACTTATGTCCTCTAAAACGTGTTTTTCACTCGACGACGCCCCCAGTCCGTTCCCCTGTCACCTGACCCCTGACTCCTGCTCCCCGCCGCGTCACTCCTTGACCGACCCCAGCGTCAGCCCCGACACCAGGTACCGGCTCAGCAGCACGAAGATGATCACCACCGGCGTGCTCACCAGGATCGACGCCGCGGCATACAGCCCCCACTGCGTCGACATCGTCGACTGGAAGCTCTTGAGCCCCAACGGCAGCGTAAACTTCGCACGGTCCTGCAGGATTTGGGCCGCCACGATGTACTCGCTCCATGCCGTCATGAAGCTAAACAGCGCGGTGATTACCAGCCCCGGGCTCGCCAGCGGCAAGATCACCCGGCGAAACGCCTCCCAGGGCGTGCAGCCGTCGATGCGAGCCGCCTCCTCGAGCGAGGGCGGGATCGTGTCGTAGAACCCCTTCATCTGCCACACACAGAACGGCAACGCCGTCGACGCATAGAACACGCCCAGCCCCAGGAACGTGTTAATCAGCCCCAGCTTCGCGATCATGATGTACAGCGGCAACAACAGCATGGTGGCCGGGAACATCTGCGTGGTGAGGATCGAGATCATCATCGCCTGCCGACCCACGAACCGGAACCGACTGAACGCGTACCCGCCGATCGACGCCAGCGCGACGCCCGTGGCGGTGACCGCGGCGCTCACCAGCAGCGAGTTGCCAAGCCAGCGCAGGAATGGCTGCTCGGTGAACAGCTTGCGGTACGAGTCGAGCGTCGCCCCGTCGGGGATGAGTTGCCAATCCGCCGTCCGAAGGCGGTTCCCCGGGCGCAGAGAGATCGCCACCACGTCGAGCACTGGCCACAGCGCGAACGCCACGAACGCCAGGAGCAGCGCGTGTCGGCCAACGGTAAGCAGACGAGGTTCACGCATGACAATCAAACTCGCAACTCGCAACCCGCAACTCAATACGCCGCTTCGGTCGCCCGCGTCCGACGGAGAAACGCGAGGGAGAACGCCAACAGGATCAGAAAGATGACCATCGACAGCGCGGCGCCGTAGCCGTACTGGTACAGGTTGAACGCCGCCTTGTAGACATACGACACGAGGATGTGCGTCTGGTCCGCCGGCTCGCCGCCATTGGACACCAGCCAGACGACGTTGAGGTTGTTGAACGTCCACACGGCACCCAGCGTGACCGCCGGCGCCAGGACCGGCCGCAGCATCGGCAGCGTGATCTGCCGGAACTGCTGCCAGCGCGACGCGCGGTCGATCCGCGCCGCCTCGTACAGTTCCGCTGGAATGCCCTGCAATCCGCCCAGCGCGATCACCATCATGAACGGGAAACCCAACCACACGTTGGCGATGATGCACGCCGCGAACGCGGGCCCGGCCTGCCCCAGCCAGTTGACCGGCTCCAAATGCAGCGCCTGGGGGAGAACATGGTTGACCCAGCTCAATCCGCCGATCGCGAGATTGACCGCGCCGTACTCGTAGTCGAACATCCCCCGCCACGTGAGTGCGGTGATATACGCCGGCACGGCCCAGGGAATGATGAGCAGTAGCCGGTAGATGCTTTTGCCGCGCACGGGGCCGTTGAGCGTGACGGCCAGCAACACGCCGAGCGTGACATGAAACGCGACGTTGATCACGGTCCACAACACCGTCATGGCGAAGACGCGCCAGAAGATGCTCGCTTCGCGCCCGGCGAGCAGCGCCTCGTAGTTCCGCAGCCCGACGACGTCCCAGTCGCGGAGGTTGGTGAGCGACATGTTGGAGAACGACAGCACCACGTTGTACGCCAGAGGGTAGAGCACGGTGAGAAAGATCAGCGCGATCGACGGCAGCACCAGGGCGTACGCGAGTCGGTTGCGCGGCACGTCGCGGAAGAATTCTGTGAGGTTACGTCGTTGCCAAATCAAGAACCCCAAGGCCGCCGCCGCGGCCAGTGCGTACGCCGCCGTTTGCGTCATTCCGCCCGCTGGAACCCGCTGCATGCCCGCGATCCGCGCCAGTGCATCGCGTTGCATGTGCGCTGCCGCGGCGCCGGCGTCGATCTCGCCCGCCATCAACAACTGGTACGGCGGCCGCATCGCGTCCCACACGGCGCGCAGCTCGACCGCCGTGGGCATCGCCCGGCCGCGCTCGGCTTGTTCGAGCGACGTCGCCATCACGGGGTCGGCCGTGACGAGCGGGTCGTTGCGGAGGTCGAGCCGCGATGGAAGAATCCGCTGCTTCGCGAGAAACTCTCGTTGCGTCTCCTCGTCGGTGAGAAAGCGAATGAGGAGCATCGCGTCCTCGATCGCCTGGCCTTGCGCGAACGCCGAGAGGCTGTACCCTTTGGGCGACACCATCGGCGCCATCGGCAGGCCCGTCGCCGATACGACCGGCAACGGCGCCAGCGCCGCGTCAATCCCCGGTTCCGAGAGGTACTGCTGCCAGCTCCAGTCGCCGTCGATGAGCATCGCCGCCTTGCCGTCGCGGAACAGCGACGCGGCGATCTCGTAATCCGCCGAGCGCGGAAGCACGTTATGCTCGCTGCGAAGCGAGCGGACGAAGTCGAACCCGCGGATCATTTCTGGAGTGTCGAGCGCGGGAACCGAACGCCCGTCCGCGGGCGGCGGCTCCTGGAACAACCAGCCGCCGAAGCCCGTGAGAAACGGGACCACGAAGTACGGCTCCGTGTAGTTCCAGACGAGCCCGTATCGCTCGGGTCGGCCGTCGCCGTCGTCGTCGATCGTGTTGGCCCGCGCGGCCGCGACCAGCTCGTCGGTCGTCCGCGGCGGCTGCGGCACGAACTGGCGGTTGTAGACCAGCGCCAGGTGGTTGCCGAAGCGATCGCCCAGGAACACGAGCTCGTCTTGCCCGGCGCGGTTCACCGGCGGCAGGCGAATGACGGCGCGGGGGTCAAAAGCTTTCAGGTCGTTCGCGCTGATCCACGGCGACATGTCCGCGAGAGCGCCCATCGCCTGGTACACGCCCACCACGTCGGACGGTCCGTAAATCACCTCGGGGCCGCGGTCGGCGAGCACTGCGGAGACCAGACCGCTGCGCAGCTCCTCGGTCTCCTTGAACAGCGCCCGCACGGCAATGTCCGGATGGCGCCGCTCGAACACCGAGATGCGGTCCGCCAGAATGACGCGGTCCTCGGGCCGCATCTGGTGCCAGAGGTTCACCACGCGGCGCGAATCCTGCGTTCCACAGCCGGCGACCACCGCCATTGCCGCGGCCAGGAGCAGCCCTGCGCGTCGCGACGGCATGGATCTCATGGGCTGGTGAGTAGCACGCCGGAGAGAGCGGGCACAACGAGCGAATGCTGTTCGCCGTCGGTTTCAATCACAAGTCGCTCGTCCTCGCCGCCGGTGGTGAGCGCGACCTCCAGCTCGGCGTTGGCGTCCTCAGGGAGCGCCCAATGGTAGTCCTGCGAACCGCGATTGAAGGCCACAAGCGCCGTTTCTTCGCCCAGCGTTCGCCGAAAGGCGAAGAACTGCGCCGCGTCGTCGCAAGCCGCCTTCGACCACGCGCCGTGCCGCAGCACGTTGCGGTCGTTGCGCAAGGCGATCGCCCGCCGATAGAAATCGAACAACTCGCGATCGAACGCGATGTCGTCCGTCTCTCGCGGCCGTCCGAGGGGATCGGCCGCCTGCGGCTCGTACTGGAGATCCTGCCACACCATCGGCTGCCGGTCGCACGGGTCGTCGCCGCCCCACATGCCGGCTTCGTCGCCGTAGTAGACCATCGGGGCGCCGACGCTGGCCATCTGCAGCAGCACGACCATCCGCTGAATCGAGCGTTCGCGCGGCGTCGGCCGGCGCACGTCGTACGCCGGATCATGCCGCGGCGAGACGCGCGGCGACACGTCGTAGTCGAAACGATCTGGCTGCAAATACGGCTCGTCGGTGGGGCGATTGACGATCATCGACGCGAGACGGTCCGTGTCGTGCGAGTCGACCAGGTTCTGCAAAGCGAACTGCATCGCCGCTGGATAGACCTGCCGACGCACCGCGAGCTCGCGGCCGAAGTCGTGGGCCGAGAGCCGCCCGTCGATGAGGAAGCCCTTCGCCGGAAACGCGAATGCGTGATAGTTCATCGTTGCCGAGAAGCCGCCCTCGACGAGAAATTCGCGGGCGTCGCCCCAAATCTCGGCCGAGGTGTACGCTTGCGGGTTGATTCGCCGCACCAGTTCGTGCCACTCGCTCCAAAACTTCAGCGGAACCTCATTCGCCACGTCGAGCCGCCAACCGTCGACGCCGTCGCGCGGATCGCCGTCGCCGTCGGGATCCATCCACCGCGGCGTAATATCGTGCACATACTGGCGCGGGCCGGGGTGCAAGTCGCCGCCCGCGGGCGCGTCGGCGAACTCGGGTAGGGTCTCGACGCCCCACCACCCCTTGTAACGGAACTCATTGGCCGGCGTCGCAGGGTCGTCGAAGTGCTGCACGATGTACCAGTCGCGGTAGGGCGACTCCGACTGTCGCTCCCGCAGGTCGACGAATGCAAAGAAGTCCCGGCCCGTGTGATTGAACACGCCGTCGATGATCACCCGCATCCCGCGGCGATGCAGCTCGTCGACAAGCTTGAGGAACAGCTTGTCGGCGGCCGTCCAGTGCCAGGACTTGGGGTCGTTCGTCTCTGCGGCGATCAACTCCAGGTCGCCGGACGGATCGGGCCCGAAATGTGGGTCGATGTGGTGCATCGACGCCGCATCATATTTGTGCAACGACCGGCCGAAAAAGACTGGATTGAAGTACAGCGCGTTGACGCCCAGCTCCTGGAGATAATCGAGCTTGTCGAGCACGCCCTGCAGGTCGCCGCCGTAACGGCGGTTGAACACGCCGTGCTCGTAAAAGTCGGCGCCGAGCTCTCGCTCCCAGTCGCTGCGCGCGTACCAGTCGCCCGTCCACGAGGAGACGGTCCACGAGGCGGGCACGTCTTCGGGCGACTCCAGCGACGCGTGCGTGGGATCGTTCGTCGCGTCGCCGTTGCGGAATCGCTCAGGGAAGATTTGGTAGAAGACCGCGTCCGCCGCCCAAGCGGGGACGGCGGGCAGCGGGTCCGCGTCGCTCCACGCGATGGCGGGCACGACGGAGTCCGATGTGGGATCGGCGCTCGCCGTGGCCGCTGGAACGACGGCGGGGTGCGTCTCCGCCGTCAGCTCGGCTGTGCCGCCAGTGCACCCGGTCAAGGCAACAAGCATCCCGATCACTGCCCATCGCGACACCGCGTTGCTCGGGGTTCTGTAACGGGTGTGTTCGTCAATCATGTCGCTGCCCTTCGCTCCGCCGCCAGTCAACAATCGGGGCGACCGCCGCTGCCCCCCAGCAATCGCGCGGCCGCCCCGAGAAACACAACTCAATTTTCCTGCATCGTTGCCCCTTGCGGCTTAGCGCCTTGGCCGCCACCGCCTCAACGCCAACGTCGCGATCACCAACATTCCCAACGCGCTCGGTTCCGGCGCCGCACCCGCGGGAACTGCCTGGACCACCGTCACAAACTGGTCCCCTGTGAACTGAGTCATAATGACCCCGCTCAAATCCCCAATGAATCCGCCGAATCCGTTGCCACCCAGATTTCCGTCGAGGATGCCCGCGCCCGCAAACTGATTCGACGCGTAGTCGTGTCCGCCGCCGTTGACGAAGAGCATGAGCTTGACGTCGCCCGCCGGGTTGCCGATTTCCGACAGCGGAATCGAAAACTCGACGCCCGTCAGGACCGCCGATGGATCTTCCGTCGTCGGATCCGTATAGGGCCCGGCGCCGCTTACGCCCGCCACGTTGCTGTTGTCGATCGCGAGTTGCAGGTCGACGATGTTCTCCATATTGCGATGGCTGGCGGCGTTGACCGTGCCCGCGATCGGGGGCAACACAAACTCCAATTCCCGCGTGATAGCGCCGGCGCCCGCGTTGTCCGTCGCCCCACCCGGGCCGAAGGCGTACACCTTGTCGATCAGTTCCCCCTGCGCGAGCCCCGGCAGCGCCGGGCCAACCAAGATATTCGAGTCGTCGATGCTCGGGTTCTGTGGCGCGAAATAGTTCCCGGCGAACGGAGCGGTTGGAGCGTAGAATCCGTAGCTGGCTTGCCAGCCTGCCAGGTCCTGGTCATCGACTGTCCCGTTGCCGTCAGCGTCGCCTTGGTTCCGCGTGGCGCCGGTGGCGCCAACGTTTTGTTGCCAGGCGAGGAAATCGGCGCCGTCGACGTCGCCGTCCACGTCGAAGTCGCGCGTCGTCCCGCGCAGCACGTTGGGTAAGCCCTTCTGTGCAAGTTGGATGCCCAGGGCGCCCGCCCGACCGGCGGTTCCATCGGTCAGATCCGCATAGTGGGCGCTGGCCGCATAGAAATTGAGCCCCGGATCGAGCGCGTTCTCGAAGCCGTGGGTAATCGTCACGAAGTGATCCGCGTCGAAGCCGGCGTCAAACGTCAATCCGTTCATCCGTTGCAGCGCGCCAATGTTATCCGTGTTGTTGCCGTCCGGAGGCGTGAAGCCGCCGCAGCAAAACGGATCGACGCCGCCAGGCAGCATCGTGCCGTTGATCGTGTTGACCCCGCCCGCTTCCGAGTCGATGAACACTTCCAGCTTGTTGAAGTTCGTCTCCAGGTTTCCGGCGACAAACACGTGCAGCCGACCGCCGGCAATCCTGGCGAACACTTGGTCGATTTCCGACCCGCCGCCGCCGTTAATCGGATCGCCGGTGGTCCCGTTGCCGAACTGCGTATTCGTGTTCTGCGTTGAAAGCGCCGGTCCATAGGCCGCGTCAGCCGTGCCATCCGTGATCGGCACGGTCTGCGCCTGCGCAGCAGCGACGCTCGTCACGATTGCCGCCAAAGCTCCCAGATGCGAGATAAGCGATTTCATGTCATTCCTCCCCGTGATGTGGACCAGACGACCGCTCGCAGCGGGCTCGGTCAGGTCGCTCGTGACAAATTGTGTTTCGTCGAAGCCATTGAATGTTATTTGCGTGAATTCCAACTCGCGGCAGCGCGCGGCCGCCGCAGGAGTCCAACCGCCGCGACGACGCAGAGCAGGCTCGCCGCCGTCGGCTCGGGAACTCCCGCGGATGCCGCGGTTGTCGCCGGGGCCACGGCGCCAAAGTCGGCCTGCCACACGGCGAGATCGGCAGCGTCGACCACGCCGTCCAGCGTGGCGTCGCCCAAGTCCAATCGCCCGCCCGCAGCGCGCACGCCGCGCTGCCATGCCACAAAGTCGGCGCCGTCCACCTGGCGGTCCAGGTTGAAGTCCGCGCGGCTGGTGCGGACCAAGTCGTCGACCAGTGCTGCAACGTCTGCAAGATCGACCGTGCCGTCGACGTTCAGGTCGCGGAGCCAATCGGTCGTCGCCCCAAAACTCGCGTACAGCGCCGCGACGTCGCCGGCGTCGGTCGCGTTGTCGCCGTTCACGTCGCCGCGCTTCACGAGCAATTGGTCATAGGCATCCAAGACGGACTCGCTTGCGCCGCCGGCAACCAACTCGTCGCCCAAGTCGAACAGGTCGAGGTTCGTAATCACGCCGTCGCCGTCGACGTCGGCCGCCGCGTGAAACGAGTTGCCTTGGCTGTACAGCAGTTGCTCAAACGCCAGCGTCCCGGCGCTCAGAATCTCGTTCGTTTGCAGCACGCCGTTGCCGTTGATGTCCCCGAAGCCCAGGCCAATGTTCGTGTCGGTGAACAGCCCCGGGAACCGCTGCACGCTGGAATTGCCCGTCGGCTCGAACGTCACCACGGTCGCCACATGGTTACCGGTGACCACATTGGTGAACCCGTACACGAAGCTGTCGCGGTCGTAGGAGCCGGCGTGATTCTGCCCCTGCTGGGCCATCATGAGGATCTGCGACTCGCTCACGTCGGGCGGCAGATCGAGAAACACGTGGACGCTGTCGGCCGTTTGGTCGACGCTCCGCACGATGAGATCCCGATTGTTCGGATTGCCCGGCGCTGAGGCGAACGGTGCGAAGCTCGCGATCGTCGACTCGGGCGGCAGACGGTCAACGTAGATCGTCCGCTTGAAGTCAGAAAACACCGCCGGCCCGCCGTCACCGCCAGTGGCGGCTTTGCGATGACGGAAGGCGCGGACGGTGACGTAATGTCGCCCCTCGGCAAGCTGAGTGGCGTCGATGGATTGAGCGTAGGCGCCCGACCCTGTCCCTACATTGGCCGATCCGCTCCAGATGTATCCCGGCGTGCGCGTCGTCGTGAATTCCTCGAAGCCATACGCTACACTCCCCGGCGTCGTGCCATCAATCCCCACGACGCCGTTGATGTTGAGCCCGCCGTCGATGCGGATCATCGCCGTGTCGCCGTCGGCGTGCACGTCGCGCACGGGGCTAGCCTCGCCCGCCGGGGCCGGCAGGGTGACGGGAGTCGTATTGAGCTGCACGGTGAACGAGTCGCCGGTGATCACGTCAATGTCGGACAGCCGCGCCGTGCCGTTGTTGGCCGCGGTCGGGGTAGCGCCTTGCATCGTCGCCGTGACGCCCGTGAGCGACAGCAACCCCTGCGGCTGAGCCACGCCGTAAATGACGTACCCGCGCCCGTGAGCGCTGTTTCGCGGCACGCGGATTGTCACTTGCCCGGCGCCGTTCACGCGAATGGCCTCAGGGATCGCACTTCCTGGATCGACCGTGGGGTCGGCGGCATTGCCCGTTAGCTCCACCAGCACGGCGCCCGGGGCAAACGTTGTTTGCACGGGCGATCGCTCATCGAACCCCGTATCCAAGCGGCTGCTCAGGCCCACCACCACGGAGCCGGCGCGCTCGTAGATGTAGATATTCGAAAACCCGTTCGAATTGAACGCATCATCCAGCCAGCGCTCGTGAAAGTTCCCGCGGCCATGCGTGTTGCGGACGTCGACCAGAGTGGTGATGGTGTCGCCGTAGACGCCGCCCAAAGCATCATCCTTGCCGCCGCGGGGGAAGTCGCGGCCATTGCCGAACTCCTTGGCGTTCGTGTACACGATCGCATTGCCCGGCCGCATCAGGATATACGCGTAAGCGACGTTTTGCAGGAACGGACCAAGCTCGTCATGGCTCTGAGCGAATGCGACGCCCTGGCTACCGTTGCGGAGTCCGTCGTCGTAGGTATCGGTCGTCGTATTGCGGATGCCGTGCCAGTTGTTGACCGTGCCGTTGTTGGTGAGATGCTGCTTGAGCGCGTTGAATAACTTGAAGTCGAGCCCGTCTCGATTCCCGCCGACCTGACCCAGATTGGCGTTGTTGACGTCTTTTCGGACAAACGCCTGCATGAACGCCACGTCGCCCGCTTCGCCGGTTTCGATGAAGCTGAACGGGTGCTGCGAGCTGCCGTCGAGCTGCGGCTCGGTTTTCGCCAAGAACATCGATTGGTCAAGGTAGTCGAGCACCCACCTCGGAAAGTGCCGGCCGGCATCGATACGGAAGCCGTCGACGCCGACTTCCTGGATCATCCATCGGGCGTTACGCATCACCACGCCGAGGGCGTTTTCGGCGTAGGGATCGCCCGCCAATGGACTCGCGGCATCAAAGTTGTAGAGCGTCACGTTCTGATTCAGCCGCGGGTCGAACACAGTCGTCCCGCCCAGGCCTTGGTCCGGGTAGAACCGCGCGTTGTTCGCATCGGGCACGTTCGTTGGCCCGCGGCCAAACGCGCTGGCCGTCCCCGCGGGGAGGTTGAGAGGATTGTCCGGCGTCACGGGATGCCGGATGAACGCGTGATTCTTCTCCTGGGCGATGTCGATGAGCCCTGACAGGCGGAAGTTCTCCTCGCCTCCTTCGAAGGCGCCGTGGAAGTCGCCGTCACCGTCGCCCGGCAGCGTGAGCACGAATCCGGGGTACCCGCCGTTGGCGGCGAACGTGACATCGTCCGTCGGATCCAGGGTTCCCTTAGTGTCGACCGTCCCCAGGTTGCTGAAGCCGTTATGGTTGGGAATGAAGTCGGTGTTCACCAGCACGCCTGCCGTGTGTGCAGCGCGGACGAGCGTCTTCAGGCCCTGTTCCGTGCCGTACAGCGTTTCGTTCCGCGGTCGGCCGAGATCGAAGCGATCAAACACGTCGTACCCCACGGATTGGTTGCCGCTATCGGCCCGGGCCGGCGGCGGCAGCCACATCCGCCCGTAGCCGGCGGCAAAAACGTCGGCCATTCGATCTTCAATGGTGTCCCAACGAGCTTCAAACATCTGCAGAAACGCAGGTGCCGACACGTCCTCGCCGCGAGCCGTCGAACACCACGTCGAGCAGCACGCCAGCCACGCCGCGGCCATCGCCAGCGAGCGCCGCGACGGTTGCCGCCGCCATGCACCGGGGTAAGCGGCGCGGCACGAACTCTTGTGACCAGGCAATGACATGACAAATCCGCAGTGCATCAATGTCGGCAAACTCAACGGCGGTCGCGGCTGCGTGCGTCATTGCTTCGCGCCTTGTGACTAACGTCGTCCGGCAGGCTTCCACCCAGACGGCGGCGTCGACGTCAAATCCAAGTTGATTTCGTTACCCCCGTCTTCCACGGCGTACGACAAGCCGGACGTGGCCGGGTTGCGATACCACTCGGGCGTGATCGGCTTGCCCAACGGCGCTGGGCCGCCGCCTTTGCTCCGCGCCTCCGTCGGGTTTTCATTGGCCACGACGGTGACCGCATACTGCCCAGGCGGCAAGCCTTCCTCCCGCCCCGTGCGAAGCACGTAAGCTCCATCGCTTTGGATCATTCCATACGCGCTAGGCCCCGCGCTCTGTGGCGAGAACGAGACTGTGCCGCGCGGCACGGGATTGCCGTCGAGTTTCACCACGCCCGACACGGTGGCGTCGTACGTCCCGCCGCAACCAGTTGCGGCTAACAATGTCAGGCCGGCGATTTGCACCGGCCACTCAAATCGCTGACGCAAGCTCACGGCTGGTCCTCCGCCGGCTGATCGCCGTCTGTGGCGGCCGCTGCTGGAGTCTTCGCCGGCGAAGTTGCCTCCGCCGCTGCGGACTCGCTTGTGTCGAGGGCTTCGTCCGTGGAATCAACGTCTGCTTCCTCGTTGCCTGCGGATTCCGCGGCTTCGCCTTCGCCCTCCTCGCCCTGCTGCTCGTCGGCTTCCTCGTCTGACGGTGGATTCGCCCAGGCGCCTTCGAGCTTCAGATCAAAGACGTTCAAGCCTTTGGCGACTTCGTACTCCATCTCGCTGGTTTCTTGGCTCGCGTACTTATCGGCCATCAGCCGAGGGCCGATTGGCAGCGGTCCGCCGTCTTCGCCCCTGGCGTCCATGGCTGGGGGGGCGGTCACGACGACCGTCGCCACATACTTGCCCGATGGCAGCATACTGCGATCCGGATCGCTCGCGTTTCCTTGGCCGATCCGCAGTGCGTAGCTGCCGTTGGCCGCGATCATCCCCACCGCCGCCGGACCACCCTTGACCGGAATGAACGTCACTGTGCCGCCCGACGCGAGTTCGCCGTCGATCGTCACTGTCCCCTGGACGCTCGCGTCGTAGTCGCTCGACGACGATTTGCTGCATCCGGCGCCCACCGCCAGGACGAGCACACAGAGCGTCGCCCCTCCCACTAGCGTCCGTCGCGTGAATGAACTCATCGCATCACCCCCTGGCATGAGTCGCTGGATAAAGTCATGCGATGCACGTTGTTATTGGGGCAATTGCGCGACTTCGTCGCCCGCTCGCGTTGCCAGAGCGCGATACACGGCGCCGTCAATCCCTTCGTTGACGAACCGAGACGATCCGTCGCCCAGCGCAAACTGGCCGCCGCCCGGGTGCAGGCTCTTGAACCCGCGACCCAACATCCAGTTTGGCGGCAGCTTCATCGTCGCCACATCGAGATCGAACAGGAACGTGTTGAGCGGGATGCCGCAGGTTGCGAAATCGCCGTCGGCGTAAAATGCCGCCGAATGGTAGTCCTGCGAGATGACGTTCTCGCCGACCATAAACGTGTTGCTCTGGCCGTCGGTCACCGACTTCAACTCAATGGGCCGCACCGACGTATTGCGGCCGAACATGCCGTTCGTCTCCGAAGTGTTGTGGCAGTCGGGCAGTCGGCCAAACGCCGGCGGAAATGTTGTCACGTCCGACTTGCCGCGACTGAGCCCGTCAGTCATTGCCGTGTCGCCAATGCAGCCTTTGTAATTGGTTGTCCCGGTGGGTACAGGCTCCCAATACCAGAGATCCGTCGACGGCATCGTCGAGGTATCTGACGGGCAGGTAAGGATACTGAGCTGGGCGCCCGTGATGTCGCGGACGTCCATATGGCCCAAGCCGAGGCCGCGATCGACTCGGATGCCGAACGACTTGTCCGCCTTCATCCGCGTCCACAACCGCTGATAAGCAGCTTGCTGCTCCATCTGCGGCAAGATATCGATGATCCATCCTTTGCCGAGAAATCCTGGTCCGCCATTGGCCGGGGAGTTCGTCCCGCCGGGAGGACCGAGCCATTCGGGTTGGCTCGAGCCCGACGCCGGAATACAGGCAAAGTCTTCTGGAGCCGTGTAGATGCTCGTCGGCAAATGCCCCGTCGAGTCGGCAGAGTTGAGCACAGCCAGTCCGATATTATGCAGATTGTTTGAGCAGCTCGCGCGCCGCGCCGCCTCGCGCGCCGCCTGCACGGCGGGCAGTAGCAGCGCGACCAGCACGCCGATGATCGCGATCACGACCAGCAGTTCCACCAGCGTAAATGCTACGCGCATCGCGCGGCGTGCACTTCGACGAGCGGTCATGTTGAATCCAACCTTTCTTGCCATCCTGGGTCGGAAGAACGAACCACCAAGACACGAAGGCACGAAGAAGAGAAGTTAGGAGGAACGCTTAAAATCAAAGATCCACGATATTCGGATGAGCGCAGAAGTATTCATCCGTGTTGTCGTCCGTATTCTTCGTGTCTTTGTGCCTTCGTGGTTATCCGACTCCCATGCGCGCTTCGTGCTTCGGCCTGCCGACGCGTCGCCGCTGGAGGGCGACGCGCCGGCGCGGTCAAAGCATGATGTCCATCAAGCAAGCCGAACTTCCCTTTACGCGGCGCGGCGACGGGCAGCCGCCGCCATCGCCAGACCCGTCAATGCGGCAAGCACTCCGCTGGCCGGTTCGGGCACGGGGACCCGAATGCTGAAAAACTGATCGCCGGCGTAACTGCTGAAATTGATGCCGCTGAGCGTGCCGGTGAAACCGCCAGTTCCATTGCCGCCCAGATTTCCAGTGCCCGCCCCAACGCCATTCATCATGTCGGTGGGCAGGCCCGCCAAGACTTGGTTGGAATGGAAATTGTTGTCGCCATTTCCGTAAACGGCGTGGATCTTGATCAGATCTCCGAAGCCTGGGTTGCCGATGTCCGCCAAGGCGACGGAAAACTCAAGTCCCGTCGTGACGGCCGCGGCGGCGGCTTGATTCGCGGCGGCCGTGCCTCCAACGACGCCAGCGTTGTTGTTGTTGTTGAATCCAAACTCCAGCGGACTGACTAGAAATCCGGTTAGCGAACGACTTCCCACGTTATTCAGACCATTGTTTCCTGGGTTGACGACGCCACTCTGCACGGCGGTGCCAGCGCCAACGGTCGCCGCGGCGCCGTTGACGTTGACCGACGCATTGCCGCCGCCGGCGCGATCCGCAATGTCCACTTCAAATGTGTTTCCGCCACCGCCCCAACGGCCGAAAAAGTGATAGTCGGCCGTGAAATCGGCGTCGAATGTCAGGCCACCGAAATTCTGGCTCACATTGTTGAAGTCATACTGCGGAATGTTGGTCAAGACATTCTCACCGCCAGCTTTGGAATCGATGAACACGCTGACCTTGTTGAAGTTGTTTTCGATGTTTCCGGTCAACATGACGTAGAGCCGGCCGCCGGCAATCGCGGCGTAGCCGGCATCGAGCTCGCCGCCGCCGGTGATCCCGCCAGTCGAGTCGCCGAATTGCGTTTCCACCGTCTGTACGGCCAGCGCCGCGCCGTAGCCGGCATCCTTCGTGCCGTCCACAACGATTTGTGCCGACGCTGGCGAAGCAATCGCCGCGGCGACGAACAACCCAAGCACACGCTTCATGATGCATCCTCCGGGAGATGTCCCCCAAAAAAGAAAACTGACGCGGCGCAGCAGCCAGCGCGCTTCGGCTGCCACATCGCAACCCACTGTTCAACCCACGTTTGCCTCAACCCCGCATGAACCAGACAAGCATTCCGAAAAGGCCCGCCTTGGCTGTCGGCTATCGGCTGTTGGCGATCAGCCAGAAACGGTTGAGCCCGTTTCGACGCTCGCCGCCGACCATCGGTCGATCACCCCCAAGCGGCTCCGCCGCCGTAATCTGTCTGAGCATCCCGCCCTGATTGTTGCCCCACCGCCCCGTCACCGCCAGGAAATGCGTCCCCACACGGATTTCATCCGCTTCGTGCGTCTTCGTACCGTCGAAATTCGCCAAGCTGATCCGATCGAACGCGAAGTTGCCGCGGAGCACCGCGTCGGGCGTGCAGGCCGCCTCGTCTCGCAATGACTCCGGATTGCGATAGACCTCGACGACGTCGCGATCCTCGACCCCAAACGTCATCTTAATCACAAAGAAATTGACGTCGGGCGTTTCCTCGCCGAGCGACGGCAGGTTTTGCCGACCGTAGACGTTGACATTCGACGTCGCTCCGTAGCCCGACTCGTCGGCGCCATTGCCAATGCACAGCACGCGATTGCCGTTGCCGTCGCCGCGATGAAACTCCACGCCGTAGAATCCATCGCTTGTCTTCGAGACGCGCTGCATGAAGCTGACGTAAACCTGCTTTCCGTCGCGGCCCACCAGCCGCACTTCGTCATTGTTCTCCACCAGTCCCGCCGCGTCGAACACGCCGCCCACGCTCGTGGCCAATTGCCGGCGAATGCGGTTGTACTGCGCCGCCAGCATCGCCCGATTGCCCACCGGGACGATTCCCGCCGACGTGAGGCTGCCCGCCTTCACGCAGTTCGAATCCGGCCCCGCCTCTTCGTCGGCGTTGGTCGTAAACCAAGGTCCGGCCCAGCCGAACCCGCCGTTCTGCGCCTCGAGCGGCCCCTCGGGGTATCGAAAGCCGTCGTAAGCCAGGAGTCCGTCATGCGGACCGGACGCGGGCAAGATGTTGCGTACGAACCGCGCGTCGTCGGCCGGGAACTCGACAACGGTCGTCGACGCGGGATTGACCCGCACGGCTTCGGCCGCATTGAGTTCGAGCTGCCGCAGCGTGCGACCATCGGCATCGCGCACATCCGCCTTCACGAGGCCGTTGAACACGTGGACTTCGGCGGCGCCTGATTCCTGCGCCCACAATCCAAACTCGGCGCCGACCTCGACCACGTCGAGCGATTGCGTGTGAATGCGGAACCCCTGGGCGCGTTGCGGCACGATCGCCGCCAACCGCCCCGAGACCAAACCTAGCTTGTCGGCGGCATCCACGGCGAACGACGCCGGACCCTCGAGCAGCACGGTCGCGCCGTTCTCGAACGTGATCTCCGCCAGTCCTTCGTCCAGCTCAACGCGCTGGCCCGCGCGGAGCTTCGCACCGTACTCGACGCCGAACTCCGGTCGGCCCCACCGACAGTTGTGGGTTCCGGTGACTTGCGCGACGAACGACTCAACCTCGGCGTCGCTGCCGTCCGCAATCGTTCGCAGCGCGTCCCTGGGTCGCCCGGCGGCCCACTCATACGCGCCCCAGCCGATCAGGGCCGTCACGCCGGCAAGCGCCGCGGCGAGCAACTGCTTTCCTCCCGCCCAGCGCCGCCGCGAGTTTGGCTCTAAAGTCGCAGTTCGCGACGCGTCGACGAGCTGAAGCATCGGCCGCTCGACGGCCGCGCGCCCCTGCTCCGCAGCATGCAGTCCGGCGAGCGATCCGTTCTCAGAATACAAAGACGCGTGCAGCCACATATAATCGGTGTACAACCGCCGCGCCACCGGGTCGTCGTGCAGCAACTCATCAAGCGCGCGGCCCTCTTCGTCGTCCAGTGCGCCGTTGCACATCTGACCGACCACCTCTAAGAGTCGTTCAGGCGTCCACGAGCCGTTCACGACAGCCCCTCCGCAGCCAGCGTGCGGTCGATGCACTCGTGCAGCGATCGCCGAATCCTGTTGAGCGCCTTGTAAATGGTGTTCACGGGCCGCCCGATCTCCTCGGCGACTGCCTTGAAGCTTTCGCGTCCCTCATGCTCGCCATAGCAGCGCTGCACGAGTTGGCGATCCGTTCCGGCGAGTTTGGTGAGGCACTTCCGCAAAGCGTCACGGCGGAAGTCGAACAAGTCGGCCCGGCGAACAGCGTCGGTCGACAGCATTTCACACGTCTCGTCGCTGAGCTGGAAGCCCGTCCGCTTGGCGGTACGGCGAAATCTTCGCACCTGATTGTGGGCGATGACGCTGACCCACTTCACAAAGTCGGTCCCCAACTCGAATTGGTCGTAGGACCGCCAAACGACGACGCACACCTCCTGAAAGACCTCCTCCGCATGGGCAGGATTGGCAAGCAGCGTCACCAAGTACGAAAACAGCCACCGGTCGTACCGGGCGAACAGGCGCGCAAAGGCGTCGCGTCGCTGGTCGGCCGCCAGCGAGTCGCCGCCGTCAGGAAGGCTGCCGTCAGTCACGCCGAAGTCGCCTGGATGAGGAGGAGGGCAATCCTTAGAGTAAGGCGCGCCGAAGGCGAAATTGGTATCAAAATCGCCGAAGGAAACCAGGGAGCTGTCGCAACTCCTTGTCCTGCTGATAGATACATCCAACTTGCCGGGATTCAGGGGGCGGCCATTGGGCTTCGCCCGTTGGTCTGCGGGGAAAGCCTGCGATAAATGCCCAATGCGTAGGTAAGCCGCCACCAACGCCGTGCGAAATGCGGCCAGAATAGATCGGGAGGAGGCCGTCGAGGGCTTCTATTCAGATGCTGCGACTTAGCGCCGCAGAATTACGGCCCGATCATAAGATCGTCGTGGGATCGATCTCGCCGCGGCGCACCACGCCATGATGGCCACCCGCCTGAGAACGCACAACCTCGCCTGAGACTGGGCGATCGCCGTACAGGCCCACTTGTCAGGTCACCGCGCGGGCGACCGGGCAAGTCTCGTTGCAAGGTGCGTCCCAAACCAAGCTTCCTAGATTCGACGTGATCGCGATGCGACAGCACAGAGAGTGGCCGACAAGCCAAGCAACGCAGCCCCGGGCTCCGGAACAACTCCTGCTGCCGCCACGGCGAGCGTTTGTCCAAAGTTGTTCCGCCACACCGTAAGGTCTCCGGCGCCAATCGAACCGTTGCCGTCGCCGTCGGCCCCTGAACCCGGCGTCACGTTCGTCCCTAGCGTGCGCTGCCAGACCAGGAAATCCCTGCCATCGACGTCGCCGTCCAGATCGTAGTCGCCCGTCAGGCCGGCCGAAGAGAATTCGACATTGAGCAGGTTGATCAAGCCATCTTGGGTCGAGTAGCGGCCAACCACGTCCTGCATCCCCCCGACAGCGAATACATTGCCCAAGGCGATCTGACCGCCGGGAGCGAGCGCCGCGGCTCCGAGGAAGCTTGTCTCTACCAAGCCATTGGACGTGGCGAGGTTTTGGAGCCAATTGCCGACGTTTTGATCATCAAGCGAATTCCAGCCGACAGGGGTCAGGGCGCCGCCCGCCGACTCGATCGAGTAGCCATCCAAGGCGAACGTCGTTCCCGTGCCGTTAATCAGCCGGCCTGCGCCTGTCGTCGGGTTGATGCGAAGCGTGAGCCGAGGAATGTTGACCGTTGCCACGTCGCTCCAGGCCGTGCCGATCGCCATGTCGTCGATGTACGACCGGCCCAGCTCGGCGGGCATATCGATCAGGCTATCAGCCGGATCGAATGGGAGCGCCGGATCCATGGCGGGATTCACTGGCCTGGCTCCCTGGGAATGAAACGTTCCGATCAGTGCAGTCAAATCCGGTAAGACGTCCGCTTCGACCTGGGTCATGGTCCCGCCGGATTCCACGCCGGTTGCATCGAGCCAGACGGTGAGCCGCTCATTGGCGCCGCCGGAGACGTTCAGCTCCAGTTTGCCGACGACCGTGTGCCAATTGCCGTCGCTGGGCGGGGCGGCAACGACCGTCGTTTTTGCTTCGGGTCCGGCGCCCAGGCGGGCGACGATCATGTTTTCAATGGACAAGGTGTTCACGTTTCGGAAGCTCTCGATGCCAACGGCAATGTCCTGCGTGCGGTCGCGCTGCGTGGGAAGCGGAATGTTGTTGATGTCGAAATATCGATCGTCGCCGCCGACGCGATTGAGAAACAACCGCGGCGCGTAAAACTGCGGGACCGTCCCGCCGTCGGACCCAATGTCCAGATCAACCTTGAACCGCCCGCCAAAGTAGAGCGTTTGCGTGGGCGACACCGAATCGGCCAACTCAAACCCGCGGAACAACTCACTCTGCACGCCGAAGAACCCATCGTACAACGCGGCGTGGATGGGCGTTCCCGGCTCGGGCGTCCCGGGCGGATCCGGCGGCGTGTACTGGGGCGTCGTTATGATGCCGTCGCCAATCTGGCCCCATAAACCCGTCCACCGTCCCGCAGCGCCGTTTTGGCCGCCTACGTAACGCGAGTTGCCCGTGAACCCGCCGCCGACGTGAAGCACCTTTGACGGGCCGTCGTAAAGAAAATCGTCCCCCACGACGACGGCGGCGCGTGTCGACGAAGCTTGCATCACAAGGACGGCGGCCATCGCCAGGGCGGCGGTCGCTGCGCCTCGGGCTTTCGCGCGCCGGCGCCCTCGGCGGCATGCCGCCAGCGCCCCCAACGTCAGCAGCAGCGCCGCCGAGGACGGCTCGGGAACTCCCCGCGTCAAGGGCGTTCCCGCCGCGAGGGCCGCTTGTTGGATAATGCGAAAATCCCACAGGTCGATGCGGCCGCTGCGGTCGGCGTCGCCTATGAGCAGCGTTCCGGCGTCGCCCTGCCCCACGCCGTTGGTGAAGCCAACGTTATCCGACCAGATCACGTAGTCAGCGTCGTTGACGAGTCCATCCTGATCGATGTCGCCCGCGACCCCGGTGAACGCGATGTCGTTGTCGGCAAAGTAGTCGACGTCGATTCCGGAGTCGAAGCCGCCCACGAGCGAAGCGACGTTGAAGTTGTCGATGACGCCCTTGAACAGCGAGTCCGTGCCGAACGTATTCCCGCCGACGGTGACCTCCGGTCCGTCGGCTCCCCAGAAGCCCGTATCACGGGCCGCGATGCTGCCGTTGACGTACAGCGCGCTGTCGTTGCCTCCGCGGACTACGGCGACGTGCGTCCACTGATTGGGGACCGCCGCCACGCTGCTCTCGACTTCGAAGAGATCGGGCGGCGTGGCGACGTTGCCCGTGCGAAGCGTCCACAGCCCATTCGCCGAGATGCTCACTCCGCCGTTTTCGGCCCCAATGCGAAAAATAAACTGCGGCGAAGTGAACGACGCCGACGTCGGCTTGACCCACGCCTGGGCGAGCACGGCAAAGCCGCCCTCAAAGTCGCGCGGGTCGAACGAATCGCTGAACATGTTGTCGTTGACGCCGTCGAACTCCAGCGCGAAGTTGCCGGCAACGGCGCCCGGCCGGTCGCTGGCCAAGACGTAGGTGGGCGCGAAATTGGCGTTGAACGACTTCAACGGTACAAGCGAGACGTTTACCTGGGCTGGCGGGTCCGTGCCGCGGAAGTCGGTCGTCGACGGCTGGATATCCTCGGTTTGGATGCGTCCTGAGGAGCCGACCGGCGGCTTTTGTCCGACGGTCGCCCCTGGGTCGTTGTCGCCCATCGGGTAGACGCGTTCCTTAGTCGCCGCTTGAGCCGCCGCAGCCGCTAAAGCTACGAACATTGCCACGGACGCGACGCGGCCAATCCGCAAGGGGATGAGTGTGTTCATGATGAGGTGCTCCGAATCGTTCCGAAGTTGCTCTTGGCTGTGCGCGGAAATCACCGGACCGTTGTGCCAGCGGCGACGGCGACTCCTAACGATTAATCTCAGGAGGCGGCTGATCTTCGTCATTGCGAGCGCCGCGAACGGCGTGAATGTTCGGATCGATGTCGAGACTGACGAAATCGGCCGATCCATCGCACAATGCCATGTTGAAGCCGCCCTGGTGAGCGCTGCCAAAGATGCGATGGTTGTATTTCTGACCATACACGTCGTTTGTCGGCGGAGCCGAGTCGGGAAGTAGCGGATAGTCGCGATGCGTCATGCGGATCGTATCATTGTTGTTGCCTGAAAAGGCGGGTTCGCTGTCGCCCGGGTCGAGGCCCGTGTCATAGTTCTCAACCGACAGCCACTTCTCGCCAACAAGATACGTATTGGTCGTACCGTCGGTGATTTGCCGCATATTGATCTCGGACCTATAGAAGACGATGCCGTTCCAATTCTCTTTGAGATCGTTCTGCGCCGTCGCGGGAATGTCGTCGCGAGCTTTGATGAGCTGCAAATCCTCGCCCTGCTCCTTAGGGCCCTCTCCATTGGGCTCGGAAAGCTCCGTGGTCCGCACAAAGCCGCCATTGCCCGCGTAGTCGGTCTTGCTGACGTACTCCAAAGGCAGCGTGCAGTAGCGGTACTGGGTAAAGCCCTTAAAGGCGTAGACGTTTGCATGCCGGCGACTGGGGCAAGTCATTCCCTCAAATGGGGATTCGCAACGCCGCTTGGCGGCGTCGCGACGAGCGGTCCCTGTCGTGCCCTTGCCCAGGTTGAAGAGCGTCCCTTGTTCCATAAAGGGCAGCACGCTGTAGAGCCAACTCCCCGACTGTCTTGCGCCAAAGCCCTGGTCGGGAAATCCGATCCACGCCCATCCCCAGCCGCCGGAGGGGAAGAACTTGTGCGCGTCGTGGTGGTGTTGAAAGCTGAGCGCAAGCTGCCGGAGCTGGTTTTTGCATTGCGTGCGGCGGGCGGCTTCACGAGCCGCTTGGATCGCCGGCAAAAGCAGCGCCACGAGGACGCCGATGATGGCGATCACAACCAACAGTTCAACCAAGGTAAACCCGCGCTCCGCGCGTGAACTACGGCGTCCTGAACGTCTCATGGCACTTTCCTCGTCTCTCGAAAGCCTTCCTGCCGCCCGACGGGCGGTTGCGCCTCAACAATGCTCCCTGTGCGAATGGCGGGCGCTCGGCTGGTGCGCGCCTGCATAAAACACAGCGCAGCGACCGACGCCAAAGCCGAGGTCGACGGCTCCGGCACTTGCAGCGCCGCGGCAAGCGCCCCGACGCCGTGGGCCCCGTCGTAGGCAGCCGCGAACAAGTCGAAATCGGCAAGGTCGTTGCGGCCGTCGCCGTTCATGTCGCCCATCTGGAACGCCTGCTCTGGCGTCAGTCCGGACAGGTCCGCGCCGAGCGCGACGACGTAGAGTTGCCAGTCGGCCAGGTCGATCAGTCCGTTGAGGTCGAGGTCGCCTATGGAGCCAATGAGCACGTCGCCGAGGATCTGAAAGCTCGAGACGAGCGGTACAGCGTTCGCCTGGGTGACGCGAAACCGCACGCGACTGGTTTCCACAGGCGCGGTCAGCGAGTCGATCCGCATATATCCCAGCGACGTGCCCGTGACGACCGGCTGAAATGCGCCGTTGACCCAAGCGTCGATTGCATATCCGCCGATGCGCTGCCCCAGCGCGATGTGCTCCTGGACGATAAATGCGTCGACGTTGCGCGGGCCGCCAAGGTCGATCTCGAATGAACCGGTCGTCTGGCCGTCGTTCATCGTCCAGTAGGTGCTCGGGTCCTCGTCGATGATGTTCGCCGGGCCGAATAACTCGCTGGCGCCGCCCCGCACGCTGCTGGCCGTGATCGCGAGTTCCGGCGACACGAGTTCGCGATCAAGAAATGCTTCTCGCGCCGCCTTGAAGGCCATCAGAGCGTCGACGTCTTCTTGCTCCAGCCGGCCCTGCGCGTCGGGCGGCACGTCGAGGTTCAGAGTGATTGAGCGGCCAACCGTCTCGCGATACATCTCCATGAGCGCGGCGGTCGACTTGGGATTCTCGTTGGCGTGATAAAACCAACCTGACCGCAGCCGGGCGTCGGCTTCGGCCGGCGTCCAGTAGAGGCCGTCGCGAACGCCGACCTCCAACTGGCTGCCCGAGTAGCGCGTTTGGTCTTGCGTGCGGCTGATCGTGTGCCAGTTGGTCGCCTGCGTCGTCCCCTCTTCGTTGCCGACCCAGCGTGCATCCACCCCCTGGTGGCCCCACATCACGGCGTCGGGTTGATGCTGCCGAATAATGTCGCGAAAGCGTGTCCAGTCGAACGTTTGCACGGTGTTCGTCCCGCTCGCGCCGTCGAGCCACACCTCGAAGACCTCGATGGGAGACCCATCGCTCAATTGCATCGTCATCAGCTCCGTAAGCTGCTGGGCGTAAAGGTCGTTGTAATCGCCGGGCGTCGAGTCGCCGAAGATTTGCGGTTCGTCGTAGATCGTGCCGGCGAGGTGCGATTTGGGCACAGCCGGATCGCGGTGCATGTCCCATGGCGAAAGGTAAATGCCGAACTTCAGTCCAAACTTTTTGGCGGACTCGGCGGCCATCCGCACCACGTTGGCGTCGAGGCCTTGGGAGGCGCGATTCTGGGCCCAGTTTCCGTTGGCGACTTTGTACTGCGTCGTGGCCGTGTCCCACAGCGCCATGCCGTCGTGGTGTTTGGCGGTCAGGATCATGCCGGTCATGCCCGCGTCCTTGAACGCCTGGGCCCACTGATCCGTGTCGAGGTTGGTCGGGTTGAACACGTCGGGCGTGCTCTGGCTCCAACCCCATTCTTCGTTGGTAAAGGTGTTATGGCCAAAGTGGATGAATGCATAGTATTTCAGGTCGTGCCACGCCAATTGCCGCTCGCTGGGCGTGCGCAGGTAAGCCGCCGGCGGAGACTGAGCAACAGCCGCTCCCGCGAACACGCACAGCGCGAGCCACGCCGCGGCCAAACGACTGCAACCTCCTGCTTGCCCAACGCCCCTCTTCGCGCCGCGAGGGCGACGTCGCCGAGCGCCGGCAACAGCAACGCCGCAAAGCCACATCGCCAACGCTTTGGGCTCCGGCGCGCTTGCCCCTGCAGGTTCAGACGCCGCCGTTGCGCCGGCGGCGCCAAACGCCGCACGCCAAGCGACAAGATCTTCGCCGTCGACCGACGACGGCGTGGCATCGTTCGGCAGCGGCGTCGCACCGCCCAAGACGCGCTGCCAAACAAGCAGGTCGGCGCCGTCCACGTCAAAGTCGTTGTCATAGTCGCCGACGATCGCTGGAGCGTCGTCGTCGTAGCCAATCAGTCCGTCGACGAGGCCCGCTTGACCCGCGACGCGATAGCGAAACGCCAGATCGCGGGCGTCGACCGCCGCGTTGTACGCGCGGCCCAAGCTCAGCGACGCGCCGGGGGCCAGCGTCGTACTGCCCAGCAGGAACGCTTCGGCAACGTACTGCGCGGAGGGATGGCCGCCCTCCTCCCAGGTCTCGCCGGGACCGTCGCCGCCGAAGACGGGATCGAGATTCTGATCAGACAGACTGCGCCAGCCGCCCGCCGTCGCGTCGAGCGACGCCAATGCGCTGGTCAAGTCGTAGCCTTGAATCGCGACTGCCGTGGGCGTGTTGTTGACGATCGACGCGCCTCCCGAAACCGCGTTGACCCGCAGTTCCAGCGCGAGCGTCGGCGCCTCGGCTGGGTCGAGTTGAAAATCAAACCCGGCGCCAAATCCCGGATTGAACGTGCCCGTGAACGTCGAGAAGGCCACCGACGCCAACTTGCCGTCGATGGCGCGATTGAGGAACCCGGTCCTCGCGAAGAACCCGTAACCCACGTTCGTGCTGGGCGCCGCGAAGACGTTGCCCGTGGACAGCGTCCCTTGCGACACGCCGTCGACAAAACCCTGCAGCGTTCGGGCGCCGGCGTTCCATACGAGGGCCACATGGCTATAGCGCGTCGTTGGCAACTCCGGCGTCGCGTCGGTCGGCTCGCTGGCGCCATCCCAAAAGCCGTACTGCACGGCCTTCGGCTGGCCGTTTGCGCTGTAGCGAAAAAACAAGTCGCCTTGCACATCGAGAAAGTGATTGAACACGCCGGGCTGATTCGCCGCCGGCGCGTCGGGGACCAGCATCGTCTCAGTGACCCAGTTGGCGGTGGTCAGCGAGCCCAACGTCGCCGCGTTAAACAAGAAACCGCTTGCCGCGTTGACGTCGCCCGGAATGTCGGCCACGCCGCCGGCAACCGTCGCCGCGCCGTTTCTGCGAAATGTCCCCGTCACGTCCAACTCGCCAGGGCCAAGGGTATAGGCGTTTCCGCCCGACAGCGTTCCGTTGAAATTCACGTAGACTTGACGGGCCACAACAGCGGCGTGCACCGATGGATGTATCGCGCAAAGAAGGCAAAAAATAGCTGCTACGGGACTGCCCCCGTCCCGTAGCAGCCGAAACGTTTTCCGCCTGCGCGGTAGGATGCGCAAACTCACGAAATTCTCTTGCTGCGGAACCGCGCCAAACCGGCGATCGCGACCGTCAACAGCGCAAGCGATGTCGGCTCGGGAATGGCCAACTGGAAGTCCGTCGACGGGTTGAACTGGCCGTCGTACGTCGAAAACGCCACCGAGTCGAGCTTGCCGTCGATGGCCCGATTGTAGAACCGAGCAAAGAAGCCGTACCCGATTCGTGGACTGGACACGTCAAAGTTGCCGGCGTCCAGCACGCCTTGCGACACGCCATTCAGAAAACCTTCGAGTGACGAGCCGGCGGCATTCCACACCAAGGCGACATGGCTGTAGCCCGTGTCCGACAAGCCCGCCGTTGTGGCCGTCGGCTCGCTGCTGCCGTCCCAATAGCCGTAACGGGTGATTTTGTTGGGGGGGCTGTCAAACCGATAAAATGTGTCGCCCTGGACGTCGAGAAAGTGGTTGAACTCGCCCGGCTGGCTGTTCACCGGTACATCCAATTTGATGAGCGCTTCCGTGACCCAATTCTGGGCGGGCAGCGAGCCGAGGCCCAAGAGATTTCCATAAAAGTAGAAGCCGCTGCCGGTGGTCGTGCCCAGGCCTTCCGTATTGCCCGGTCCAACCGTGGCTGGATCGACGTCGCCCGGCACGTCGCCCAAACCGCCGGAGACGGTCGCGGATCCATTCGCGCTAAACGATAACGAGTTGTCGAGTTCTCCCGGCGCCAGATTGTACGTCGCGCCCGTAAGCGTGCCGTCGAAGTTGATGCGAACCTGCGGCGTGACCACGGCCTTGGCAGGGGACGTAAGTCCGGCCGCGGTCAATAGCATTGCGATAAGTACTAACCAAGTCGATCGAGCCATCAGCAAATCCTCCCGAGGAAAAAGGACCGTCCGCGTCGGGCGCCCCGACAATCAACGAAGTCGGAGAACATGGGCGCGCGATCACGCATCAGGCCAGGGCAAAGGCGGTCAAAGTCGTACATCAAGGTGATTCCCGTCATCGTCGCGCCCAAATTGGGCGGCCAAGCCGACAATGGCGGGTCCGGCAGGCGTCATGTCATTCGAGTAAGGCCCCTTATCTTGGTTCCGCATCGCGCTGAACCGTAACAAGCCGGTGCGTCGAACTGGCGGGGCATCGGTCGTTGCGGCGCTCGGCCAAAGCTTGTCGCGGGCGTCCATGCCATTTGGCAGGAGCCTGTTGAGCCCCGCTTCAAAACTCTCAGCGGGCGGCTGCGGGGTGGATCGCAAGAACTCCGCGTCGGCCGACGTTTCATTGATTTCAGTCATCTCAATCACGGCATCGCCGAACGCGACCCAGTCGTAGGCGGTATCGCCGGCGTCGGTCACGGCCAGCACGAGAAAGCGGTCCCGGTCGGCCAGCGGCACTTCGATCGTCGCCGGCCCGTCCTCGCGGCTAAATGCCTTACGCTGGTAGCGGAGATCGCCGTCGACGATCACCCACGCGTCCGCCTTGTAGGCCTCGGCTCGCGATTCGAGGTTTCCCACGACCGCGCGAAACCGAAGCACTTTCTTATTGGGGAATCGCGCGCGAATGGCGTGCAGGTCGAACGTGATCAGGCAATTCGAGTGCATGCCGATCAATCCGTGGCCGCCCGGGCTTAACTCCTCCGGCTTGCTGGCGATGTGCAGCCAATTGACATAGCCGTAGTTGTTGCCGTGGAACTCCAGTTGCATGAACGGCAGGGTCTCCTCGAACTGGGGCCGACGGGCCATGATGGCGCCGCCCCAGCAATCGTGCGACGTCGCGGGAAACCCGGTGAACGTGCGGCCAATCGAGTCGATCTGAACGGGGCCCTTGGCGCCATCGGGAATCGCGACGCCGTCGATGAACTCGACCCCTTCCGCACGACGATACTTGCCGTCGCCCTGCGTGGGTTCCGAATACTTGCTCACCGGGCGACCGTCGACCAGGCTCACGCCTTGCCGATAGGGACGCCGCGCCCCATCGCCCAGGCCGTTGCCGCCGGCCACCACGTCGGCGAGGTTGACCAAGGTGTCGTGTTGCGGCAAGTAGCGCACGAACTGTAGATCGCTGGGCTGCGACAACGGACGCACTTGGCCGGACGTCGCGTCGACTTCCAGCCCTTGGCCGCCGGCGACGGCCACGTCGCCCGCCCCGGCGGCCCGGCGGTCTAACTTCAGGTGCAGGTCGCCGCTGTAGACTTGCGTGGCAAGTGAACCGTCGACGTCGATCTCAACGCCGAATTCCGCTTCGCGCGCCGAAAAATCGGCGATTCGCGTCTCGATGACAAAGGGCTCGGCGGCGCTCGATGCGGCCGGCTCGGCGACAATCGCCGCGATGCGGCCGAGCGCCGCTGAGGCGGAGTTGGCGTCGCGAATGCGGATAATCGCCGGCCCTTGCAGCACCACGCGCGCGCCGCTGGCGAACGAGATTTCGGCTAATCCCTCGACCAACTCAAGCCGCTCATCTTGCCTCAAGTGCTGGCCTTCGGGGAGCACGATCCGGTCGCCAGCCCACCGCGCGCCGACGGAGCCTGAGATTTTCGCGAGCGGGATCTCGACGGCGGGCGTCTCTCGTGCGACGTCGATCGGAGCCGCGGCGTCGGGACGACGTGAGCTTGCGAACCACCCGGCGCCAACGACGGCGAGCACCGTCGCGGCGGCCCAAGTCGGCCAACGCCGCGGGCCAAGCGCGCGTAGCGCCGCTGCCATGGGAACAACCGACGGTGCGTCGGTCAGCGCCGGGCCGAGATCTCCGGCGGGCAATGCCATGCGCGTCGGCGGTTCGGCGACGCCCGTTCGCGTCGACGAATCGAGCGCCGCCTGCGCCTCCCGCAGGGCGAACGCCTCGTCATCGCAGGCCTGCATTTGGCTTCGCAGCGCCGCATGGAGATCGACGTAATGGATGTACCATTTTTGCGCCTCGACGTCGTCGGCGAGAAGACCATTCAGCCGCTCGCGGTCACGCTCGTCGAGGTCCTCGTTGCAGAGGCGTCCGACGAGCAATTCCAACTCCGCATAGTTTCGCGATATCGGATTCATTGAGCCTCTCTCAAATCTTTCCCCGCCATTTGCTGCACGCATTCCATCAGCGTGCGTCGTATGCGAATCAGCGCCTTATAGAGCGTATTGACGGGTCGCCGAAGTCGCTCCGCAGCCGCCTTGGTTGTGGTCGCCGCCGGACCATAACATTGGCGAACGATCTGGCGATCGGACGCGCGAAGTTTGCGGAAGCAATGTTCGAGCGTTCGTCGCTGGACTTCCAAATCCTCGGAGATCGACGACCTCGCTTCCGCGATCGAGTCAACGACGCTGTCGTCGAAGCAAAGTCGATCGCGACGCTGAGTTCGGCGAAAGTTGTTGACTTCAAGTCGCGCAATCTGCAGCGCCCACGCCTTGAAGCTCGTGCCCGGCTGGAACTTCGCGAACTTCTGCCACAGGATGATCCGCGTTCGCTGTAGGACGTCGTCCACGTCGGGCCAATGCGGCAACAAGGTAAAGATGTACGCCTGCACTTCCGCCTCGCACTTTGAGAACAGCCCCTCAAGCTCGACCTTTTGCTCCGGCGCAAGGTCGCCCTCGGACGCACTTCGGACGTAGGCACTGAGGCGGTTTCGCGGCTGCATTGGCTTGCGTGGTCCTTTCCACTTCGAGGCCGTTCTGAACTAAAACGTACAGGCACGACTTTTCTGGTATTTCGGATTCCGCGACTTTTTCAGAATCTGACAATTGTGATGCGCGTAAGCCCCTATCAACAAGGATGTTAGGGCGGAATTGTCGCAGTGAATTCCAGCGATCGCCGGAATGCCAATCCGACCTGGTTGGCGGCGGGCCGAGATTGTCCGCCCCCCACGCCTGTTCGGCACAAGCGTTGCGGGGTCGCGAGGGGTTTTGACGTTGCGGCGACGGACTGAGAGCTCGGGAGTCGCGGACAACGCTCGGCGCGACAGGCGTGAAAGGGAGGCGCGCAGCGCAAAGCGCGCCGGCGCCCCGGGGCCAGAGCGGGCCTAACCGACGTAGGGCTTCAGCTTTTGGAGATGGGCCAGCAGTTCGTCTTTGTCGGCCCAGCCCTGCAGGTACAGACACACCATCTCATGCGTTCGCAGAGTCGGTTGGCCGCCGGTCCACAGGGCCAACACCAGCAGGCGATGATCGCGCAGTAGGCCTGAATCTCGATGCCCGACCATGAGCAAGCATTTTTCGCCGCCTTTCCGTGTGCCACTCGCCGCGGCGAGTGCTTCCCCCCAGTGAGCCGTTGGGGTAATCACCCCAATCATCCGCTTTCCATCGTTAGGTAGCAGGCACGCTCCGCGTGCCGTCCGCCTGGTTCGGAGCAAGGTCCCGCGCGTGTTCGCTTCAGGCTGCGGCACGCGGAGCGTGCCTGCGACAAAGAAATCTCCCGCCCCTCTTGTTTTTGGGCCACGACCTCGTGTAGGGTATATGTGTACGAACGTATAGAATCGTCCAAGCGCCACTCTTTGATAACCAACATCAGCAATCGCAGCCACGCCAGCCGATCGTGGCCCGCGCTCCTTCTGTACGCCCAGCCACACATGGACAAGCAAGACCGCCAAATTCCGAACATGGCCGCCTTGACGCCCTGGCACGGCGCGCAGTCCGGTTTTTGTCCGATCTTTCCTGAAACCGCCAAATCGCTAACCCGATGCCGACCAACCGCTTACGTCCAAGCTGTCGCCAACGCGGCCGCCCCCATCGACAAAACTCTCCGCTGCCGCGCCTGCTCCCAACGTCAAGCCGCTACAGGAATTGCGTGCGAGCCTGCGATCGTAACTGGTCGCAAGAGGGGCTTTTGTCCGCCGCAATGCGTTATTCTCGCAGACGACGCATCGGACAACACCAGCACGCAAACCAAGGCGCTCATGCGGAATCCCATGAGCCCCTTGAGCGACATGAGCCCCTTGCCGATCCAGCGGCGGGCGCCATGCTCTCGTCCGGCAGCTCTACAGTGACTTCAGGTACTCGAGCAGCGCCTGCTTCTCAGCCTCGGTGAGATCCGTTCCGAACTCATGCCCCGCGTTGGAATTGCCCGGCTTCGACGTATCGAATTCCGACGGCAAGCGCTGTCACACCGCTCCCGCGACTTTCGCTGACTCCCCCGTTTCGGCAAAAAAATGGCGGGAATGCGAGCCGCCGCAAACGGCGCCAGCGGGAATATGCTGATTATCGGGCTCGCCAGCCGCCCGAAGCGACGCGCCAGGGACCCTCACGTGCTTTGCACCAGTCCCGAAAACTGGGCACAATGGAGGCACAGGGCAACCGGACGGGCGACGGTTCATGCGCGAGCCACTTCTACGACATTGCTGGCCAGCACTCCTGCTCTGCGCGCTGGCCGCCGCGCCGGCGCAGGCCTACGTTGCGCTCGATCGTTGGGACGAGACGGCCACGAACGGCTTCCTCGGCGTCGACGCCTGGGGAACGCCAACTACCATCACCTGGAGTTTGGCGCCTGACGGGACGATTATTCCCTCGCTCACGGAAAGCAATCTCATCAGCTTTCTTGACGCCAACTGGGGCGCCGGCCCCGGCGGCGCCGATTTCACCCAGCGGCCTTGGTTCTTCCTCTTCGAGCAGTCGTTCGCGCGGCTCGGCGCCCTGTCGGGCGTCACGTACGTGTACGAGCCGAACGACGACGGCGTCAGCGGGCTGCAATCCTTCAGCAACGCCCAGACTGCCGGCGGCATGCTCGGCGTGCGCGGCGACGTGCGGATTGGCGGCAAGTCGTTCAGCCCCGACAACACCACGCTTGCCGCCAACTATTTCCCCGATTACGGCGAGATGATGGTCAACACCGACCAGGCGAGCTTCTACACCAACGACTTCGAGAACTACCGCAACATGCGGAATACGATCATGCACGAGGCGATGCACGGCCTTGGCGTCAGCCACGTGAATTCCAGCGACGGCCGGTTTCTCCTCGAGCCCGTGATCACCGCGATTTTCGACGGGCCGCAACTGGACGACGTTCTGGCGCTGCAGCGACTCTATGGCGACGCGCTGGAAAAAGACGGGGGAAACGACGCGTTTGAACTCGCCACGCCGTTGGGACCGCTCACCACGGCCCAGCCGCTGGTCCGCGGAACGCTGGGGGACGACACCATCGTCGACGGCGCGGCCCTCGATTTTGTCAGCATCGACAACGCGCTCGACGCCGATTACTTCCGCTTCACGCTCAACGAGCAACTCGACGTGTCGCTGACGCTGACGCCCAAGGGAACCACCTACCTCATCGCCCCGGAAGGAAGCGGCGCCCAGGAGGCATACGACACGCGGACGCTCAACGACTTGGCGCTGACGTTGTTCGACTCCACCGGCGTGCAACAACTGGGCGCGACGGCGGACATGGGCGGACTCGGCGCCGGCGAAGCGATTCAGCGCGAACTGTGGCCGGGAACCTATTACGCCCGCGTCACAGGCTCGCAGAACGACGTGCAGCTCTACCAGCTCGCCATGGCCGGGGCGCCGCCAAGCGCCGATAATCTCACCTGGGTCGGAGCCCTCGACGACGGCGCGTGGAACGTGACGACCACGGCGAACTTCCACAACGGCGACGACCCCGACGTGTTTCGCCCCGCCGACCACGTCGTCTTCAACGACGCCGCGACGACCACGACGGTCGTCGTTGCGGAAGACGTCGCGCCGGCCACGATGACCATCGACGCCGCCAAGAACTACACGTTCACCGGGCCGGGCAGCATTGCCACTGCAAATCTCACGGTCGCAGGCGGCGGCTCCGTACTCCTGGCCAACTCGGGCAATGCGCTCGGCAACATCGACGTGCAAAGCGGAACGCTACTCCTATCCGGCGTCGACAATGCGCCGCTGACCGGCGTGGTCCACGTCGCCGAAGGCGCGGCGATAGCACTAGTCAGCTCGCAACCGATTGCGGAAGAGGCGCGCATCACCGGCAGCGGATGGGTCGTCGGCGACCTCGCAACGCCCGGAGTGATCGCCCCGGGCGATTCGGCCGGCACGCTCAGCCTGACCGGCGACCTGACGCTAACCGCCGCGAGTATCATCGAAATCGAGATCGGGGGCCTACTCGCCGGATCGCAGCACGACGTGCTTAGCGTGGCTGGGACGGCCGCGCTGGACGGCGCGCTACAGGCGACCCTCGTCGACGAATACTCGCCCAAGTCGGGGGACTTGTTCTCCGTCCTTACGGCGAGCGCTCTCGACGGCGAATTTGCGGACCTGCTCCTTCCCATCCTCCACCCGGGACTTCATTGGAACGCCGCCTATCAGGCCAACGAATTGGTGTTGTCAGTCGGCGGCGCCGCCATTTACGACCCGGCCGACTTCAACGAGGATGGGACCGTCGACGCCTCGGATCTCGCGGCGTGGAGCGACGGGTTTGGCGAGAACGGCGGCGCCACACACGGTCAAGGCGACGCCAACGGCGACATGACGGTCGACGGCGCCGACCTTCTCGTGTGGCAGCAACGGCTACTGGACGGCGTCATCGTGTCGGTGAGCACGCTCGGGCTGGAGACGCCCGAGCCACGCGCACTTGGCCTCGCCTGGGTCGCAACGACGACCGTTTGCATGCAGCGTCGACGGCCGCGTTAAGCGGCTTGCGATCGCCGGCCCCGGCGACTGGTGCGAAGGACCGCCGGTATCGCCAGCGCGCTGAGCATCGCGGCAGGCTCCGGAACCGTGGCGCCGGCCGCGACGCCGGCGGTGAGATCGAGGCCCAAACTGCGCTGCCAAAGCAGAAAATCGGCGCCGTCCGTATCGAGGTCGCCGTCAGCGTCCCCAGCGGCTGTGCTGCCGTACGCCGCTTGCCACGCCGGCAGGTCGTCGCCATCGACATCGAGATCCGCGTCGAAATCTCCCGGCACGCCGTCGAGCACGCGGAAGTTGTCGTAGTGCGCCGTCCCCGTGCGCGAGAGCGAAATCGTGTCGCCTGCCGCGGCGATCGCCGAAATATCCGCGTCCGTGAATTGGTCGAGATTCATGTGCAACTCGCCGCGATCGACGAACCCCGTTGTGAACAGTTGCTGTCTGTCGAGATAACCGCTGTACTCGTTGAGCGTGAAGTCGAAGATCATCAGATAGTGACGCCATTGATCGAATTCGATTTTGGCGCCCGTTTCGGTCAAGTCCCCCGCATCCTGAATTTGGTAGAGGACGTCGCTGGTCGTCGCGTCGACGCCCAACGAACCGAGCAGGCCGAAGATGCCCTGGTCGTCGTACGCCTCAACGCCGAAGAACGGGCCAAACGCCGGTTCATCCCCAGCGCTCGTCACGCGCATGTCCCAATCGACGATGATGAAGCGATGGGAAGGCAGCGCCGTGCCCAGCGGCACAGCCCAGCGACTGTCGACGCCCGCGGCGCGGTTGACCTCCAGCGCCTGGGAGCCGGCTTGCACGACGTCGTTCTGCACGACCGCCGATCCGCCCGGGCCGCCGATGCCGAGCCAACCTTCCTGGCCGGCGAGGTTGCCGGGGGCGTAATCCTCGAAGCCCCCCGTATCGAGCGGCGCACTGGCTGCCCGGGTCGTGCGCGTCGTGATGAAGATCGCCGACAGGACGAGCACGACGATGCTCGACGTCCGGCGAACCTGCGCAAACCATCCCACCGTCGTGGCCATGTCCGTTCCCCCTGCTCCGCTTCTGCGTGAGCAATTCGTGTCGCATCCCCGCCTCGGCGCGGACGCGACGCGATCCGGTCGGATCGGCCCCCGAAATCGGACCATTGGCTCACAGCCGGCATTTTAGTTGGACTTTTCCGGGCCGACAACCAACCTGTCGACTCCGAGCGTGGCGGGAGCGATTCCGGCACGAATGGGCGGCGATTCCTGGTCAACGGTCTGATCGACGACTTTGTCGTCACGACGTAACAACGACCCCGGGGGCCGCCGATTTCAGCGTCCCTTCGGCTTCGACCTCCTCAACCAACCGAGCCATCTCGCCTTCCATTGGGTCGAGAAAGTCGAGGAAGTGCTGCATTTCCACCAGGCTGTCGCCGCCAGCGCGGCCTTCGACCGCCAGCCGACCAATGGGACGATCGCCGTACATGAGCGGCACGTTCATCCGCCACGCGTCTTCGGCCGGCCCCGCGTCGCTGGCCCGCCAACTGGCGTAAAACGATTCGTGCAAATGGGGAATATTGACGTTGAGCTTGAGGCTGGCGAGCCGATGGATCGCGGCCGCTTCCCGGAGTGCGGACCACAACACATGCCATTGTCGCCGGCCCTGGAGGAGAATCGCCTGATCCGTCCGATCGCCCGCGCTTGCCGCCGCGGGCCGCACCTGCCGCCACGCGCCGCGCGCCAGCGACTGGAATTGTGACGCCAAGAGCGTGAGCTCGGCGTGGCCAAACACGCGCGCCGCCGCCAGCGCGACGATCACGCCGCCGGCCGCGACCACGGCGAACGCCTCGTGGCGAGTAAAATAGCTCGCGATGGCGCCCGCGCAGGCGACGCCCGTCATCCCCGCGGCCGCCGCCGCCGTTCGCCCCGCCGACCAGCCGCGCAGCATCAGCGCGTGATGGAGATGGCCGCGGTCGGACGTGAACACGCTTTGCCCCGTCGTCATGCGGCGGACCAGCGCCGCGGCCGCATCGAGAAAGGGGATTGCGCAGATGGCCACCGGCACCGTCAGCGCGATCGCTGCCTGTTCCTTGATCGAGCTGCGAATAGCCACCGCCGCCACGAGCCAACCGATGAACATGCTGCCGGTGTCGCCGAGATACACGCGTGCCGGCGGAGCGTTGTAACGCAAGAACCCGACCAGTGCTCCCGAGCAAGCGAAGCTGGCCAAAGCGGCGATCGCCGCGTCTTGGGCGGCGGCGATCACGCCCAACGTCAGGCACACCACGGCGCCGATGGACGCGGCAAGGGCGTCCGCGCCGTCGATCAAGTTAAACGCGTTAATGGCGCCAAGACAAAAGAAGATCGAAAACGGGATGCCGAAGTCGCCCAATGGCAAATCCCAACCGAGCAGCGAGAGATTCTCGAACTGAAATCCGGCCGCCGTCAGCAGCGATGCAGCCAGTACTTGCCCGATCAACTTGTAGATGCCGGTGAGCCCGACCGCGTCATCGAACAGTCCGACGGCTAACAGAACCAGCGCGGAGGGAATCGCCATCGTCCAACTGGTCGCGGCTCCCGCCGTAAGCGGCGCCGCCACGCCAAAGCCCAGTGCGGCGCCCGCGCCGAGCGCGGTCGCCAGTGCGACCGCCAGCCCCCCGCCGAGCGGCACCGCCCGCTCCTGACTCTTGCGGCGTCCGTCGGGCCCGTCAACGGCGCCAAGGCGCTGGGCAAAACGCGCCGCGATCGGCACGAAAACGAGACTCGCCACAACGGCGACAGCAAAGGCCAAGAGCGCGTCCAGCGCGGTCATCGGTCGCGAGCCCCTCGAAGCTGCCGGTCGTCAGTGGGAGCGTGGCGCAGCGCAGCGAACCGTGCCGTGGCCGGAAGCCGACTCAGCAGGCACGGAAAAACGAAGCCGCTGCGCGCCGCTTCACCGCACATTAGACTCGCCAACAACCCACTGTCAAACGATTTGCGGCGAAATGCCATATTCTTTGTGTGTTCTTTCTCGCGGCGGGAATGCCCCGAAGGAGGGAGTCGCGCCGCCGCTCGTGCCCTCGGCAACTCGGCGTTTTTCGTTGACCATTGAGCGGCATCGAGTTAGGTTAACAAACGCGATTCAGTGTCCGCCAATCGTGTCGGAGCTTTCAGACAGAGACCACAATGACGCGATGCCACGCATTGCCCATCGGAATCGTGCTTGCCTTGGCGATGGGCGGCGACGCCGCCGGGCAATCGGCTCCGCCTGCGCGTGGGACGCCACCGCCTCGCCCGGCGATCTTCAACCCCTTCGAGTCATTGTCGCTCAGCCGATTCTCATTCCATCGGTTTGGCTTCGTTCGGGTCCGACCCGCGACGCCGTTGCGCCAACGGGTCAGCACTTCGACCTCTTCAGCGACGACCGCAGTGGCAGCGTCGGCCAATGACGACGAAGGCGACGTGATCCCCGTGTCAACGCCGATTCGGACGCCGTATCGGCCCCCTGTTCGCAGTCCGTTTCGACCCTCGGACCGCCCGCCGTTTTGAGCGCTCGCCGGGCGCGCTACGGCGCGACAATCACCGCCTCGCCCTGCGCATCGCTGTGATCGAGCCAGCGGACGAAGAAGTTCGCTTGGAACACCTGCGTGAAGTAGCGCGTGATCGCCTGGTCGGGCGCTTCCTGCAGGATCAGCACGTCGCCGGCTTCGACAAGCATGTTCTGCCGCGGATCGCGGACCGCCTCGTCCAGATCGACGCGAATCGTCACTTGTCCGCCGCCGGGCGTCGTGCGCAGCACCGACAGCAGATTGGGCGACGGATTGCCGACGCCCGCGCCCACCAGCGCCCCGTTGAGGTTGTTGGTGTTGAGCCCGCCGTTGAGCAGCGGGCCGCGCGACTTGAGCACGGCCTCCACCACCTTCAGATCGTAATCCATGGGCAATGGGTGCTCGCCCGCCGGCAATAGGCCACCGGTGTAGAAAAACGCCGGGTCGCGTCCGCGCACCGTCACGATGTCGCCGTTGTGCAGCACCACGTCGTCGGGGCCGAAGTCCACCAACTCGCCGGGACGTATGCGCAGCGGAATGCGCGTCACGCGCGGTCGATCCGCGCCGCTGGCCGGAAGCGGCGCTGCGCCCGTGGCGGCTTGCCCTTCGGGGTCGGTCGCCTGATTCCAATAGCCGCGCTGAACGATGACTTCCTGCGTCGACTCCAATCCCGGCAACCCGCCCGTTCGCGCCAGTGCATTGAGCACGTCATTCTCGTACGCGGGCAGCTCGAGGATTTGCCCCACGCTGCGGCGGCCGCCGCCGATCGTCGTTTCAGTCGTGCCCAGCCCCAGGAGCGAATCGTTGCGCAGCGAAATCTGCTGCTGCTGCGAGTCTTCCCGAACCACAAGCACGCGCACTGTGCGCGGCCGCATCAACGTGACCAGGATCCGCTGGTCCTCAGGCCGGAGGATTTCGCGTTCGAGATAGGCGTCGATGACCCGCTTCTCGGCGTCCTCGACGGCCAGTCCCGCGACGTGCACGGCGCCCACATAGGGGAGCGAGACTGTGCCGTCGGCGCGGACGGGAAACGGGTATCCAATCGACGGCGGCAACTCCGCCGACTCCGGAATGTTCACCGGCGGCGGCGTTTCTGCGGAGCCGATCACCCCTTCGATGTACACGCCCAGCGTGTCGCCCGCCTCCAGTAAATACGCATCGGGCGGCGACTGTCGCAAGAGGGTCAGCGGGATTTGCTCGAACCCCTCGCGCGTCTCGGCCTTGAGTTCGTCGGGAAGCAACCGCACGGGCAAGCCGTTGGCCACGGGGTTGGTCACCGCCGCGCAGCCGACGAACAACGCGCTGCAGAGCGCGGCCGCGATCGCAGATCGCAGCGTCCGTAAGCCTGCGTCGGCGTTGTGAACTCGCGAAATCACGGCTTGGCGCTCGGTGTGGTGAACGTGACCGCCGACGCGGGGGGGCGTGAGCGCACGGCGGGCTCGGCAATCGGTTCGTCAATCGGCTCATCGATTGGCCCTTCGATCGCCTCGGGCTCTGCCGGCAGCGCGTCGTCATCCGTCGACGGAGCCGCCGGCTCGGGCAGCAACTCCTGCGGCGCGCCCTGCAAATCGCCCGGCGGCAGCGTGTACTGGGGCTCGCGAAAATCCCACATCCAGGATTCCGACGAGCGGTAGGACGACTCGACCACGCCGCGCTCGCGATAGCCGCCGCTCTGGGCGACGTGCGCTCCATGGCGATAGCCGGCAAACCACTCGCGGGCCGCCGCGTCGCCCTGCTCGGTGCGCCAGCCGACGTTCCAGAACTTGCGCGGCGGCACCGGCGGAGGCTCGCCCTCGCCGCCCCCGTACACGGTGTCGACAAACCCGTCGCGGAACCCCAGCGCGTAGTCGTCGGTCGAACCTGGCTCGCCGCACGAGCCGCTTTCCAGCGACCACGCCTCGAGAGCCCACTGGCGGTAGACTTTCAAGCTGCGTGCGCGATCCCATTTCCACGCGAACGCAGCTGGTTCTTCGAGCATCGTCCGCCGCGCCTGCTGGCACACGCTGCAACCGGGCAGCACCGCCAGAGCTAGCATGAGTCCGAGGGCGCGCAACTGCGCTCGGTGACGGGCGTGCCGCGGAAGGTGCGGGGAGAAGCCGCTGAAGGCCGACGAGATCATGATCCAGCGTCCAAGCAAGCCCCCCTGGTGCAAGCATGGAACGACCGGCGCGCGCTCCGGGAGCGCAGCCTGCGTGGTGTATCGGTTGCTGTGCAGGCGGGGATGAGGAAAGTCGCGCGAAACGTTGACGGCGCCAACGATCTGCGACGTCCCTGAGAGTGCTGGCAACCACGCCCCGCCGCCGCCCCGCCAATCGGGCGTGCTTGGGCTGGCGCGTCGATCGCGTCCGAACTTGCGGCGGCGTGGACAATTGGAGACCTCGCGACGTGGCGTGGATAGGCAGTTTTTCTCGGCAGTTTCTAGAACCAGTTTCAATACCGTCGGGGACTGTCCCAAATTTGCGGAGTCCGCGGAGCAAATTGGGACTGTCCCACGCCTGTTCGGCACGGCATTTGCGCTTACCCAAATTGACTTGCGCCGCGACTTCTGATGGCGCATGTTAGGTGCATGGCGAGCGACCCACTCCCCGTTTTTTTGACCCCCGCGCCTAGATATCCGCGCAGTTTTAGTCCATGACAAAGCACGGGAAGGGCCCCACATCCTCCTCAGTGACGCGTCGTTCACGTCGCTGCGGCCTGTTGCCTTTCGCGACTGTTGCTCGGCCAGTTCGTCGATCAGATGGCATCGTCGCGAGCGTCGATGGCTTGCGTCGCTCGCATTCTGGCCAGATCGTAGCGACGCCGCAGCGTTTCGGCGTCCAGCGCCCGCGCGTAGACCGCCAATTCGTCGAGCTGACCCGTGAAGCGGCGCTCCAACCGGCTGGCGTCGAGTTGGCCGACGATCACGCGCAGGCCGGTCGGCAGGTGCGACGGGTCTTCGCCGGTCGCCACCAGTTCGCCGTTGACGTAAAGCCGCATCTGGGCTCCCTCCTTCACCGCCGTCACGTGCTGCCACTTGCGCAGCTCGTACGGTGTTTGAGAGAAGCACGACGTGCCTGTGTTGAGATCCGCGCTGGGCGGACTGCGGTGGAGAAACCGCAAGCGACCGGGACGCTCGATTGACGATTCAAACGTAATCGGCCCGCCGAGTTCGAACAGCATGCCGTGGACGCTCTGCCCGCCCAGCTGCGGCGGGTCGCCAATCAGCGAAACGACTGTGCCCCAGTGATAATGGCTGGGCTTGATCCACATCTCGACGGTGTAGCCGCTCGACAGGTCTTCCGTGATCGGCTCGTCTGCCAGAATGTAGGCTTGAAGCTCTTCCGGCTTCAGACCGGTCCCCAGCTCAACATTGCCATTGCCGCTGGCGTCGTTCCATTGAACGGCGCCCTGGACGCGGCCGTGGTAGCGCGTCCCCACTTCGTTGCTCACGGCGCCCGAAGCGTCGCCCTCGAACCGCCAATAAAGCAGCGGCTTGCTTCGCAGCACCTCGGCAACGTACTCCGGCGGAATCGTCAGGTCGTCAGACCGCATCGAAATCTGCGACGCGAAATCGACGGGGCGGGCGCCGCCGCGCTCTTGCCGCATGCGGCCATCCGGGGCGTTGGCAATCGTCAGCGACTGACCCGCGGCGACGGCGAGGCGATCGGTCTCCGGCGAACTCGCGGCCCACGAGGTAACCAACTTCGCGGCGCCGCGAAAGACGTGCACCTCGACCGCGTCGCCGCGGACGACGACGCCGATCGACGCGTCCTGCGACACTTCAACCTGACCATTTGGCGTGCCGAGGACGAACGCGCCGTCGGCCAGCCGCACGTCGGCCGTCACCTTGCCGCGGGTGAGGCTGGCGCCGCGTTCGGCGGTGAGCACCAACCCCGCGGGGCCCTCAAGCTTGATGTTGGCGGCGCCGGTTGACCAATCGAACTGCAACTCGGCCAGGCCTTCGAGCAGGTTGAGCGCTTCGCCCGTGCGAAGCGCTGTGGCCGTTTCGTGAGGCGACGCGGTCTCGGGGTTCCACAAGCACGCCGTGCCCTGCACAAAGCGTGCGACATAGCCCGGGACGCCGTCGCCGAACGGCGCCGAATCGAGGGCGATCAAGGCCTCTGGCGCCTCGTCGCGGTGGACCCAGCGCGTTGCCATCGATCCGAGCGCCGCGCCAATGGCGACAAGCAATGCCGCAGCCAGCACATAGGGGGACTGCCGCCCGCGCAATGGCGATCCGAGCGCCGAAACTGTCTTCGGCGACTGTTGCAGCAGCACTTGCACGCGTTGGGCCGCGTCGGGTGGTTCCGCGCCCTCAGGGGCCGCGGCGGCATGCCACGACAGCCACGCCTCTTGATTCATTAGGTCGACGACGAACTCGCTCAGTGCAGGATCGTCGCGAATCCACGCATTGACGCGCGACAGCTCGTCCGGCGACGCCTCACCGGCGACGGCGGCCATGAGGATGGCGGCGACTTCGTGTTCGCGGCGCGACCGATCGCTCATCGGACTTGCTCCCGCGCCAGCGTGCGATGCACGCATTCGCGCAGCGACGTGTGGATGCGAGCCAACGCTCGGTACACGGAATGGACCGAGCTGGACCGCAGGCGGGCAATCTCCTTCGGAGCCCGTTCGCCATAGTACCGCTGCTCGATGAGTTGCCGGTCGCGGGCATCGAGCTTGTCGAGGCAGTCGGCCAAAGCGTCCTGCCGGGCGCCCAGCTCGTGAGCATGAGCGATCGCCTGGTCCGCCAGCAGATTGAGCACGTCGTCGCTGAACGTCTGCATGCGCTTGTTCTTGCGGCGGACCTGCATGAACTCCAATTGGGCAATCCGGCAAGCCCACGCATAGAAGGAACCGGTGGGATCATACGAGCCGAACTTCTTCCACAGGATGACGCACGTGTTCTGATACACCTCGTCGGCGTCGATGTGATTCATGGCGAGCGTGAGGATGAACTGATAGATGCGGCGCGAGTGCTGGGAGAACAGCCGCATGAACTCGGCATGCAAGTCGTCCGCCGACTCTTGGGGCTGGTCGAGCATGGGAGGCGCTGGAAAGACCGACGTTGGACGAAGGATCGCGGCGGCCATAGAGCGCCCCCGTGCAGTTCATCGTTGGAAGTCAGCTCTTTTTTGCGGCGATTCCGACATGGGTTTCTCGCTTTTTTGGCCCGGCCGGCCCCCGGCGGGCTTCGCGGCGCCTCGTCGCTAGCGGGGAATTTGCCGGATTCCTGCATTTTTTTTGACGGCGCGCAAAAGTGGGCCAACTCCGCGCGAGTGAATTATGTGGGCGTTCCGCACGCTCGTCCACGCTCGTCGACCTGTGACCCGCGGGGGCGGGCGCCGGTGAGTCGGCTTCGACAGGTCTCTTGATCACTTCAACTGGGGAGGTTGCGTCTCATGAAATTGACGATGTCGAGTTTTCGCAGGTGCGCCGCGTGGTTGGCCGCGTCTGCAATCGTGTGGGGGAATGGCGCTGTGCAGGCGGCGTTGACCTACGTCGACGCCAACAAAAATATCAATACCACGCCGGCGAGCGCGTTCACGGCAGGCACAAACGGCAACGCCGATGACAATCTGTGGACCGAACGAACGACGTTCGCCGTCGGCGGCAATATCTTTCAGTCGGGCGACGGCAACGGCGAGGACTCGCCCGAAATCGTGACGACGATTGGCGGACTCACGCCGAACGCGACGTATCAGGTGTACGTCCACTTCTGGGATGGAAGCGGCGCAGCGCCAGATTGGAATCTCCGCGCCGGCTTCGCTTCGAATCCCGGGGCCAATACGTTGTTTGCCAATCCGGCCGATGCGGCAGACCTCGGCGCAACATCCGCGGTATTTGCCAGTTCGCTCACCTATGCGACCAACCCAACGCCGTTCACGGAAGCCGACCGCACGCAGTACGCAGGGCTCGTGGGCACGACAACCGCCAGCGCCGGCGGCCAGATCGCCGTGTACGTCGACGACCTGGCCTCGACCATCGGCGTCAACAACCGGTCGTGGTACGACGGCGTGTCCTATGAACTGGTCCCCGAGCCGACGTCGCTGGCGCTGGCGGCGCTGGGTCTTGTCGTACCATCCGCGGGACGGCGGACGAGGCGGCGCTGCCGGTGACCGACTAGTGGCCGTCTCGGGCGCCGGCGGGGGGCCGGCGCCTGACGATGGCGGCGTCACCGCGATTGACCAAATCAAGCGAACAAGGAGCTGGGACAGAGTAAAGAGATGGTGATCTGCACAAAGGCGCAACATGCGATTGGTTTGTTGGTTGCGATGGCGGTAGTCGGCCTGCCGCGAACAGCGAACTCTGCGGACAACGTCGCGGGGCCGCTGGTGACCGTCAATGACAACGGCGCCTGGTCTTGGTTTGAAGATGAACGGGCCGTGGTTGACTTGGCCGCCGGCAAGCTCGTCGTGGCCACGATCGCCAATGGCGCCGGCTTCGGCGGCGCCGCGCGGAGCGGCGACGTGGAAGTCACGTCCGTCGATTTGGCGACGCACGCCACGAGCCGCTTTGTGCTTCGTGACGGCTTTCAGGCCGATGACCACAATTCGCCGGCGCTCTATATCCGGCCCGACGGGCGATATGTGGCGATGTACGCCGGCCACATTGCCGACAACTTCTCGCGGTGGCGCGTGTCGACCGCTGCCGGAGACATTTCGTCATGGACGGCCGAGCAGACGCTGAACAACAACGCCGGAGCGACGTATTCGAATCTGCACTTCCTGCTCGACGACAATAGCGGCAGCGGGCGATTGTACAACTTTGTCCGCAGCATTGGCTTCGATCCCAACATTCTTGTGTCGAGCGACCAAGGATCGACCTGGACGTATGGCGGACGGTTATTGAACGAGGGCGGCAATTCTGACCGGCCGTATTTGCGCTACGCGTCAGACGGCGACCGCATCCATTTTTTCGCGACGGACCGCCATCCGCGGGACTTCAACAACAGCATCTACCACGCTTACGTCGAGGACGGCCAGCTATTCAACTCCGCGGGGACCGTGGTCGACAACAACCTGTTTGACGCTACGGCCGTGGCGCCGAACCAACTTACGACGGTGTTCGCCGCCAACACGGTCGTCGACGGCGCTTCGATGCAACGGGCGTGGACGGTCGACACGGCGATCGACGACGCCGGTGCGCCAGTCGGCGTGTTTCAGACGCGGGCCGGCGGCAGCGACCTCGACCATCGGTATTTCTATAGCCGGTGGAACGGCGCCCAGTGGCAGGTTCATCCGCTCGGCTACTCGGGTTCCTATCTGTACGCCGCGGAGAACGATTACACCGGGCTCGTCGCCATCCATCCCGACGACGTGAACACGGTCTTCGTGTCGTCAGAAGTGCATCCGGCGACAAAGGCGCAGCTGATCGGCGCCGATGGCGAGCGGCATTACGAGTTGTTCCGCGGCCGGACCCAGGACGACGGCGCCACGTGGACGTGGGCGGCGATAACGTTTAACTCGACCGTCGACAATCTGCGGCCGAATGTCCCCGCGTGGGACGCCGATCACACGGCGCTGGTGTGGCTACGCGGCGCTTACTCGACTTACACGAGCTACAACCTGAAGACCGTCGCCATGTTGAATCCGTCGCTCGCCGAGCCCGAAGAGGCGCTGGCCGTGGACTTCGGAGCGACGGGCCAACTCCTGCAAAGCGGCTTTGCTCCGTTTACGCGCGATCAGAATCCAGCGGGCGCTGCGCAATCCGAGTCGTACTCCTCGCCGTTTGCGGGGCCAGGCGGGCAGGTTTCTGTCTCGCTCGGCGGCGGGGACGTGCAGTTCCGCGATCGCGGCGACGATGTCGTGGGGCCGATGGGCGACTTGGTCGATGATTTTGTCTTCAACGCCGGGACGCTCACGCTCACGTTCGGAAATCTGCAGGCGGGCAACTACCAGTTGGTGTTGTACGGCCATGATCGCGACTTTGCCCAAACGACATACAAGATCGCACTGAATGGCTCGCCATTGGGGAGGCTGGCGCCAACGACGGGCGCCGCGCCGCAAATCGGCGTCGCGTCATCGCGAGTCCAGTTTCAGGCCGATGGGGCGAGCGACGTGACGCTCTCGCTGGAATCGCTGACCGCGGCAAATGTCACGCTCAACGGCTTCGAGCTCTACGCGACGCCGGCCTATCTCGCGCCGCCGCCGCTGGATCTCAACTCCGACGGCCTGCTCGACCTGACGGATTTTCTGCAGTACATCGCCGGCATGCACAAGGACTTGACCGGAATGTCTTCCACCGCGGCGTTCGCGATGGGCGATCTCAATGGCGATCTCAGGAACGACTACGCCGACCTGACGCTATTCCGGCAAGCTTACAACCAGTGGAATGGCGCCGGGGCCTTCGAAGCGGCGCTGGCCGCGCCGGAGCCGGCGACCGCGGGGCTGCTCACGCTGGGAATGCTACTCGACGCGGCTCGCCGCCGTGCGCTCGCGACGACCGCGGATAGGCAGCATGGCGAAGACCCGCGCCAGTAGTCAGGCACGTGGGCACTCCTTTCCCCATTGATCAGAACTTACTTGCAGAATTGCGTTGGGAGGCAGCAGATGTTCTTTAACTACGATTCAATCCGCGGTCGACAACGACGAGTCACGAACGGGATTGTGATGGGGCTCGTCGCGGCAACGGCATGGGCGGCGGCCGGATTGGCGGGGGCCGTGGGACTTGTGTACGTCGACGCCATCAATGACGACGACCTTCTGACGGGAACCTTCGGGCCGAACGCCAACCTGGCGCCACAGTCGGCGTTCAGCACCGGGTTCACGCCGGATAGTCTGTGGGGATATCGCTCCGCCCTCGGCGCCGAAAGCCCGACGTTCAGCCGTTACATCTGGGAGGCGGGCGGCACCGCGGCTGGCAGCAATGTCGAAGACGCGCCGGAGATCACGCAGACGCTGAGCGGGCTGACCCCCAACGCCAACTACGACGTTTATGTAGCCTATTGGTCGTCGGGCGCCAACTGGGGCGTCCGTGCAGGATTCACCTCCGGCAACTACCAACTGTTCGATCGTACCGGAACCGCGGGCGCCATTGCTGGCACGCCGGCGGGGTCAGCCATTTGGAACTCGCCTCCCACGTCGAGCCTCGTCCCGATCTTCACGGAGGCCGACCGCACGATGTACCTGGGCAAAGTCGGTACGGCGGCGGCCAACGTCCAGGGCAGGATCTCGGTGTTTCTCAACGACCGGCCAAACACGACCGATGCGGATCGCACCTGGTTGGACGGCCTCGCGTACGTGCCCGCCGGCACGGCGATCACGCTGACCGCGACCGTTAATCGCGGCAGCGGCAATCTTTCGATCGTCAACAACACGGGCGAGGCGATTCACTTTACATCGTACACGGTCACGTCGGGCGCCTCGGCGCTGAAGCCGGCCAGTTGGTTGTCCATCCAGGACAACTACGTGGGCGTCGGCGCAGGGAAATTGGATACGGACCCGTGGATCGTGACGGCGCCGACGCAGCCCTATCCCGCGTTCGCCGGGACGCTCGCGGAGTCCGAGTCGGGCTTCGACGGTGCGACGCTTGCAAGCAGCGGCGCGTCGTTTAACCTCGGCAATCTGTGGGCGCGCAGCCCGTTTGAGGATGTGCAGGTGCAGTTCACGTTGGTCGGCGGCGGGACGCTGACCCTGGCTCCGCAATTCACGGGCGCGGCGATCGCCATGGGCGACTTCAACGCCGACGGCAATCTCAATGTCGCCGACTACTTGACGCTGAGAGAGCACATGCACACGGACTTGACGCCGCTGGCATTGACGCGGATCGAAAACTACGGCATGGGCGATCTCACCGGGGACAGTCTCGTAAACCACGCGGACTTCGTCGCATTTCGGACGTCGTTCATTCAGGTGAACGGTCCAGGAGCCTTTGCAGCAATGATGGCCGGCGTGCCGGAACCGTCGGGGGTCGTGCTCGTGGGGCTGGGACCGCTGGCGTCGATTCTCGTGCGTCGGCGCGGCCGCCGGACCGTGCGGAGTATGTCAACCAATGGCTCGCCGACGCATGTGTTCGTCGAGGCGACTTTTCCCGAGGAGAGGGCAACGATGCGCAGGACTAGGTCGCGATGTATTCCGAAACTCTATGCAGGGCTCGCGGCAATCGTGGGCTTGGTCCTTTCCGCTGACGCACGCGCGCAACTGGTAACGGGCTGGGGTCTCGATACGACCTTGGCCAATGCGACGCTCACCGAGGGCGCTGCGGGGAGCTTCGCCGTGACGACCCCCACCGGAAACGCCGGTCCGCGCGCTTCGCTGGCCAGCCCGTTCGCCTTTGCCAACGCCGGCGACGTCGTCCAACTTAGCGGCACGGTGACCCTCCAGAACGCGCCTGGCAACCAACAGTTCCGCTTCGGCTTGTACAACAATAACGGGCATGCCACGGGCACACTGGCAGGGGGCGCGTGGTCGGGCGCCGATGTGACGGGCTGGCTGGGCTACATGGTTCAGATCGGCGGCGGCGGCGGCAACGACTCCGTCAAGGGACGCACCGGCGCCGGCGCTGGCGTTTGGCTTTCCAACACGGACTCGTACGTCGTAGGCGACGGTCCGGGCGGGGCGGCGAGTCCGCCCGCCGCCACGCCGTACAATTTTTCGCTCACGCTCATGCGTACTGGCGCGACGAGCGTGCAGGCCGACTATTCCTTTGTCGGCGGCGCCGTCAACCGCAGCGGCTCGTTTACCGACGCCGTCGGCGCGAGCGCCAACCTGGCCTCGTTCAACGCCGTGGGCTTCTTGTTGAACGGCAACACTGGCTCGGGCGACTTCAGCAACGTCACCGTCGATGTTCCTGAACTCCTCAGGTTGCGAGTGAATACGATGACAGGATACGCGAGCATCGCTGGCGATCCTTCGGCGACGATTGCGATGAACTATTACGAAATCGGCAGTGCGGCCAGTTCGCTGACTCCCGCCACGTGGATGAGCCTCGACGGCGCAGCGCCTGCGTCGACGACGAGTTGGGAGAAGGCGGGCGGAGCCGCCGCGACGATACTGTCCGAGACGAACCTCCTGGGCACGCTCGGCCTGGGCCCGCAGTCGGGCCCTGCGGCGCTGGGCAAAGCGTTCTCGATCGGCGGAACGCAAGACCTCGTGTTTCGCTACGGATTGCCCGACGGCACATTGCAGACGGGACTCGTCGAATACGTGTCCGGCGGACCAGCGGCGGATTTCAACCTCGATGGTCGCGTCGATGGCGCGGACTTTCTGGTCTGGCAGCGCGGCGTGGGGTCGGCGTTTGCGGCAGCCGACCTCACCGCCTGGCGGAACGGCTATGGTGCGACGGCCGCGGTCCCGGCGATTGACGCCGTGCCCGAACCTGCCTCGACCGTCGTGGCACTCCTTGCCATAGCGGTTTGTGCAGCAGCGTTCCGGCGCCAACGCGGCGGTTGCGTTTCGGCGCAACTTCGCCAAAAGAGCCACTGAGCGATTCCGCAAGGCTCGGCGTTACTACGCGATCATGCTTGGCGTCCCGACGCAGGATGTTCGTCTGCGCTCACTTGAAGTCCACGTCCGCTCCATCACTGGCGAAGAGCAACGCAATTCGATCAGTCGGGAGTGATCAGCCGATGACCTTCGTCCATCGAACTCCTAACGGCGTCTCGTCGACCAGGAGATGCGACGCGATCGTGCAACTGGCGTCCTCGTCGCTCGGGTCGGCCTGCGACGTCGCGATGCGACCATGTCGCGGATTACCCAAGGCCAAGAGCAATCCGCGGTCGTGCGCCTCAAGGTAGCCGCTCGATTCAACGCCCGGACCAACGCGACGGAACGGCAACGACGGGGTCGCGCCGATCGATTGACTCGAAGGGGTTCCCGCCAGGGCGAGGACGACAACCTGCGACCGATCGAGTTGACGGGCTCCGCTTTCCGATGACGGCGCCTCCATCAGCGTGACGGCGGAAGCTGCAATCGCTGGCGACGTACCGAAGTTCTCTTTCCACGCATTGAGATCGGCCGCGTCGACGATCTGACTGCGGTCGCCGTCGGCGGCAAGGTCGGAGACGGATCCCAGCGTGCGCTGCCACTTGAGGAAGTCGTTTCCATCGACGGAGTTGTTGTAGTCATAGTCGCCGAGCGTTTGGCCGATATACCGCACGCGGAAGATGCGCGCGCCGGCCGCGGTGGGCCCGTTGGCCCCCGAGTCCTCATAAAGTTCAGAGAAGTAAAGTCCATCGGGTCCCGCGGCGAGGCCGACGACCGAACCCTGGCCCGTGCCGCGATACTCGACGAGCGTTGTGGGCCCGCCGACGACGGCGCCACTCGCGTTGAGCACAAACTCGACGATCCGCTTGCCCTGCTCCTGTGGTCCGCCGGCGTACGTGGGCCCCGATTCGCTCACGAACGCGTGATCGCGCTTCGACGGCGGGAACTGGCTGCCGCCGAACGTCTCGTTCTGAACGAACGTGATGTTCACCGGCGCGTGCGAAGGATTCCAGTTGTAAATGGCGTTGATGGCCATCGAGGCGTCCGAACCGTTGTATCCGTAGTTGACGCCGGCATTGACCTGCGCCATCCGATCAACGCTGGGCCCATTCTCAACTTCGTAATGCTTGCCATCGGAGGCACGCCACGCTCCGCCGAAGGGATTGCGAACTCCGTACGCGAAGATGTAGTCCCGTGCCGTGATGCCGTTGGACGCATTGTAAAAGGGGTTGTCCGTCGGCGCCGTGCCGTCGAGGTTCATCCGCAAAATCTTGCCGCGGAACGAATCGAGATTCTGGGCCTGGCTGGCATCGAAGCCGTCACCGTTGTGCACGTACAGCTTACCGTCGGGACCAATCGTGATGTTCGAGATCTGGTGCGACTGGCCCTGCGTTTCCGGCTGCATGTTCAGCAGCACAGTGCGCGACTGTATGGCGTGGCCGCCGGGCATACTGTCGATGCGTTCGACTTTTGGGTAATGGACCAGGCCGCCCGGGGGCGAGCCGTTGTCCCACAGCATGCCGACATAGAGATGATAGATGGACGGATCGACCGCGTCGCGCTGCACGGCCAGCCCGGTGAGCCCCTGTTCGCCGGTGCCCGAAATCGGCCCTTGGGGGTTGTAGTCCAACAGGCCGCTGGCAAACGTTTGCTTCGTGCCGTTGCGGAGAACGACCTGAATCGAGCCGTACAGCTCCGTGACGTAGTAGAGCGGGTCGGTCGGATCGGGCCCGGGGTTGGGCACGAACGCGATGTTCACCGGCAGCCGATAGCCGCTTCCCACCTCCTCGACGACGTAGCCCGGCTGCATCGGCACAAACGGGTTGGTGAGCGTCGACTCGCTGGTGCGCGCCAACAACGAGAAATCCGGCATCGTTTGCAGAGCCGTTCCGTAGTACGTCGACCCGTCCTCGGCCACCCACAAGTCCATCCTCTGTCCTGCGGCGAGACTGATCGCGGGCAGGTAGACCGTGTGCGGGAGGGCCGACTCGTCGTTGAACGCGAAGTTTGTCTGGGCGAGATTCAAATTCTTCGAGCCGGCCTGCACCACGAGGCGCAGCGCGGCCTGGTTGGCCAAGGCCGCAAAGTGCGTCACCGTGTTGCCGACGGCGTCGTTTGCGGCAATGACCAGAAACGGGTCGCCCGTCGCCGCGGCTTCGAGCCGCAACGACGACGCCGTTCCGGCAGGCGGATCGCCCAGGAACTGAATTTCCCCGATTTGCATCGAGTTGGCGGCAGCGGCGTTCTTCACGCCGGTGAAGATCATTTTGTACGACGAGTACGCCGTCGAGTTCGTGAAGATCACGGTGGGCCCGAGCGTATCGCGCGCTGCCGGAAGCGAAACCGACCCCGAGGCAATCAGCGTCCACGTCTCCGCGGTTCCCGTGCTGTGGGCGGCGCTGGCGATGGCGTCGTTGGTTCCGAAGAGCTGCCAGGCGTTGGGATCGCGCTCCTCCGCGTCGTTGGCCGTGGTGATGCGGAAGCTTGTGAGGACCGACGACGGGAGGGATGGCGTGACGATGAAGCCCGAATTGACTTCGCCGAAGTTGAGGTACTTGGCCGTGGCCGTGCCGTCGATCGCATTGGCGGCGGCCTCGTTGCCGGGGGAGGCGCTGCCGCCGTCGGCGTCGATGGGCAGGATGGCGTCGCCTGGCGACACGATGCCGCTAGGGCTCGGCAGCTCGACGCCGACGCCAAAGATGGTCTCCCAGGTCGGGGCCGGCGCGGCCGCCACGTCTAGCAACTGCAACGGCGCCGTCGACGACGCCTCCGTGGTGTGAAACGTGCGCACCGAATACGCGCTCACCGAGCCGGCGTCGTCGCGAAATCGGACCCGCAGCTCGTGGTCGGCGTTCGCGGCCAGGCTAATTTGCCCAGCGCGGGAGTTGATGAACACGCCGTCGCCGAAATGCGTGTGCAGCTTTTCGATGCCCTCGATGCCGAGCGTTTGCCACACCGGCTCGGCTCCGGGGCCGACGGTCCAGATCTCCCAATCGGTCGATTTGTGGAGATTTCCGTCCGCATCAGAAAACCCGACCGCCTCCATGTGCACGTCGAAGGGATTGATCTGCTGGCCTTCCGTGGCAGGTTCGTTAATTGTGGGCGCCGCCGGCGCGTTGTTGGGCCCGCTCGGCAAACCAACGATGTCCACGTAGTTGATGCGGGTGGCCATGTTGGCCGCGGCGCCCTGGTCGAGCGTGAGCCGGCCGTCGGACACGGTGACCGTCATCGTCTTGGAATTGAACGCATTCGCCGCGAGCGAGACGGCGTTCCAATAGCCGACGCCCTCGACGTTGAGCGTGTGCGTGCTGGCGACGGTGGGGTCGCCGATTGAGGCGGTCACCTCGTACACGCCGTTGGGGAGAGCGAATTCCCACTGCCCCCCGGCGTGAAAATGGACGAGCGTGTCGAGCCGCTGGTCGGGGTTGACGCCGCGATCGCGGTCGACGTCGGTGTGGTCAAAGGACCAGCCGTAGAACAAGCCGCCGCCGCGATCGCCGAACACGGCGCCGGAGTCGGGCAAGTGCCGCTGGGGAACGGGCGCCCCTTCGAGCTGAAAATTGACGAGGTAGGTGTCGCCGGCCATCAAGGCGCGCGGTTCCAGCGATTCCACATGCAATGTTCGTCGCCGGCGCATGGCGGCGGCACGTCGGCGGTTTGAGCTTCTCATCGTTGTTCCGTCGTTGGCGAGTAAAAAAAGTTCGACCGCCTTGGGCGCCGGCCGGCGGGTCTGGCGCCCGCCAACGCGGCAAGGGGCTCACGTTGTTCCATGTTCCATGTGATCGACTCGCGAAAATCACCGCGCAGGCGACAAAATTCGCTTCGATCGCCAGTTACGCTCCGGGCTGATGTCGCAAGGGGCGCGACGCCAACAGTTTGCGGCGAGCGCCCGCGACGGAGAGTTTTGTCCGCGGCAGTGGTCCCAAGTGGAGCGGCTGACGCATAAGTGGTTGGCGTTCCTCGGCTTGCGGCTTGGCGCTTTTTTGTGACGAAAGGTGACACAAGGCGGAGACGCGCTCGCGACGCGATGCGCGCACCGGAAGCACGGACCTGCGGCTGGCGCCGGACCTGTCGAATAAGTTGTCAAGGAACGATTGAGACATACGTACACTACACGACTGCGCGGCTAATTTCAAGTCCTGACTCGGCGTTTTCGGGGCATGATCGTGGGACAAGTGGGGCAAGTTGATCAAAGTCATTGAGCCGCGGCGCCCGCCGCAAGCGGCGGGGCTAAGAACCTATCCGAGAACCGCCTGCGGAAGGGGGACCCCGGCGGTTCTCAGATAGGTTCTCAATGTGTCCGGCGATTGTTCATGGCTGTCGCGCGGCGAGAGAAGCGGCAGGCGGCGTGACTGCCGCCAACCAAGCACGAACCGGCGTGCGCCTGCCGCTTCTCTTGCTGCACGTTCCGAGTTGTCAAGCTTATCGGCGGCGCCGCGACGCTAGGGGACAGGCGGCGTCGGAACCAGTTCCCGGAAGCGGGCCTCGTCCGCCTCTTCGATACTTCCCAGACTTAAGCCGACTTGTCGCCTCCCGTCGACGCCCGTCTGCTCGTACGCCACGACGTCGCGTGACATGTCTTGGGGGCGCTGCCCGTAGACGACGACGAACGGTTGGCCATCTCGCTCAGAAATAAAGAATTCGTCGGGATTGGCAATGTGCAGCGTTTCCATCATGGCTGTGCCGTTCGTCGCGATGAACTGTTTGAACTCCTGCTCGTTGGCCGGCGGCCGCCCGGTGCTGGAAAACGCGTAGTTGTAAAGCGAGACAATCGACCTCAGGTTCGAGGTTTCCAGTTGCTTGGCCCGAGGCGCGCCTTCGCCGCAGCCGGGCAAGACGGCGAGCAACGCGGCGACGGAGAGCGGGAGTACGCGAGTCACAACACCGACTCCAGATTCAAATCCTCCTCGTCGCTGCGATGGCCCAGGCGGTTGAACATCTCCAGGTCGATGTCATAGCTGATCGCATGGACCGATCCGTCGGCAAAGCCAGCGTTCATGCCGGAGGAATGGGCTGACCCGAACCGGTAGCCCAACACCTCCGGTTCGGGGCTCTGCGTAATCACGTCGGCTCCGATCTGACAGATCGTCGAACGAAGTCCGTCCGGGTCCCATCCGCCTGTCCATCCCCGGTCGTCGTTCCAGTCGCCCGTGTCGTACTTCGTGGGCTGCATCCGCTTCTCGCCGATCACCAGCGTGTTGCTCGAGCCGTCGATGATCTGCTCGAACGAAATGCGATCGTAAAAGCCGGTTTCGGTCTTGAAGGGCGCCGCTGGCGTGCCTTGCACCGCAAGGCCGCTGCGAACGATGACGCCCCAGTATCCGGCGTACGATGCGCCGAGCTTCGGAGCGGTCTGGCCAGGAATCTCGCCCACGTGTCTGGGACCTCCCGAAACCGCGCCCCAGAAGGTGTATTGGCTGCATCCGCGCGTGTCAGCGCCTTGCGGAGCAAAATAGGGATTCGGCGGGCCGGGCGGAATGCCCAGTTGCCCACGACTCCGGAAGGGGACGGCGGCGGCATAGTCCATCAGGTAGGGACTGACCCCAGTTTTAGCGTCGATTCCCGACCAGCGGGTCGGTCCGCGCCGCGAAGGGCAATTCACCCACGGAACGACAATGTTCACGACCTCCTTTTCCGTTTTGACGTTGTAAACCTGATTGCCTTCGAGATAGGGCAGGATCTGAAACGCCCAGCCCAGGCCCTGCTTGTCTGGCCCGTAGGGAGTTCCGTTGATGCCGTTCAAGTAGAGAGCTAAGTTTGGCCAGGGATCGATGCCCCCGCTGGGAAAGCACTTCTTGGCAGATTCGTGGTTGAGCATCGACAGCATGATTTGCTTCACGTTGTTCCGGCACTGCGTGCGCCGCGCGGCCTCCCGCGCAGCTTGAATCGCCGGGAGCAGCAAGGCCACCAACACCCCGATAATGGCGATCACCACCAGTAACTCGACCAGGGTGAAAGCGCGGCGAGAGGGGGCGATGATGACTTGTCGACGTAAAGACATTTTGGAAGTTCCCTGAAATGCGGACGCGGGCAATGACACGCTGCGCCGACCACGTCGTTGCAACGCCAAGGTCGTTGGATCGCCAAGCGCCCTCCCTTGAAAACAAGGCTGTTCCATCGAATTGCTCCCGTCGAGTATCACTGGTTTGCCCGCTGCGAAAGCGGGCTCGCGGCTCGCGTCGCCGCGAGCCGCGCACCCGCCGAGTCCCTTGCTTGCCCCACCAGGGACTCCCCGCAGCGAGTCATGCTACGATGATCGTCCGCGGCAGCCGCCAATCCTCCGCCGCCAAGCGGCAGTCCACCCCGCTGCGGCCAGGGCGAGCACAGCCGCCGACGGTTCGGGAACGCTGCCAACATTCGCCGAAATCGCACCCGTGCCAAACTGCGTGCGCCACTCTGCAATCAGGGTCGGAGCCGTCCGCTGAATCAGCAGGAAGTCGTTGCCATCCACGTCGCCGTCGTCGTCCAAGTCGACGTCGGCGACGACCGAGTCGTCGAAGAATTGCAGACTGGTCATTTGCATCGAATTGGCCATCGTGTCGTCTTTGACGGTCGGGAAAATCAGGCGGTACGACGTGTAGCTGGTCGAATTCGTCACCGGGATCAGTTCGCTCTCGGTCGTCCGCTCGTCCGGCAGGGCGAGCGCGCCGGAGGAAATCAGCGTCCACGTCTCGCCATTGCCCTGGCTGTTGTCGGCGCTGGCGATCGGGCTATTCGTGCCGTACAACTCGAACGAGGCCGGGTCGCGCTCGACGGCGTCGTCGCCAGTGGTGATCTTGAAGCCGGTGATGACCTTCGCGCCCGCGGCGGGCGTAATAATCACGCCGCTGTTGTTTTGGCCAAAGTTGAGATACTTGGTCTGCAGGCCCGTCCGGATCGTCGCGTCGATTCCCAAGATGGGATCGCCGGGGTTGAGGACGTCGGGACCGGATCCATCGAGGCTGGCGAAGAACGACGCCTCGGCAAGCTGCATGGAATCGGCGTCGCCGGCCGCCGGATCCTTGGTGTTCGGGAAGAGCATCTTGTAGGAGGCGTACGACGTTGGATTGTCGACCATGACGACAGGCCCCAGCGTCTCGCGGGTATCCGGCAGGGCCACCGCCCCCTCGTCAATCAGCGTCCACGTTTCCGCCGTGCCGTAGCTGTTGTTGACGCTGACGATCGGTTGGTTCGTGCCGAAGAGCTGCCACATCGAAGGATCGCGGGACGGCGAGTCATTGGCCGTGGTCAACTGGAAACTTTGAACCTGCGACGGGCCGCTGGCGGGCGTGACGATAAATCCCGAGTCGAGTTCGCCGAAGTTGAGGTACTTCGTCGCCGCCATGCCATCGATGAGGTTGGGCGGCGCTTCGTTGGCCGGCGACGCGCTCTGCGACGGGAGATCCAAGTTGGGGCCCGTGCCGTCGAGCACCAAGGGCGGGCTCTGGGCGGCGGGGTAACGCGAATCGGGCGCGGGGAGTTGAAAGGCGGCAATGTTGTCGAGAATGCCCAGCACGCTCGTCCCCGAGCCGTCGTTGGACGCAAACAGGCCCACGTCGGCAATCTGCATGGAATTCGCACCCGCGGCATTCTTGACGGTCGGGAATAAGACGCGGTAGTGGGCATACGACGTCGAGTTCGCGAACGACAAGGCGGGGCCCGCAGTCAGCCGCGCGGCCGGCAAGGCAACGTCGCCCTGAGCGATGAGTTGCCAATTGGCGATCAGCGAATCCCCGTCGTCGACGCCGGGCGCCAAGAGATCGATGTTCTCGTTGGTGCCGTAGACCGCCCAACTGGCTGGATCGCGGGCCTCCGCGTCATTGGCGGTGGTCAGCACCATGCTCTGGATAATCGACGGGCCGGAAAAGGGCGTGACCATAAAGCCGGTATTGAGCTCGCCGAAGTTCAGATACTTAGTGCCGGGCGTGTTATCGAGCACGTTGAACGGCCCCTCGGCGTCGGGATAGTCGCTGAGCGACGCCGGGACGTCGGTATCGATGGCGATGATCAAGTCGTTCTTGGAGAGAAACTGCGCGCCAACGGCGGCGGACGGCGAGAAAAGAGCAGCCGCGGCCGCCGCGGCAAGAGACAAGGCTTTCATCAGTGCATTCCCCCAGTGGAAAGTACAAACGCATTCAGCAGCGCCGACCGGGCCATGCCCCAAGCCCCGGGGCGCTGCTCCCCGCTACTCATCGATGGAATCTCCAAACGTCGCTGCATTCCGTTCGTCCACTCCTCCTTTCGTCAGTCGCACATTCCGCCGACGCATTCTCCCCAACGCGTTGTCATCCGTGCCGTCCCGCTCGGGGAGTGTCCCAACCCATTTCAACGGACTAACGGAGCCCAGCCGTGAAGCGAGGGCTCCGTTAGCCACTCGTCAATTTTCCGTCGTTATCGCGCTTGCGGCGCGCGCCGCTCGCTGCGAACTCCTAGCGCCGACGGCGTCTCGCACACAACGCGACCACGCAGGTCAACGCCAATCCCACCGAGCTTGGCTCGGGAATGAACAATTGAACCTCCGCCACCTGCATCGAGTCGGCGTCCCCGGCTTTGGTATCCCTCAAAGCCGTGAAGATGAGCCGGTACGACTGATAGGGCGTCACATTGTCCACCAGGACTCGCGGCCCGAGGGTGTTGCGGTCCATGGGCAACTCCACCGAGCCCTCATCGACCAGCGTCCAGTTTTCGAGATTCGACGTACTGTGCTGGCCGCTGGTGATCGGGTCGTTCGTGCCGTAGAGCGCCCACGCGGCCGGATCGCGACTTGGCGAATCGTTGGCCGTCGTGAGCTGGAAACTGTTGACGGCGCGCGGCCCGACGGCGGGCGTGACGATGAATCCGGACCCCTCCTTGCCGAAGTTCAGGTACTTCGACGCCGGACTCTGGTCGACCAGGTTCTGCACGCCTTCGGCGCCCGGGCTCGACGAGAACGGCTGCGGCAGTTGAAACGCCGAGACGCCGTCGGTGGGCGACAACACGTTGACGTTACCCGCACCCAAGAGGCGAACCTCGGCGACTTGCATGCAGCATCCCGTGACGCCGGCCAACGTCGGGAATAGCACCCGGTACGAAGTCCAAGGCGTGGCGTTGGCAAAGTTGACGATTGGGTAGAGCGTGTTGGTCGTCGCTGGCGGCGCCAGGGCGCCCTCGCTGATGAGCGTCCAACTGAACCCCGAGGAGTCGCCGTTGTCGGACGCGACGTGATCGATGGCATCGTTGGTGCCGTAGAGGGCATAGCTGGCGGGCTCGCGGAAGCCAATGGCGTCATTGGCTGTCGCCAACTCGATGCCTGTCACCGTCGTCGCACCGGCAACCGGGGTGACCAACAAACCCGTCTGAGTGATGCCGAAGTTCAGATACTTGTTACCGTCGCCTGAGCCCATGGGCGGAATGATTCCGTCAATGGCCTTCGGCGGGTTTTCGGCCCCTGGGTACCTGCTTCGTGAATTCGCGATGATATCCACGGCGATGAGTGGTTCGTTGAGTTGCAAAATCGGGGATTGTGCGAGCGTCTGAGGCGCCAGCAAAGCCGCGCATCCCACGCAGACCGCCACCTGCAGTTTTCGGTTCATTAGTGCGAGTCCTCAATCAGGTGCAGAAAAGGGAAACAAAAGAAACACAGTTGCCATAGCCACAATGCCTTGCGCCGCTCTCCATCTCCGTTTCATGTTCCACCATCGTGATTTCCGTTCGTTTAGTTTTTGGCGTCGACGATCGAAACGCTTGCGACCTGCTCCAGGGCCTGCTGGTTCAATGCCACGGCCAACTCGCCGAATCGCCAAATCTCCTCGCCGCGATGCGCCGCCATCCGAATGCGATCAAATTCAATGCTCGACACGTCAAGCACCGCCCGAGGCGCCGATGCGTCGAGGGTGCTCAGATCCGCGTCGATCCAAACTGAAACCCGATCTTGGTCATCGCGAAATTCCACGCGAATCACCCAGGTGTGCGGATTGTCGTCAATCGCGAGATCTTGAAGTCCCGGCGTCGCCGCATCGAAATCGACGTCGGCCGTGACGCGCTTTCCCGCCGGCGGCGGTGCATCTCCCCATGCCGACTGAGCGCAATAGACGCGTCCGTTGGCTGCCTGGCCGAGGAACAACGGCTCTTCGACGTCGCTCTGATTGCCGAACATCAGCGACAGACCGGCCGAATTCGCCTCGTCCGCGACCGCCCTGAAGCGCTGTGTGCGCCACGTCGCCCAGAGCTCTGTTCCCGTTCGGCCAATCAGGCCCGACTCGGCCAACATGCCGTGCTCCGCGAACGGCCCGGCTCCCGTGGTATCGAACCACATAAACGCATCGCCGTTCTGAACATCGAGGCCGCCTGCGTTTCCGTCGGCGGGGTCTGTAAAATTCACTGCCGCCAAGGCCACAACTCCCTGCCGGCCGAGACCCAACACATAGTCCATGCCTGACGTCGAGGCGTCGAATCCCTGATACGCCAAGAGCCCGCCAATTCGCAGCCGCGCATAGTGAGCGGCAAGTTTCTGGTCGGCCACTGAGCCGTTCGCCGCCCGTAGGCGAACTTGGACTTCGTCAGGCCGCACGAAGGTGCGCGAGTTCTTGACTGGCAGCGGACGCCCGAAGTCGGCTCGCCCGTTGGTTAGCCGCGCGACGCTCATTTGGAAGCCGGCGACGATGCGGAGCCCTTCGCGCGTCTCGCCGCCTGCCGCCGCCACTTTCGGAGCCGCGTCGTTGGCCTGCGCGACCTCGACGCCGCCTTCAAATACCGAAATGACCGTCTCGCCCGATGGAGTGGCGCTGACGCCGAATTCTGTTCCGAGATCCGTCACCTTGGCCGTCGGCGTGTTGACGACGAACGAGTCGGCGGCGCCGTCGATGCGCACCGCTGCCTTTCCGTCTGCCAAGCGCAGCGATTCAGCCCCTTGCAATTCAACGTGACATGGGCCTTCCACAACGACGGCGGCGCCGCTTGCCATATCGAGCTGGACGACGCCGCTCAGCAAATCGAGGCGAACTCCCTCGCGCAGCTTGTCGCCCGAAGTCAGTCCGTCGCCAAACGTCCAGTGGGCGTCAAAGATGGGGCCCACCGTAGCAACCACGGGCTTTTCGGCGACGCGCGGCGGCGAAACATTGCGATTGGAATTGGCCACCGTCGGCGGCGGGGCGACGGGCTCGCTGAGCGTCGGAGCCTGGGCGCTCCGAAATGCCCAGGCCCCCATTAAGACGAAAACCGCCGCCGCCGCGACGGCGAGCCGAGTCGCCCAGGGTGAGTCCAGACGCGGCTCCGGCTCTAGTTCCGAAGGCGAAAGGGTTTGAGCCACGCGGGGCGAGCTTGACTCGATCTCGCGAATCGCCTCGGCGAGCGTCTCGGCCGAAATGATCGACAGTCGGTGGGTTGCCAAGTCTTCCAACAAGCGGCCCAACAAGAGCCGGTCTGTGATCGCCGCGTGCACGATGGCAAATTGTACAAACTCGTTCGCGTTGGCCTCGTCCGCAGCAATCCACGCGCGCAACTGCACCACCTCGGCTTCGCTTAAGCAATGTCCGTCGAGGTAGGCGCTATACAACTCCAGGGGGCTTCCGTTCACGTCATGCGTTCTCCATACCTGACCCGACGACGGATGCACTCGGCCAGACTCTGTCGAACTCGATACAACTGCGTATAGACGGATTTGACCGTCAGACCCATCCGCCCAGCGACTTGGTCGATATTCAGTCCCTGCACATACCTGTGTTCCACCAGGCGGCGTGCGCGCGGGGCGAGCGATCCGAGACACGCTTCCAAGGCTTCCTTGGTGCGATCGGCGTTCAGATCGAACTTTGAGAACGCGGCTTCAACCCGCGCCAACGTGTCGTCGTCCAGCAGAATCTGCCGCGTCGTACCCTCGGTGCGCCAGTGGCGGAGCACGCGATTTCGGGCAATGCCGAGCACCCACGTCGTAAACGATCGCTGGCGGTCGTAATGCTCAAAATCCGACGCCGCCGCGACGGCCGTTTCCTGAATGATGTCTTCGGCGTCGTGGTATTTCGGCACGCACATGAGCACGAACACGCGCACCCGCGGAAACGCTTTAGCCCACAGCAATGCAAACTCTTTGTTGTTAGCAACTTCCAAGCTCAAGGACGGCCTCGCCTTGACGGAAACTCATGCGCCCCTCGGACTCTCATGCACAAAAGCTGGAGAGAATTGAACGGCAAAATGGCCAAACCAAGACATCACGCTGCATAAGCGATTACCCAGAAAGGGTTTATGTCGCAGAAATATTCCCACAAATCTTCGCGACCGCGAGGTCCATCCACCAAACAAGAAGCGCCTGACCTTGATCTCGTCACGTCCATTCCCAAACCTGACCTGGAGCCTCGACGGATGTGCGTCCCAGGTTCTCCCAGACCGGAAGGCCGACGATTCCACAAACGTGCGTCCGGTCACCAAAGCGGCGAAACGGACGAATCGTCTGTTATCATTCCCGCCAACGCTTGCAACTCCTAGCCTTCGCCCCCTGTCTGCACATCGCAGCGGCGCGGCCGATCCAGCATTTCACGGTCCCAATAAGTGCATGATTACGCCAGGATTCCAGTTCGCCAGCGACAATACAGCAGGCGTCTGCCCCGAGGCGTTGGCGGCGCTGGTCGACGCCAACGTTAGCTCGTCTGCATCGTACGGCAACGACCGCTACACAGCCGAAGCGTCTGACCGAATTCGCGAGACGTTCGAATGCGACTGCGACGTTTTTTTTGTGTTCAACGGCACCGCCGCCAATGCGCTGGCGGTGTCCAGCTGCTGTCAGTCCTTTCACAGCGTGCTCTGCGCGGATGTGGCGCACCTTGAAACAGACGAATGCGGCGGCCCCGAATTCTTTTCCGGGGGAGCCAAGATCCTCCTGGCGGAGTCGCAACAGGGAAAGCTCCTCCCAGCCTCTGTGGAGCGACTCATCGCGCGTCGCAGCGACATTCACTTCCCCAAGCCGCGCGTGCTAAGCATCACGCAGCCGACGGAATTGGGAACGGTCTACACGCTCGACGAGTTGACGGAGCTTCGGGAGTTGGCCCAGCGACATGGCCTCAGGGTTCACATGGATGGAGCGCGTTTCGCCAACGCGGCCGCGGCGCTGGGAGCCCCGCCGCGCGAGATCACGTCCCGCGCCGGCGTCGACGTGCTCTGCCTGGGCGGATCTAAACTCGGACTGCCGATCGGCGAAGTCGTCGCGTTCTTCAACCGCGAGCTGGCCGCCGACTTTGCCTATCGCTGCAAACAGTCCGGACAATTGGCGTCGAAAATGCGATTCCTGACCGCGCCATGGTTGGGAATGCTCCGCGACTCCGCGTGGCTGCGACGCGCCGAGCACGCGAATCGCATGGCAGCGCGCTTATCGCGACGGCTCGCAGCACTGCCGCAATTGCGAATTCTTTATCCTACGGAGGCAAACTCCGTCTTCGCCGACCTGCCACCTGCCATCCACAATCGCCTGCAGGCCAGAGGATGGCAATATTACACGTTCATTGGCGAAGGCGCCGCTCGATTCATGTGTTCCTGGGCCACAACCGAGGAAGAGGTCGACTCGTTGTTGGCGGACGTGTACTCCGCGAGTTAGCGTCGTGGTCGCGCGTCGTGACGTGGGCTGCGCGCATAATCGCGAGTGGGCCATGATCTCATTTTCGTCCGATCGCTCACGCCTTTCGGGCAGCGGCGGGTTGATGACTGTCGCCGTCTGGGCTGAGGCGTTGTGCGATTAGCATCAAGACGCCTGGCGCGGCAAACCACGCCGCGGGGAGTTGTGGAGCTTGCCCCACCGCCCAGGCGTTGATGGCAAAGAACGCCAGCGTACCGGCTACGGCCATCAGGCCGCCGACCACCTCGTGGCGCCAGCCGACAGCGTATCCGGCGAACACAAACGCCAAGGCCACGCCCTGCACTTTGAGCTCCGGCGTGAGATGAAAGTCGGGATTGAAAAGCTCGACGACGGCGTAGACGACCCAACACGCCATGAGCACGATGGCGCTGGCTCGCGCGCTCCAGCGGCACAATTCCGACCACGATACGGGATGCGCGTGAAAATGACTTGAAACATGCATGGCACAATCCTTCGCGAAAGTGCTGTGAGTGGACTCATTTCAACTTCCGTCAAAGGTTGCAAACCTCGGACCAAACGCGACGCGGAGAGATCGGCCAAAATACACCGCACTCGGGCGTCCTGGCGCCGCGATCGATGCGGGGAACGTGTGTCGTTCTCGCCCCAAGTGTGCGACGCGGCGCGCATTCGCCCCGGCGCTGGCGCCATCCGCGCCAACTCGCCAATGCGCCCCATCGGCGCGCGGCGCGCGTGGCTCGGCGCGCCCCCACAAGTTTTTGGCCGCGAAACGTTCGCCGACGGCGTGATCCCAGCGGCGGGGACGCGGGCTAACGCGGCGCGACGGCCGGCTAGGTCGTTTGGTCCGGATTGTGCAGTTGTTCGTCCGCCGTGGAATTTGGAGTTTGAGGTGAGCGAGTGATTGCATGATCGCGGCGAAGTCGCGGTCAACAGGCGGGGGGGCGTCACGTGATCGTTCAGCTTGAGCTAGTGACCGTGCCGCGAGGGTCGTGGATGGCGCCCGTCGAGGACGCCGCCCGCGAGCTGCTGGCCAGCCATCCGCATTTTCGCGGTCGAGTCGAGCTCTTCGAGTTCATCGGCCGCGGGGACGTGCTGATCGTTCGCGGTCGCGTCCCGACGTTTTACTTGAAACAACTCGTGCAGAGCATTCTGAGGGACGTCGAGGGCGTCCGGCGGATTGATAACCAGGTCGACGTCACATGCTGCGACGGACTGAGCAGCATTCAACGGCAAGGAACATGGCGCCCGCCCGGGCGCGAGGAGTAACGCATCATGGTCGCTGCAGCCGGATTGGAAGACTACGCCGCGGAGATGCGCGAGCAGGTGTGCCGGCATTGCGTCTCACGGCGCCGCGGAGCCCCGCCTTGCGAGCCGCTCGGCGTCGGCTGCGGCATCGAGCGGCACCTCGAGCGGGTGATCGACATTTGCCGAGCCGTCGACAGCCCGCTGATCGACCCCTACCTCGATCGGCTCCAGCAGGACGTGTGCGCGGAATGCGAGTATCAGGACCAACCGGATTGCCCGTGCCCTTTAAAGTATCTCCTCCCGTTGGCCGTCAGCGCGGTTGAGACTGTCGAGGAGCGGCGGCGCATCCTCGCCGACCGCCTGGCGTGGCCCTACGATGAGATGCCGGAGACGGATTGACGGGCGCGGGCCGGTTGCGACAGCGGACGCCGCGAAGGCGATTCGATGAGGCGATCGAGTCTCAACTTTTTGATTGACGCTCTAGCCTTCGCGGCGCTGTTGTTGCTCTTGTCGACGGGCATGGCGCTGGAGTTCCAACTGCCCCCCGGGAGCGGCGACCGCGAGCCGCGGGGTTTCGGCCCTGGCGCCTGGAATCGCCCCGTGGAAACGTTGTGGGGTTGGACCCGACACGAGTGGGGCGACTTTCACTTCTGGAGTGCCTGTGCGCTGCTGGCCATTCTGGCCGTCCACCTGGTGCTGCACGGGAAGTGGATCGTCTGCGTCGTGAAGGGCAAGCCCACGGACGCCTCGGGCGTCCGCCTCGCTCTGGGGAGCGTGGGGTTGGCGGCCGTCGTCTTGCTCACGGTCCTTCCGTGGATCAGTCCCACGCGAACCACGACGCGGCGCGACCTGCGGGCGGCGTCCGCATCGAGCTCGGCTCACGAAAGCCCGGGCGACCTCATTCCAACTCGACGAGAATCTGACCGCGCTGCACCGGATCGCCCGCGGCGGCGTTGACCTTCGCCACCTTGCCGGCGACGGGCGAGACAATGGTCGTTTCCATCTTCATGGCCTCCAGCACCATGAGGACGTCGTTCGCCTGAATCGCCTGGCCGGCTTGTGCGGAGACTTGGACGACCACGCCAGCGACGGGACTGCGGCAAACCTTGCTCTCATCGACGGCGGCGCCCGCGACGGACGGCGCGGCGGGCGCCGCACTGGGTGACGGGAAGGGCGTCCGGGACGTTACGAGCGGCAGCGAGGCGTGCTCCGGCCGCTGGGCTTCGGGCTCGACAGGCTCCAAATCGACTTCATAGGTCTTGCCGTCGATGGTCAGCTTGTACTTCACACGCTTGCTCCTAGTCGCGCTGAATGGCCAAGGCGTGGGAAGCTTGAATCGTCACGCGACCCTGCTGCGCCCACGCGCCGCCGCCCGCGAGACTGATCTGTCGGATGTGCGGGCGCACGCCGAGGTGGGCGGCGAGCACGGCCGCGATGACCGCGACGATCTCCGGCGTCGATTCGTCCGACGCACGCGGGGCGCCATTCGACGACTCGGCGCCAGTTTGCGCGGCGCCCATCATGGGTTGCCGGGCGACGGATGATTCGAGCGCCGCGACGCGATCGGCCAACGTCGCGACCTCGCCGCGCAGCGCGGCGAGCGTTTCCACCCACGACGTACGTTGGTCGAGTTCCGAGGTCATGGCGAGGCTCGAGGCTACAACGGAATCAGGCCGTGCTTCTTCGGCGGTCGGTAGTCGCGTTTGGCGTGGAGGTACTCGAGAGCCTGGGCGACGCGGCGTCGCGTGTCGGCGGGCTCGATGATGTCGTCAATCAACCGTCGCCCTGCGGCGACGTACGGCGTGGCGAACTTGGCGCGGTACTCGTCGATCAACTCCGCCCGGCGGGCCGCTTTGTCCTGCGCTTCCTGCATCTCCTTGCGGAACACGATTTCCACCGCGCCCTCGGCGCCCATCACGGCAATTTCGGCCGTCGGCCACGCCAGCGAGCAGTCGGCCCCCAAGTCGCGCGAGCACATCGCCACGTGGGCGCCGCCGTACGACTTGCGCAAGATGACCTGAATCTTCGGCACGGTGGCCGCCGAGTACGCAAACAGCAACTTGGCGCCGTGACGAATGATACCGCCGTACTCCTGCTGGACGCCAGGGAGGAAACCCGGCACGTCGACGAAGGTCAACAGCGGCACGTTGAACGCATTGCAGAAACGGATGAACCGGCTGGCCTTGGTCGAGGCGTCGACGTCGATCGCCCCCGACAACACCGACGGCTGATTAGCGATGACCCCAACTGACCGGCCCAGGATGCGCGCGAATCCAACGACCATGTTCATCGCGTGGCCGGCCTGCGATTCGAGGAAATCGCCCTGGTCGACGACGCCGCAGATGACGTCGCGCACGTCGTAGCCCTTCTTGGGGTCGACGGGGACGATCGTGTTCAATTCGGCGCTGGGATCCACGTCGCCGTCGGACGGCAGCCGCGGCGGGTCTTCCAGGTTGTTCGACGGCAAGAACCCCAGCAACTTGCGGCAGTAGGCCACCGCCTGCTCGTCGTTGTCGGCTACGAAGTGGATCACTCCCGAATGGACCATGTGGGCGTCGGGGCCGCCGAGCGCTTCGGCCGTGATCTGCTCGCCAGTCACTTGCTTGATCACCTGGGGGCCGGTGATGAACATCTGCGCCTGGCGGGTCTGGATGATGAAGTCCGTGAGCGCCGGCGAATAGGCGGCGCCGCCGGCGCACGGGCCGCAGATGAGCGACACCTGCGGCACGACGCCCGAGAGCATGACGTTGTGGTAGAACACCTGGCCGTAGCCGGAGAGCGAGTCGACGCCTTCCTGGACGCGGGCGCCGCCGGAGTCGTTGATAAAGACGAACGGGCTACCCGTCTTGAGCGACCGGCTCATGGCGTCGGCGACTTTGAGCGAGTGGACCTCGCCCGCCGAGCCGCCCAACACGGTGAAATCCTGGCTGGCGAGGTGAACGAGTCGGCCGTCGATCGTCGCGGCGCCGGTGACAACGCCGTCGGCGGGGCACTCCTTGCCCGCCATCCCGAAGTTCATTTGCCGGTGCTGGGCGAACAGGCCAAACTCCTCGAAGCTACGAGGATCCACGAGCGCCTCGACGCGCTCGCGGGCCGTGAGCTTCCCTTGTTCGTGCTGCTTGGCGAGTCGATCGGCGCCGCCGCCTTGTTCGATGCGACCGCGTCGGTCGCGAAGAGACTCGATCAACTGATCCATGCTTGGGGGGGCTTTGGCGACCATGACATGATCCCTTTCTTTACGCCGGTTCGACGGTCACCTGGTGCGTCTTGCCGCCGATGCTGACGTTGTAGGCGGTGCGCCCCGAGACGGGCGGTCTGCCGTTGATTGGCTTCGCTGGCGTGGGCCGCGACGCCGGGTCCGCGCACGTCGGCGTTTTGCCCACATTGCGCGGGCCGGTGCTCCGCTGCGCGAAGAACTTCGGCGCGACCTGGGGAAACATCGCGTAGGTGAGCACATCCTCGTCCGATCCATCGCACCCAGAGAGGGCCAACGCCTGGCTGCGTAAGGCGTCCCATTCCGGTTTGAGCAAATCGGCAGGGCGGCCGGTGATCGATTCCTTCTTGGCGTGGGCCGCGGCGGCCTGGACCACTCCTGGGTCGCGCGGGCCGATCATTTCGCCGTAGTACCCGAGCATCAGGTCGGCGAACTCGCCGGTGAGCGCCTTGTACCGTCCCATCAGCACGTTGAAGACGGCTTGCGTGCCGACGATCTGGCTAGAGGGAGTCACCAGCGGCGGGTAGCCCGCGTCGCGTCGCACGTTCGGCACCTCGGCGAGCACCTCGCGGAGCCGGTCGCCGGCGCCTTGCTGCTTGAGCTGGCTCTCCATGTTCGAGATCATCCCGCCGGGAATCTGACTGTCGAAGATTTCGGTCTCGACGCCGACGAACTTCGACTCGAACTCGGCGTAGCGCGGCCGAATCTTGGCGAAGTGGTTTTTGATTCGCAGCAGGCGGTTCTTGTCGAGCCGCGTCGCGTAGGGCGTTCCGTCGAGCATTTCGACGACGGCCTCCGTGGGGTTGTGACCGGAGCCGAGGCTGAGCGATGAGATCGACGCGTCGACCGCGTCAGCGCCCGCCTCGATGGCTTTCATCAGGCTCACCAGCGTGACGCCGGTCGTCGAGTGCACGTGCACGTGGACGCGCGTGTCGGCGCCGCAGGCCTGCTTGATGCCGCGGACCAGGTCGAACGCCGGCTGCGGCCGCAGCAATGCGGCCATGTCCTTGATGCAAATCGAATCGCAGCCCAGCTCCCGCAGGCGCTGGGCCATCTCGACGAACTTGTCGACGGTGTGCAGCGGCGAGGTCGTGTAGCAGATCGTCCCCTGGGCGTGCTTGCCGGTGCGGCGAACTGCCTCCAGAGCCCGGCGGATGTTGCGCAGGTCGTTTAGCGCGTCGAACACGCGGAACACATCTATGCCGTTCTCGGCCGATTTGTCGACAAACCGATCGACGACCGTGTCCTCGTAGTGGCGGTAGCCGAGCAGATTCTGCCCGCGAAGGAGCATCTGCAGGCGGCTGTTGGGCAGGAGCTTGCGGAGGGTGCGCAACCGCTCCCAAGGGTCTTCGTTGAGGAAACGAATGCAGGCGTCGTACGTGGCCCCGCCCCAGCACTCGACGCTCCAGTACCCAGTCTGGTCGATGTCCTCGCATGCGGGGACCATGTCTTCTAGCGCCATCCGAGTGGCGAGCAGGCTCTGATGCCCATCCCGAAGGACGAGTTCTGAAACGTCGACAGTGCGGGTCATCGTCGCAACTCCTCTCCCACCCCCACTGCCACGGGCAACATGCTGCCAGTTTCCAGCAGGTTGCGATGCAGCTCGAAGCAGCGGTTGAGGTCGTGGCGAATGTGGCCCATCGGGGCCGCTTCGATGTAGTTGTGCAGATAGTCGCGGTACGACGGATGGGCACACTGGTCGATGATCGTCCGGGCCCGCTCCATCGGACCGAGCCCCCGCAGGTCGGCCAGGCCTTCCTCGGTGACCAGCACCTGCACCGAGTGCTCATTGTGGTCGACGTGCGTGACCATCGGCACGACTGCCGAGATGACGCCGCCCTTGGCGACGCTCGGCGCCACGAGAATCGACAGGTAGGCGTTGCGGGTAAAGTCGCCGGAGCCGCCCACGCCGTTCATCATCTGGCCGCCGCACACATGAGTTGAGTTGGCGCAGCCAAATACATCCATTTCCAAGACCGTGTTGATTGCGATGACGCCCAGCCGGCGGACAACGCCCGGGTTGTTCGACAGTTCCTGCGGCCGCAGCACGATCCGCGGGGCGAAAAAGTCCATGTTGTCGTAGACCTGCACGATCTGCGGCTCGCTCAGCGTCAGACTCGTCGCGGAGGCGCCACGCAGACGGCCGGCCTCCATGAGGTCCACCAGCGAATCTTGAAACACCTCACTGTACATGGTGAACGGCGGTACGTCCTCGTTCTGGCCAAGCCCCGCCATCACCGCGTTGGCCACGTTGCCCACGCCCGACTGCAGTGGCAGGAACTCCGGCGGAATCCGCCCGGCGGCCATCTCCTCCAACAGAAATCGCACGACGTGTTCGGCGATCCGTCGACTGCATTCGTCGGGCGCATGAAATGGCGGCACGCCGTCCGCTTCATCCGTCTCGATCACGCCGACGATTTTGGCGGGGTCGACGTGCGCGAACGGCGCGCCGATTTTTTGGAGCGGAGACTCAATCGGAATGTGCGAACGGTGCGGCGGAGACGGCAGGATATGGATGTCGTGCATCTCCAAAAGCCGCTTCGAGTGCCGCGCGTTGATCTCGATGAGCACCCTGTCCGCGTGCCGCAGAAAGGTGGGACTGGCTCCCACGGACGTGCTCAGGTAGACGCGCCCGTCTTTGATCACGTCGACCGCCTCGATGACCGCGAAGTCGAGATTTCCAAAGAAGCCGAACTCCACCATTTGGGGCAGGTGCGACAAGTGCATGTCGACGAATTCGGTCTGCTGGTCGTTAATCCGTTGCCGCAGGGCGCGGCTCGACTGGTACGGAGCTCGCCAGGAGACGGCGTCGGCTTCGGCCAGCGCGTCGTCGAGCGCGGCTCCGGTGCTGGCGCCCGTCAGCACGCGGAACTTCATGGGCCTCCCGTGGTCGTGACGTTGGCGAGCCAGCGCCGCCAGGGCGCGTGGAACGGCTTTCGCGGCGCCGGCTGGAGTGAATCCCGAAAAGCCGATCGTCGCGCCGCCGAAGATCATCGCGGCGGCTTCGTCGGCCGAGAGCAAGGGAAAGCCGTGGCTCATCGACATGGAACGCTCCCTGCGCCGCAGTCGCAACGCTCGGTCCAGGCGGCCGGTTCGCACAATTCGGTGAGCACGCCGCCGGTGCTGGCCGGGTGGAGAAAAGCGACCTGCATGTGATGCGCACCCGGCCGCGGACGCTCGTCGATCAGCCGGACGCGCCCGGTCTGCAGCTCGGCAATACGGGCCTCGATATCGTCCACCGAGAACGCGATGTGGTGCAAACCTTCGCCGCGTTTGTCGAGAAACTTGGTGATCGGGCTGTCGGGGCTCGTCGGCTCGAGCAGTTCCAGGCGGACGCAGCCGATGCGGAAAAAGGCGACTTTCACCTTCTGCGTCGGGACGTTCTCGACGCCCTCGAATTCGGCGCCGAGCGTTTTCTCGTAGTACTCGTGATGGTCGGCAATGCTGCGAACCGCGATGCCGATGTGGTTGATGCCTTTGGCGTTGATCATGGCTGCGTTCCTAGCAATTGTTAGTTGAACGACTCCGAGTACTCGCCGAACGCGCCGGCGAGTGCTACGCAAATCTCCCCAATGGTCGCGTACGCGCGAACGGCCTCGAGAATCGGCGGCATCAGGTTGCCGTCGCCCGCGGCCGTCCGCGCTACGGCCGCCAGCGAAGCGCTCACGCGGTCTGCGTCGCGGCGAACGCGCACCCGCCGGAGTTTTTCGATTTGTCGTCGGGCGGTCGACCCCGGGACCTCGAACAAGTCGATCGGCGGCGGCTCGCTGGACGCGAACTTGTTGACGCCGACGATCACCCGGTCGCCCGACTCGATCGACTGCCCATACTGGTACGCCGACTGCTCAATCTGCCGTTGGACATAGCCCGACTCGATCGCCGCGACCATGCCGCCACGGCGGTCGATCTCGCGAATGATCTCCTCGGCCTCGGCCTCCAGCTCGTCGGTGAGCCGCTCGACGAAGAAGCTTCCGGCGAGCGGGTCGATCGTGTTGGCCACCCCCGATTCGTACGCCAGAACCTGCTGCGTCCGCAGGGCGACGGTCACGGCCTCCTGCGTCGGCAGGGCGAGGGCCTCGTCTTTCGAATTCGTGTGCAGCGACTGCGTACCGCCCAGCACGGCGGCGAGCGCCTGCAGCGTGACCCGCACGACGTTGTTGTCGGGTTGCTGGGCGGTGAGGGTCACGCCGCCGGTCTGCGTGTGGAACCGCAGCATTTGGCTTTTGGGGTTCTCGGCGCCGAACCGCTCGCGCATGATCTGGGCATAGAGCCGACGGGCGGCGCGAAACTTGGCCGCTTCTTCGAACAAGTCGCTGTGGGCCGCGAAGAAAAACGCCAGCCGTGGGGCAAATTCGTCAATTGCCAGCCCGGCGGCGAGCGCCGTCTCGACGTAACAGATCGCATCCGCCAGTGTAAATCCGATCTCCTGCGCCGCTGTGGAGCCCGCCTCGCGGATGTGATAGCCGCTAATACTGATTGTGTTCCAGTTTGGCACGTGCTCCGTGCAATAGGCGAATACGTCGCTGACCAGTCGCAGCGACGGCCGCGGCGGAAAGCGATAGGTTCCGCGGGCGATGTACTCCTTGAGAATGTCGTTCTGAATCGTGCCGTTCAGTTTGTCCGCGGACACGCCCTGCCTCTCGCCGACGGCGATGTACATTGCTAGCAGGATGGCCGCGGTTGAATTGATCGTCATGCTCGTCGACACGCGGTCGAGCGGGATGTCGGCAAAGAGGGACTCCATGTCCGCCAGCGAATCGATCGCCACGCCCACTTTGCCCACTTCGCCGGCAGCCAGCGCGTCGTCCGAGTCGTAGCCGATCTGCGTCGGCAGGTCGAAGGCCACGCTGAGCCCGGTAGCGCCCTGGTCGAGGAGCAAGCGATAGCGGGCGTTCGACTCCTCCGCTGTGGCGAAGCCCGCGTACTGCCGCATCGTCCAGTACCGGCCGCGGTACATTGTGGGCTGCACGCCGCGCGTAAAAGGATACCGGCCCGGCAGCCCCAGCTTCTCGTCGTAGCGGTCAATGACGTTCCCATCGGGCGTGTAGAGCCGCTCGACCGGCCGCCCCGAGGCGGTCACAAACTCCGTCCGCTGCTCCGGGAACTTGTCCAGAATCTTGGCCAGCGGCCAGGTTGTCCATGTCTCAACGGCGGCGGCGATTTCTTGGGCTCGCTCAGCAGCGGCGGTCATCGTCGGACTCCTTCACATGCGATGGAAGTCGTATTGTTGCGGCTGTGTGGCAAGCGCGGCGCCGCCGTGCCAAAGGCTTGACGCCGAGTGGACGGGCGCAGCAGCTCGTCAGCGACCTCGTTGATCCCCGCCTCGCCAGACAGCACTCTTGCCAACAGTCCGTCGGTCGCTTCCATGCGACCGATCAAGGCGTCGACCCTCCCCGCAACCTCC
>JBIOVA010000012.1:0-26034 GCA_044867485.1 Lacipirellulaceae bacterium | reverse complement strand
GGACCTCGGGGTGACGAATAGGTCCCACGACTGATTCGCCGTCAAAGTCAACCAACGGCCGTCGGGCCCCCCGTTTGGGCGGGCGCGTCCACGCGGATGTTGTGGGCCTGGTAGCTCCCATTGACCTGGATCGCCTTGCGGCCCTTGAACTTGCCCGGCGAGGCCACGAACTTCGGCTTGCCCTCCACATAGACCACCAGCGGCTCGCGGACGTCCTTCTCGCTGGCAATGATGTCGCCCACGCGCAGGCCCAGCATGTCGGACGCCGTGATCCGCGTCGTCGCCAATTCGACGACCACTTCGACCGGCGCCTCGGCGATCTGATTGCTGATCCGCTGCATCGACTGCAGCGACGGCGGTCTTTTGCCGTAGCTCACCCAACTGTTCGAGGTGAGCTTGTTGCTGATCCGCTCAATCGTGTTGAACGGGATGCATAGGTTCATCATCCCGCGCGTTTCGCCCACGGTCAGCTCGAAGCTGATCAGCACGATCACTTCGTTTGCCGGGATGATCTGCACGAGCTGCGGGTTGCTTTCGACGCGGTCGACCGCCAGCTCCAGCGTGAGCACGTTCTCCCACGCATGTTGCATTTCTTTGAGGAATAGCGACGTGATGCGGGCCACCAGCCGCAGCTCGATTTCGGTCAACGGCCGCCGCGCCGGCAGCGCGGCGCTCGTGGTGCCGCCCAACATCCGGTCGATCATCGGAAACAAAATCGACGGATTGATGTCGAGGATAAGTTGCCCCTCAAGCGGCTGGGCGGAAATAAGGTTGAAGCAGGTGGGATTCTCCAGGCTGAACACGAACTCGCTGTAGGTGAGCTGGTCGACGCTCGTGAGTTTCACCTCGACCATCGTCCGCAACAGGGCCGACAGCGCGGCGCCAAAGTTGCGCCCAAAGCCCTCGTGCATCGTTTGCAGCGAGCGCATCTGCTCCTTGCCTACGCGCTCGGGACGCTTGAAGTCGTAGATGGTCACCTTTTCGCGCGGACGGAGCGCGTCGCCGGCGACGTCGCCGCCGCCTTCCATCGCATTGAGCAGGTTCTCGACTTCGGCCTGACTGAGAACGTCGTTCATGTCGCACTCCGTTGCGAAACGATGCCCGTTGTCAGCGGTCCGTGGCAAGGGAAGCAACCGTCAAATGCAACGGACAACTGACCACGGACTACGGACAATCACTTTCTGATCTGGCCCGTCCCATGGACCACCCACTTGTAGCTCGTCAATTCATCGACCCCGCACGGCCCGCGGGCGTGGAATTTGTCGGTGCTGATGCCGATTTCCGCTCCCAGGCCGAATTCGCCGCCATCGTTGAATCGCGTGCTGGCGTTGACCATCACCGCCGCGCTGTCGACCCCGGCGACGAACCGCTCTGCGGCTGAGAGGTCGTTGGTCACAATCGCATCCGTGTGGTGCGAACCATAGCGGTTGATGTGATCGATCGCCTCGACGACCGACCCCACGACGCCCGCCGAAATGATCGGCGCCAGGAACTCCGCCGCGTAGTCTTCGTCGCTCGCCGGCTTGGCGGCTTCGACAAGCTCGCACGTCCGCTGATCGCCGCGGATTTCGACGTCGTACTCCGCCAGCGCCGCCGCCGCCGCCGGCAAGAACTCCGCCGCTACGTCGCCGTGAACCAACAGCGACTCCGCCGCATTGCACACGCCGAAGCGTTGGCATTTTGAGTTGATCAGGATTTCCCGGGCCATGTCCAGGTCGGCCGAGGCGTCGACGTACACGTGGCAATTGCCGTCGAAGTGCTTGATCACCGGCATCTGGGCCTCGGCGGCCACGCGACGGATCAGTCCTTCGCCGCCCCGCGGAATCGCCACGTCGATGCACTCGGGCATCCGCAAGAACTGGCCCACGGCCTCGCGGTCGGTTGTGCTCACCAGTTGCACGGCGTCTTTTGGCAGGCCTGTTTCGCGAGCGGCCTGCTGCAGCAGTTCTACGATGGATCGGCTAGAGTGCGCCGCCTCCTTGCCGCCGCGAAGAATCACCGCGTTACCCGCTTTCACGCAGATCGCCGCCGCGTCGGCGGTCACGTTAGGCCGCGATTCGTAGACGAAAAACACGACGCCCAACGGCACGCGCACCTTGTCGATCCGCAACCCGTTGGGCCGAATCGTCGAGTCGATCACGCGACCGATCGGGTCGCGAAGCTGTGCGACTTCGACCAGCGCCGCGGCAATCGCCTCGATCCGTTCGGGCGTAAGGCGCAAGCGGTCGACCTCGGCGGGCGTGAGCCCGTATCCTGGCGCCGCCGCCAGGTCCTCGGCGTTGCCTCGCTCGATGGTCGCCGTGTTCTTTCGCAGCAGCACCGCGGCCCGCTCCAGCCAGGCGATCTTCACCGCCGCCGGCAGCGTGGCCATCTGCCCGCCCGCGGCCTTCGCGCGCCGGCCCACATCCTGGCAGTACGCGGCCAGGTTGAAGGCGTCCGTCGAAGGTTTGGAAACAGTGGCCATACTCAACGTAAGTATCGTTAAACCCCCAAGTTGGGTCAACGCAAGCTAGATCCGTTCCAGCCCGAACCTCCACGTTAGCCGCGACGCGAGGGTCCGCCGCAGCCGAGCGCTCCCCCGCGCTCGTCAAATCTGGAGAGCCACTCCATCAATCCCCCCACAGGCCTCGAATGCCAGCAGTGCATCGCGCACCAGCCGCACGTCGTGTACGCGGACAATCTGCACGCCGTGAACCGCTGCGGCCAGCACGGCGCCAGCGGTCGCCGCCGCGCGATCCGCCTCCTTGTCCCCCCGCACCTCCGCCAAGAACCCCTTCCGCGACGGCCCGGCGAGCACAGGGCAACCCAGGTCGTGAAACCGCCCCAGGTTCGCCATCAGCGTGAGATTGTGCTGGTGCGTCTTACCGAAACCGATTCCGGGGTCGAGGCAGATCCGCTCGATGGCAACCCCGCCGCCCATGAGCAAATCTCGCCGCTCTGCCAGCCAGGCGAAGATCTCCTCGACCACGTCGCCGTAGCGCGGGTCGTCCTGCATCGTCTGCGGCGAGCCCTGCATGTGCATCGCGCACACGCCGGCGCCAGACGCCGCAGCCAATGGCAGCATCATCCGATCGCCCATTAGGCCGGTCACGTCGTTGATGATCTCGACGCCGCACTCAAGCGCCCCGGCAGCGACGAGCGCCTTGCTCGTGTCGATCGAAAGCGGAGCGTCTGTCTGCACCGCAAGCCGCTCGATCACCGGCAAGACGCGGCGGCGCTCCTCGTCCGCGTCGATCGGCTCGGCGTATGGTCGCGTGCTCTCGCCGCCAATGTCGAGGATGTCGGCCCCCGCGGCGGCCAGTGCGAGTGCGCGGTCGACGGCTGCCGACGCATCGAGAAACTTCCCGCCGTCCGAGAAGCTGTCGGGCGTCACGTTGACGATGCCCATCACCAACGGTCGGCGTCCGAACTCCAAATTGCGGGTGCGAAGCCGCCACGTCGTCGCGCGCCGCGGATAGCGCTCAGCAAGACTGGCCGTCGAAGAGCTCATGCCGTCGAGCGTATCACGGGCACAATTCACGTGCCATGCCCACGTGGACGCATCTCTCCGAGATGCGATTGCCAGTTTCGGAGAAATTGGCCTACGTGATTACCACGGCTCTTCCATCGTCGCGACGATCTGCTCGGCCAGCCGTTGAATCGCCAGTTGTTGCTGCGACGCCACGGACTGCCCGGCCTCGGCGAGCATCGGCGCCGTTTGGCCGATCGCCAGCTCCGGCGGCAGCGGAATCGCCGCCGCCGGGCCGAACGGCTCGCGGCGGCGGTTGTACCAATTGACCTCGGCGAACATCGCCGTTTCGATCACCCGCGGGTCGTCGTTCTGGTTCTCGACGATCACGCGCTTCGTGTCGCTGATCAGGCGCGCCGCCAAAATGCTGTCGGCCGCGTCCGGCGAGCCGACCACTTTGAACGGCGTCTTCAGCTCGATCTCCTTAACGACCGCCTCGGTCAGCCGTTCGCCCAAATCGCGGCGAAAGCTGTCGCTTTCGACCATCGGCACGTAGACGGTCGTGACATCCGGCGCGTAGAGCGTCCCATTGCCAATGCGATACGATGCGCACCCCGCCATCAGCGCAACGAGAAAAAAAGGGGACATGCTACTTTTCATGGAAAAGTAGCATGTCCCCTTTTTCGGATTAGCGGCGAATCGTGGGGGCACTGGGCGAGTCGCTCGTCGGGGACGTGGCGTCGTCGGGCCGCTCGGCGACGCGGGTTTGATCGGCGACCGTCGAAGCGGCTTCCGGCAGCAAGGGGACTTGCTTGACCGCGATGCGCTCGTCGCTTTCTGGCACGAGATCGACCAGCCAACCCAACTTCGGCGCCGGCTGATCCGGCAAACCGCCCAGGGCCAACAGACGGTCGCGGGCCTGCTCAGCAATCGGCGTGCTTGGGTAATTCTTTTGCACTTGGTTGTAGTAAAACTTCGCGCTGCCGTACTGCTCGATATTGTCGAAATGCGCGGCCATCGAGTACTCACGCTCCGCGAGCGCCTTCAGCACTTTGGCGTCATCCTCGGCGAGTCGCGCCTTCTGCTCGTCGTCCAGTTCGTTGGCGAATTGGGTCCGCTGCTGCCGGATGAGCTGCTTGGCTTCCTCTAGCGGCGCCCCGTCGTAGTCCGGGCCCTGATACCGCTGCAGTTTGCACTGCAGGCCCAAGACGTGGGCGTTGTACTGGTGGTCGCTCCGCGGATACTCCTTCCGGAGCAGGTCGTACTGGTAGTCGGCGTCGGAGTACCGCCCGCGGCGGAAGTACGAGTTGGCAGTCGCCATGATCGCGTCGTCCGCCAAAGGGCCCGTGGGGTCGTTCAGCCGGATGTTTTCGTAAATCTTCATCGCTCGGCCGATCGTGTCGAACAGCGGCAGGCTCTTGCTCGTCACGTTGGGAGTGACCGGCCAATCGGCGTCGTAGTCGTACCACTGCTCCCAGTACCGCGCGATCGCGAACTGCCGCGTGATCACCTTGTCCATGTGCGGCGAGTTGGGATAGTCCCGCAACAACTTTTCGTACACGTTGTTCGCCTTGGCGTAGCGCTCGGCGAAAAACAGGCTCTCGGCCTGCTGGTAAAGCGCGTCCTGCGCGAGCGCCGAATCGGGCCAACCAGCCGCGGCGGCCTTGAAATTGTCGGCCGCCTCGTCGTAGCGCTGGGCGCGGAAATTCACCTCGCCCATCTCAAACTGACGCTGGGCTTCCGTCTGGTCGGGCCCCAAACCGAAGCGTTCCTTCACGCCGTTGACGCCCTCGATGAACTTGGCGTCGCCCAACAGGCCGCCGCCCTTGTCCTCCTGATCGACGATCTTCTGCACCCGGGCGTTGATCGGCCGACCTTCCGAGTCGAAGTAGCCGTCGGTTCCCTCGACCTGCCAGCCCTGGCCGGGAACCATCGCCGCCGACTTCTTGTGCTTGCGCCACCACGCCTTCGTGCCGGGCTGGCCCGCGTCGCCGTCGGCCGACGACGGCAGGCCAAACGCCGCGCACCCCGACGCCAGGGTCAGCACGGCCGCCATCAGGAGCAGGAGGTTTCGGAGCGACATGCGGAGATCAGCGGCGATTTTTCGCGACGAGAGGCCTGTGCGCGCACAGCCCGACCGCGGCGCGCAACAAGGGCTGAGGAAACGCGGGGGCGAACAGTACGGCGCCACGAATCAACCGGTCAAGGGCACTCGGTAGGGGGCTATCGGCTGTCGGCTGTCAGCTATCGGCCAGGCGAAGGCAAACTCCCCTCTGGCCGACCGCCGATAGCTGATAGCCTCTCCGTCACGCGCTCTCGCGTTGGCCGTTCTTTTCTAGCCGTTCGACGCGGACCCGGTCGATCCGCCGCCGCGTCGCTTCCAGCACGCTGATCCGCACCTTGTCTTGCCACACAACCGCCTCGCCGGGCTGCGGCACCCGGCCCAACTCGGAGAACACCAGCCCGCCGATCGTGTCGTAGTCGCCGTCCTCGGGCAGCTCCAGGCCCATCGCCTCGTTGATCTCGTCGATGTGCGTGCGGCCCAACGCCTCGCACGTGTCGTCGTCGATGAGCTCGATCTCCTCGACGCTCGCCTGGTCGAATTCGTCGTCGATCTCGCCGACGATTTCTTCGAGCACATCTTCGATCGTCACCAGGCCCGACACGCCGCCGTACTCGTCGAGCACCACCGCGATGTGCGTGCGAAGCTGGCGGAACATCGTCAGCAGATCGTCAACCGCCTTCGTCTCGGGGACGAACAGCGGCTTGCGGACCAGCTCCCGCAGCGGCGTGCGCGCCTCGGGATTGCCCGTGGCCAGCTCCGGAAGCAGGTCCTTGCTGTAGAGAATGCCGACGATGTCGTCGCGCGTCTTGTCGAACACCGGGATGCGGGTGTGGCCGCTCTCGATGACCTCGCCCAACATTTCGTCCCACGGCGCCTCGACGTGGATCATGTGCATGTCCGTCCGCGGCGTCATGATCTGCGATACGTAGGCGTCCGCCAGGTCGATGACGCCCTCGATCATCTCGCGGGCGTCGTCCTCGAGCAGGCCCTCGCGGTGCCCCTCGCCGACGATCGTACGGATTTCCTCTTCGATGGCCTGCTCGTCGATTTCCTCATGCGTCACGCCGGCCACGCGGTGCAAGAGCGCGTCCACAAGCCGGGCGCCGGCCGACAGCGGCGTGGTCAGCACCGCCAGCGCACGCCAAAACGGCCAGGTGAAATACAGAAAACCCTCGGCGAATACCCGGGCGCCGGCCCACGGGGCCCACGTGCGGAGCATCACGATGACCAGCCCCAGCCCCAGCGCCGTGAACACCGCCGCCGACGCCGACGTGTGGATTGAGTATCCCCACCGCTGTCCGGCCCACGCGGCGCCGGTCACTAGTCCCAGCGCCGCCGCAAGGTTGCCGATGATCTCCACGCCCAATGCGACGTCGTCGTGCTGTTGGAGGATTTCGCCGAACCGCTCCGGCTTGCCGCGGCGGCGGCAGATTTCCTCCAAGTCGCGGCGCGAGAATTCCCGCAGCGCCCGGTAGCCCAGGCTCACCAGGCCCGTTGACACGAGCGCCGTCGCGCTGATCGCCATCAGGACGTCGGGATTCACGACCGGGATTCCTCCCTGCCCGAGTTCGCCAGATCGCTCCCCTGCCAGCGGGCGTCGCTCGGCGACACCTGCACGCCAAGCCGCTCAAGGACGGCCCGCTCCGCCGCACGCATCGCCGCCGACTCTTCCGGCAGCTTGTCAAGATAGCCAGCAAGATGCAGCGCACCATGCACGGCGTACAAGAGGAGTTCATCCTCGGCCGCCCAGCCGACCTCGGCCGCCTCGCGGCGCGCCGTGTCGATGCTAGCGACGATCTCCCCCTCCAGCCGCGGCGGCTCTTCGAGCACGAAGCTCAGCACGTCGGTGGGATAGTCGTGCTCCAGAAATTGCCGGTTGAGCTTGTGGATCGCCGGATCGTCGACGATCGCTACGCTCACCGTCGCGGTTTCGCAGTCGCCCTCGGACAACGCCATCTGCACGGCCGCCGCGAGGCGCACGGCGTCGACGATCGCATCAGTCTCGTTGGTCACCTCCACGCGATAACAAGAATGCGGAGGTTCCGCGGCGTCGGCAAGCGTTTCTGGCGGTTGAGGGGCAGGGGGCATCGATCGATCGCGTGCAGCGCCCAATGCGGCGGTTACGCGGTCACCTGGTCGGGGTACTTGACCCTACCGTGATACACGGCGGTCAGCGATTTTACCAAACTTTCGCCAATTTTACGCACTTCTTCGAGTGTGAGCCCGCTTTCGTCGAACTGGCCGTCCAAGAGCCGCTTCATCGAAATTTCCTCCACCAGGTTCTCGATCCGCGACGGCGTGGGTTCCTTGAGCACGCGGCTGGCGCTCTCCACCGCGTCGGCCACCATCAGCACGCCGGCCTCGCGCGTTTGCGGCTTGGGGCCCGGGTAGCGGAACGACGTTTCGTCGAGCACGCCGCCGTCGGGGTCTTCCTGGGCGCGCTTCTGGTTCGCCTGGCGGTAAAAGAACTCGACCAGCGTGGTGCCGTGGTGTTGCTGGATGAAGTCGACGATCGACTCGGGCAGCCGGTTCTGCCGGGCGAGGTCGGCGCCGTCTTTCACATGGGCGATGATGACCAGCGTGCTCATCGCCGGCACGAGGGTGTCGTGCCGGTTGTCGCCCTTGGACTGGTTCTCGATGAAATACTGGGGTTTGAGCATCTTGCCGATGTCGTGGAAGTACGCCCCCACGCGGACCAGCAGCCCGCGAGCGCCAATCGCCTCGGCCGCCGCCTCCGCCAGCGACGCCACGGTAATCGAGTGGTTGTACGTGCCCGGCGCCCGACGGATGAGTTCCTGCAAGAGCGGGTGCGCCGGGTCGCCCAACTCGATGAGGCTGAGGTCCGTCTGCACGCCGAACACTTTCTCGACCGTCGGCAAAAGCACCGTCATCAGCGAGCCCGCGATCACCGACCACAACGCCACGAGGAATCCGTTGGCCGCGAGCGTCGACAACGGCTGACCGTAGAGCGTCCCAACGCCGAGCGTCGTGAGGAACCCAACGGCCGCGGCCGTGAAGCCCACCAGCAGCAGCTTGCTCCGCGTGCGGACCTGCTGCAGCACAAGGATGGCGCCCGACACGGTCGCGGTCCACACCAGCGCCTGGGCCAGCCCGTGTCCCAGCGTGACGACCACCACCAGCGTAACGCACACCGACAACAACAGCGCCATTTCCTGTTGGTAGGCCACCGAGACGATCATCGCGAACAACAACAGCGGCACAATGTCGGCGCCCCAGGTGTACCAGTTGACGATCGTGGCCAGCACGATCGTCAGCACGAACAACCCGATGAGCGTGACCAGCCGCAGCAATTCGTCGATCACCCGCCGCTCGCGCAAATACAAATAGAACCCCGACAACGTGTACAACCCCACGAACATCCCCAGCACGGCCGCCGTGCGACCCAGTCGCGCGCCCACGGATCGCTCAGCCAGCTCAGCTTCGTACTCCAGCCGCAGCACGTCGCGCCGCTCGGGCGTGATCGTCTCGCCCGCCTTGGCGATGACGTACACGTCCTTCTCGCGGGGAAAGAACGCATCCTCGACTTTCGCCTCGGCTTCGTCCTGCGCTGCCTTCGTGGCGGCGATGTCGAGCGACAGCGTCGACGGCAATTGCGGCCGCAGCCAGGCGAACGCCAGCGACGCAATCTCGGGATTCTCGATGCGGTCGTTGAGCGCCTTCTGAAGTTTCGCGGCCGCCTCGTCGGTGATCAGCACGTCGGCGATGTTGACCGCCACGAGCGGGCTGGTGGGATCGGCGTTCTTCTTCCGCACCCAGATGCGCAGCGAGTTAGCTTCCAGTTGCTCGTGTTCGTCGGGCACCTTTGCCAACAGGCCCTGATCCTCCAGCGGCGCCATCGCCTCGCCGACCTGCTGGCTCAGATTTTCCAGCGCATTGTCTGAGGCGAACGCCTCGCGGAATCGTTGGAATTGGGCCTCCCGCTCGTCCGGCGTGGCGTCCGGCGTCCCGAGCGCCGGCGTCGGCAGGAACTTGTTCCACGCCGCCGCGATCGAGTCGTCCAGCGTCTCGGCCGCGAGCAAGGTGCCGATCTCCGTCCGCAGCTTGGCCCGAAGTTGCACGAGCGGCTCGGGATCCTGGATGTATTCCGCCGGCGTCTCGTTGCGGGCCCGTTGCTGGTTCTGCTCCGTCGTGTCGGGGTCGGGTTGCTTGAAGTTGACGCGGGCCACAATCGCCCGCCGCACCACGTCGTCGACGCGGTAGCTGAACGGCGGATCCCACCCCCGCGTGAACGCCCATAGGAAAATCGCCGCCGCGGCGCACAGCGCCAGCCGCAGCAGCACGCCGCCGCGCTGGAGATGGAAGTATAACTTCTTCCAGTACCCCGGCGGCAGCTCGACGGCCGCCACGCGCTGCTGGCGGGTTCGTTTTTGCGGGGCGGCAGGCATTTACGCGCCTTCCTCGTAAGCCCGCACGATCTCCTGCACGAGCCGGTGCCGCACGATGTCGGCGCCGGTCAGCAGGATGTTGGCCGTGCCGGTGAGGCCCCGCAGACGGTGCAGCGCATCGACCAGCCCGCTCTTGGCGTGCGTCGGCAGATCGATCTGCGACACGTCGCCCGAGACCACGACTTTCGACCCTTCGCCCATGCGGGTGAGGAACATCTTCATTTGTGAGACGGTCGTGTTCTGCGCCTCGTCCATGATGATGAACGCATTGTTGAGCGTCCGCCCGCGCATGTACGCCAGCGGCACCACCTCAATGACGTCGTCGTCCATGTAACGGCGCACCTGCTCGGCGTCCATCATCTCGCGCAGCGCATCGAGCAGCGGCCGCAGGTACGGGTTGATCTTGGCTTGCAGGTCGCCCGGCAAGAAGCCCAGGCTCTCGCCCGCTTCCACCGCAGGCCGCACGAGCACGATCTTGCGAATCGCCTGGTCCTTGAGCGCCTCAACCGCCGTAGCGACCGCGAGATACGTCTTACCTGTCCCAGCAGGACCGGCGCAGAGCACCAAATCGTGGGAACGAATGGCCTGCACATAGGCGGCCTGACCGGGCGTGCGGGGTCGAATCTTCCGACCGGTGCGAATGTCGATCGGCGCCGCGCCGAGCGCGTCGCCGTTGCCGGTGACGCGGTGGATGATCTGGGCAACCTGCCCCGCGTCGAGCGCTCCCTGCCGGCCGGCGGTCGCGCGCAGTTCCTCCAGCACAGCGGTTGCCTTGATGACGGCGTCTTCCTCCCCTTGGATGACGACCTTGCCATCGCGGGTAATGATTTTGGCGGGGATGGCGCCGCGAATCTGGCGCAGATGCTGGTCCTTCGTCCCCAGCAGAAGTACAAGGTCTTCCGCGTTGCCGACCGGGATGGATGCTTCGATCATTCCATGTCGCGGCCCGCGTCTGGGCCGCTGGTGATTCCTGGGTTGCCCCGAGTGGATAGGCGGCCGGGGCGGGATCCTCGATCGCAGCGCCGGCGCACTTGTAAATATACCCGGCTGGCAGCAGGGGGGAACAATTCCGTTCGCCGCGATTGCCTAAAAGGTTATACAGAAACGGGTTGTAATGGTTCTGATGCCGCGGAGCGCTCCGCTCCGCAGACTCCGCGTCGCGGCTAACCGCGCGACGCGACCCTCGGCTTCGGCGTTCGCCGCGACGCGAAGGTCTGCCGCAGCGGAGCGCGTTCGCACCAACCCGCCGCGCCGCGATCTTCTTACAGCATCCCGCTCGCCCACCACACATACGCCACCGGCCCGGCAAACAGCAGCGAGTCGAGCAAATCGAGCACCCCGCCAAACCCCGGCAACCAATCACTGGAATCTTTAACGCCCGCGTCGCGCTTGAGCAGCGACTCCGACAAATCGCCAATGAGCCCCGCCACGGCGATCGACAGCGCGTAGCCGCCCGCCGCCAACATCCGCGCAGGCTGCAACCCACCCGTTCCAAACATGATGAGCGGCAGAACGAACGCTGCAACGAGCGTCGCGAGGCCTATTCCGCCGACGGCTCCCTCCCACGTCTTCCCCGGGCTGATGACCGGCGCGAGCTTCCGGCGCCCGAACGAGCGGCCGACAACATACTGCCCGATGTCGCTGAACTTCACCGTGGCGATCATCGACGCGAGCGGCAGCAAGGTGACCGCAGCCTTCTCCGCCGTCGGCATGCCGCCGACCAGTCGTAGCTGCACGAGCATTCCGATCAGCCCGCCGACATACAGCACCGCCAGTGATGCCTGGCCGATGTTCGTGATCGACCGCCCCGGCGCCTCGTACCGCCGCATCTCGCCGATCAGCGCCACGATCAATCCCGCCGCCAGGGCAATCGCCAACCATCCGACGCGGCCAACGCCGACCACAATCGGCCGGTCGTGCCAAACCACGGCTGCACAGCTCGCCGCCACGGGCAGCAGCACGCCGACGTAGACCGGCCACGGCGCCGGGTCGCCGCCGCGTGCCCGAAACATCCGCAGCATCTCGCCTGCCGCCAACCCCGCCGCGACAAGTGCCAGCGGCGCCAGGTAAGCTCCCGGCCGCGCGGCCCGCACATCGAGCCAGCACAGCGCAGCCAGCCCCGCGATCAGCACCGCGCCAAGGATGAGTCGCCAGCGCAGCACTCGCGTTAACTCAGTACAACGTCGCCACTCAACCCGCCGAACTTCCGATTCCGGCTCGCAAAGTCGCGAATCGCCTCGTGGAGCGTCGCCTCGTCGAACTCCGGCCAGCAGCGCTCGGTGACCCAAATCTCCGCGTAACTGATCTGCCAGAGCAGAAAATTGCTGATCCGCAGTTCGCCAGCGGTTCGCACGAGCAGGTCGGGATCGTCGAGCCCCGCCGTGTACAGCCGGCTGGCGATCGCCTGCTCGTCGATTGCCGCAGGCGCCAGCCGCCCCGCGGCCACGTCTTCGCCAATGGCCTGCACGGCGTCGACCAACTCGGCCCGGCCGCCGTAGTTGATCGCCAGATTGAGCCACATGCCGCCGTTGGCCGCGCTCATGTCGACCGTCTTGTCGAGCTCCCGCAGCACTTGCTCCGGAATTCCAGCGCGGCGGCCGATCATCCGCACTCGCAGGTTGTTGTCCATGATCGTGGATCGCTCCTCGATCATGTACTGCTCGAGCAGATGCATCAGAAAATCGATCTCCGGTTGCGGCCGCTTCCAATTCTCGCTCGACAGGCAGTACAGCGTGAGCTGCTCGATCCCCAGCCGAGCGCACTCCTCCGTGGTCCGGCGAACGCTGGCCACGCCGCGGCGATGACCCTCGATCCGCGGCAGATTCTGCCGCTGCGCCCATCGCCCGTTGCCGTCCATGATGATGGCAATATGCCGCGGCCACCGCTCTCGCGCCACGCCGGCTAGGGCCTCAGGCAGATTGGAGACGACTTGCAACATCGCTATTGGACGCGAATCGTCTGATCGCGCTCCGGCCCTACGCTCACCATTTCGACGGGCACTCCCGCGAGCTGGCCGGCGCGTTCGAGGTACTTCCGCGCGTTGCCCGGCAAATCGGCAAGCTTCCGCACATTGCTGATGTTCTCGCTCCAGCCGGGCAGCGTCTCGTACACGGGAGTCACCCGCCGCAGATCGTCGACATGGCTGGGGAACCGGTTGGATCGCTTACCGTCCAGTTTATACTCAGTGCAAATCTTCAGCTCGTCCAGCCCGCTCAGCACGTCTAGCAGCATGATGCACGCACTGGTGACGCCGCTCAGCCGCGAGGTGTACCGAATCGCCACTGCATCGAGCCACCCACACCGCCTCGGCCGCTTGGTGACGGTGCCGTATTCGTTGCCCTGGTCGCGGATTCGCTGGCCAATCTCGTTGTCCTGCTCTGTGGGAAACGGTCCGCCGCCTACGCGGGTGCTGTAGGCCTTGACGACGCCGATGACGCGATCGAGATACCTTCCCGGTACGCCGGAGCCATTCGACACGCCGACGCCCGAGCTGTTGCTGCTGGTCACAAACGGGTACGTGCCGTGGTCGACGTCGAGCAGCGCGCCTTGGGCTCCCTCGAAAAGAATCCGCTTCCCAGCCTCAGCCGCGTTCAGCAAGTACTCCGTCGTGTCATCGACATACGGCTTGAGCCGCTCCGCGTAGCCGCGGTACTGCTCGTGGATCGCCGTGGCGTCGAGCGGTTCGAACCCGCCGTCGGGATACATCGCCGCAATGGCCGTGTTCTTCATCCGCGTGATGTACTCGACCCGTTCGCGAAACGTCGGTCGGTACAAATCGCCCAGCCGCAGCGCGAAGGATCGTCCCACCTTGTCGCGGTAGCACGGCCCGATGCCGCGTTGGGTCGTGCCGATGTTCTCCCCGTCGCTGGTGCTAGAGTCCATCGCCCGGTCTTCGGCGAAATGCCAGGGGAAAATCACATGGACCCGGTCGCTCAGCTTCAGGTTGTCGTAGTCCTGCACCCCGCGGCTGCCCAGCTCGTCGAGCTCCTCGATCGCCCGCGCGGGGTTGAACACCACGCCACCCGCAATGACGCACGTGACCCCCGGCGTCAGCACGCCGCTGGGGAGCAGTGACAGCTTGTATTTCTGGTCGCCGTGAACGACGGTATGCCCCGCGTTGGCGCCGCCCTGGTATCGCACGACAATGTCGTGCTCCAGGGTCAGCAGGTCGACGATCTTGCCTTTGGCTTCGTCGCCCCACTGCAAGCCAATGACGCAAGTTCCAGGCACGCGGGCATTCCTTGTCAAGCTAGGAAAGTTGGACGCAACCGCTCGATTGTAGCCGAACCGGGCCCGCTGCCGTAGCGGGGCGTCGCGCCATAGATGGTCTAAAGTCGTGTGACAGACTAAGGGCGTTTTTCCGCGGGATTTGCCCATAGATCGTCTAAAGTCGGGCCGCGAAGAGTTGGCCCGCGACGACTCGCGCGGACTCGAAAAATACTTGGCCCCGCGGGGAACTTTTTGGTCACTTGAGGGATCGAACCGATGGACCGACCTTGTCTGCCGCCATCTCCCGGTACGGAGCCGAGCCATGTCCCGCCTTTCCCTCGCTGTTCGCTGGGCGTTCGCCCTGGCGGCCGTTACCGGTTTGTCCGCCAGCGCCGCGGCCCAGGGATTTCTGGTGGATTCCCGCCCCGATCACCACTGGCGCCTGCCGCGGCCCCTTCCGCGGCCCCAGCCGCAGCCGTCCCAGTACCGCATTGCGTCGCTGGAAGTCGGCGCCAAGCTCCGCGACTCCGTGGCCGAAGTGCAGGTCTCGCAAACTTTCGAGAACACCGGCAGCGGCCAGATCGAAGCCGCGTTCGTGTTCCCGCTCCCCTACGACGGCGCCATTGACGAGCTCACGCTGCTGGTCGACGGCAAGGAGTTTGCCGCCAAGCTGCTTTCCAAGGAAGAAGCTCGCCGCCGGTACGAGGAGATCGTCCGCACGAGCCGCGACCCAGCACTCTTGGAATGGGTCGGCACGGGCATGTTCCAGACGAGCGTGTTCCCCATCCCCGCGGGCGCGAAGCGCACGGTGACGCTCCGCTACACGCAGGTCTGCCGCCGAGCCCAGGGGCTGACCGACTTTCTCTTCCCGCTCAGTACGGCGCGTTACACCTCCGCCAAACTCGACAAGCTGTCGATTCGCGTCGCGGTTGAAAGCACGGCCGACGTAAAGACGGTCTACTCGCCCACGCACAGTGTGAGCGTCGAGCGGCCCGATGACCGCCACGCTGTTGTCACGCTGGAACAGAAGGACACGATTCCCGGCGGGGACTTTCGCCTGTTCACCAAAGCCGAAGACGGCGACCTTGCCGCGAGCGTGGTGAGCTACCGCCCTGACGCCGACGAGGACGGTTACTTTCTGCTCTTGGCCACGCCGCCCATCAAACAGCCCGAAGCGAAGCGGCAAGCCAAGACGGTCGTGTTTGTCGTGGACCGTTCCGGCAGCATGAGCGGCGAAAAAATGGAGCAGGCCCGCGAGGCCCTCAAGTTTGTCCTCAACAATCTCCGCGAGGGCGACACGTTTAACATTGTGGCCTACGACAGCGAAGTCGAAACGCTTCGCCCCGAGCTCGAGAAGTTCACGGAGGAAACGCGACTCGCCGCCACGGGGTTTGTGAACAGCCTGTTCGCCGGCGGCACGACCAACATCGACGGCGCGCTGGGCCGCGCTCTCGGCATGCTCCAGGACGACAGCCGCCCGGCCTACGTCATCTTCCTCACCGACGGCCTCCCCACGTTCGGCGAAACCAACGAAGCCAAGATCGCCCAGAACGCTGAGGCGGCCAACAAAGTGCGCGCCCGCCTGTTCGCCTTTGGCGTCGGCTACGACCTCAACAGCCGGTTGCTCGACAAGCTCGCCCGCGCTGGCCGCGGCACGACCGAGTTCGTGCGGCCCGACGAGGACATCGAAGCCGCGGTGAGCAGCTTGTACCGCCGCATCGGCGCTCCAATGATGACCGACGTGAAGCTCACGGTCGACGTCGAGGGCGCCACCGTCGCCGACGGAGCCACGACGACCCGCGTCTATCCCGACGGCCCGTTCGACCTCTTCGCCGGCGACCAGGCCGTCATTGTTGGCCGTTACCGCACCAGCGGGGCCGCGAAGGTGCGTCTCCGCGGCCGCGTGGGCGATCGCGACGAGTCGTTCGACTTCCCAGCCGAGCTGGCCGCCAAGAGCGACGACGACACAAACAGCTTCGTCGCCAAGCTATGGGCCACGCGCCGCGTCGGCGAGATCATCGACGAGCTCGACCTGCACGGCAAGAACGACGAGCTGGTCAAAGAGCTGGTCGACCTGGCCACCAAGCACGGCATCCTCACGCCGTACACGTCGTTCCTGGCGGACGACACGGCGGCGCTGCACGATCAGGCTGCGTTGACCCGCGGCGTCTCCGAGCGGCTCGTCGAACTCGAGGCCGCCGAAGGCGCCTACGCCTTCCGCCAACGCGAGGCCAAGGCCGCCCTCCGCAGCGCCGCCGGCCCCGCCGATGCGGCGCTGCCCGCTTCAGCGGGTGGCGGATTCGGCGGACTGGGCGGCGAGCCAGGCGGCGGCGTTCGCTATTACGACGCCCTGACGGATGAGCTGCGCGTCGCCGAGACCGTCATCACCGTCGGCCGCAAAACATTCTTCCGCCGCGGCGACCGCTGGGTCGACTCCGCCGTCACCGAGGACGAGGAGCAAAAGGCGGAAGCGATCGAACGCTTCAGCCCCGAGTACTTCGACCTCGTGACCCGCCACGGCAAACACGTCGCGGCGTACCTGGCGATCGAGGACCCCGTGACGATCAAGCTCGATGGCCGCGTCTATTCGTGGTGACGATCACCTTCGTCCGTCCTTCTCTCAGCCCTTCCCAGGATTATGCAAATGCGATCGCAAGAAGTGACCGCAGAGGACGCGGAGATCGCAGAGCCAATTCAAGGACCTTGTCCACAGATGACGCCGATGGACGCAGATGAATACAATTCCCATCTCATCTGCGAATATCTGTGCCATCTGCAGACAAATCCCCTGGTTCCTCCCTACGATCTCAGCGTCCTCTGCGGTGAGACCTTTTTCCGCTAGCACTTGCCAAATCCTTTCCACGCAAGGGGGAGAGGGCCGCAGGGGAATTGCTAAGCGCGCATCGCGTCGAGGAACCGCCCGAACAGGTAGTGGCTGTCGTGCGGCCCGGCCGACGCCTCGGGGTGGTACTGCACGCTGAACGCCGGCAGCTCGCGATGGGCGACGCCTTCAATCGTCTGGTCGTTCAGGCTCCGGTGCGTCACTTCCAAACACGCCGGCAGCGACGCCTCGTCGACCGCGAAGCCGTGGTTCTGGGAGGTGATCTCGACCAATCCGTCGTCCAGTCGCTGCACGGGATGATTCGCCCCGCGGTGGCCAAACTTGAGCTTGAACGTCTTCGCCCCGCACGCCAGCGCCAACAGTTGGTGCCCCAGGCAGATGCCGAACACCGGCTTCTTGCCCAGTAGCCCCTGGATGGTCGTGATCGCGTACTCCAACGGCTCCGGGTCGCCGGGGCCGTTGGAAAGGAACACGCCGTCGGGGTCGTGCTCGAGCACCTCCGCCGCAGTCGCCGTCCCCGGCAGAATCGTCACGCGGCAGCCCTGGTCCGCTAGATGCCGCGGGATGTTCCACTTCATGCCATAGTCAATCGCCACGACATGGAGCTGCTTCGAATGGGGAATGGGGAATAGGGAATGCGGATCCTGTCCCCCATTGCCCATTCCGCCTTCCCCCTTCAGATGCGTCCACACGCTCACCGTCTCGTCCCACGTGCACCCCTCGGCAGGCATCACTTCGCGCACCAGGTCCCGCCCCACGAGCCCCGGACTCGCCTGGGCCTTCGCCACGAGGCTCGCATCGTCTAGGTCGATCGTCGACAACACCCCGCGCATCGCCCCCCGCGATCGCAGCCGCCGCACCAGCGCCCGTGTGTCGATCGACTCGATCGCCACCACGCCCCAGTGCTTCAAGAAATCGCTGAGCGACCCCGCCGAGCGGAAATTGCTTTCCACGCGGCTATGCTCCCGCACGACGAACCCGGCGAGGTGCGGCCGGGAGCTTTCGACGTCGGCGTCGTTCACGCCATAGTTGCCGATTTGCGGGTAGGTCATCGTGACGATCTGCCCGCGATAGCTGGGGTCGGTGAGGATTTCCTGGTAGCCGGTCATCGAGGTGTTGAAGCACACCTCGCCGTCGACCTCACCGTCGGCGCCGATCGCCGCGCCGGTGAACACCGTGCCGTCTTCGAGTGCAAGCTTCGCCGTGCCAGCCATGGTGAGTTCGGGTCCTAACGATCGTGCGGGCGGCGCCCGCGCCGCGAGAATCTCGCATGCCCGCCGACGCCGTCCTGCGGCGGCGACGATGAAGATTCGGCGCGCGCTGCGACGATACGCACCAACGGGCTGTGGGTCTCCGGCGGATCGCACCCCCTCGCGATCTTCCGGTTCAGCCTAATATAGAGGGTCCCTGCTTCGGCGAGCAGGGGCCCTCGTTTTTTGCGCGGCGGGTGAGACTTTGGCGCGGCAGTGCAGCCTCGAAGCGCACGCCGCCAGCGAATCTGTTGGAGTACGCCGTACTCAGTACCCGGTACTCGCCCGACCCGGCTCAAGCCGACGGGCGTCTGACGCCTAGGATCGCCGCCGCCGCCCCGGCGAGCGTCAGCACGATGCCCAACAGCAGACAGCCGACCTCAAACGTCGGCAACGCCCCCTTGTCGCGCAGTAGCGCGACGGCCGGCATCACAAAGCCCAACCCCACGAGCACGCCGATCACGCCGCCGCCGATCGCATACGCCTTTTTCATGGTTTCCTCGTTCAAACTTTGGTGAACTAGCCCTTCCAGCCCCAATCGTTCCGCACCGCGAGCCACGAGGCCAGGATGACCGCCGCGGCCACGGCAGCGCCGTAGGGAATGGCAGTGAAAAGAACTTCGAACACAACATGATCAGCGATCGCCAAGTTCGCCGCCGCCATGATGGAGATGGCGAGCAGCGCCGCGTAAACGGCTTGCCGCACGAGCACAATCGACAGGACGGCGACAAGGTATGCGGCGCCATGCAGCAACAGTCCGGCGCCAATGAGCGCGAGCGGATGCGGTGAATTCGGCGCCGGTTCAGCCCAACCCAATGCCTGAACGATGCCGACGATCACCAACGGCGCCAGCGCTAGGCAAACGACAGTGACCAATAAGCCGGTCCCCAGCTTGACCGCAAACCATTGATCAACGTTGATGGGCCGAGAGCGCCAAAATGCGTGCAATCCCGGCCGCAGGTCGTCCATAAAAACGCCAATGCCGGCCACAACGGCCACGAAGAACCCCATGAGCACCCATGTGACGGGTACGACTTCGACGAGACCTTCGGAGATTTCTCCGTCCCCAAGTCCCGCCATCATCGTCGCGACGAGCAGCGCCAAGCTGGGAATGGCGATGCCGCCCAGAAGCGCCAGCGGCGCCGATTCGCGCGCTTGCTTCCAAATCATCGCCGTCAGCGGCCGCGACCGCGGCGGCGAGAGCCAGCCGGGGCTCGTGCGGGCCAGGGGTTGATCGATTGCTTGCGTGCGAGTGATCGCGACGCACCCGAATCGGCGAACAAACCAGACGGCAAGCCCGCCGTGCACAGCCAACATCACCACGACGAACGGCCAGGAGCGCGCCCAGAAGTCGTTGGGCCAGCCGAGTTCAGCGGCCGGAAGTTGTGAGCCCAAAAGCGCGGCCACGCTGGCCGGCGCTCCGGCGCCGACGATGCGCAGGCTTCGCGGCCACGGTGCATTGAGATCCTCCGTCGAGGAGTAGCCAACGACGAGCAATGTCGCCCAGGTCAGCGCGATCACGAGCAAGCCAACGGCGCCTGCGCGAACTTCGTCGCTGCGATTGACGCCCGCCGCCGCCATCCAGATCAAGAGACTGAGGGGGCCGGCGCCGATCGCCGCGGCGGCCAGCAGCGGCGGGGCCAGGTCAAAGGGAACTTCGGTAATCGACCAGTTGCCCAACACCGCGAGCAACGCCAAAAGGGCGGGGGTCACTACAATGAGCCCCGACCAGGCGAGCTTGGCAATTGCCGGACGCCACATCGGCGTGGGGAGCGATTGCAGGAAGCGAATCGTCCCTCGCGACTGTTCGCCGGCTGCAGCGCCGGCGCCGAGGAACATTGCCGCCAACGGCACAAACAGAGTCAACATCATCACGACGCCAGCCAAATAACTCCGCGCGTCGCCCAACGCGAACGGCGCCGGCACAACGAGGCCTGCGCCGGCGACAATCGCCAGTTTCCAGCGGTGTTCCCGCCACTCTTTCCACAACAGGCTTCGCCACACGGAGTTCATTGTGCGCACCCTGCCGATTAGTTCATGACTGCGGCACGAGTTCCGCCGCCGGCTCGCTGATCGCGGACCCATTGCTCCGTTGCCCCGCGACGTATGCCGCGAAGATCTCGTCGAGATTCAGCTCCACGACGCGATATCGCAGTCCCTCGCGATCGAGCAGCGCCGCGATCGCCGTCGCATTCTCCACCGTTACGGCCACGTCTTCGCCGTTCGTTTGCACGTCGAGCACCGCCATATCGTCCCGCACGGCTGCCAGCGTGTGGCGATCGAGCACGAACTGCCGCACATCGCGCCGCAGCGTCTCGGTGTCCGCTTGCCGCACGATTCGCCCGCCGTCGAGAATCGCCACCTCGTCGGCCACCGGCTCGACCTCGTACAGCAGGTGTGAGCTGTAAAACACGGTGCGCCCCTCGCCTTGCAGGTGCGTGATCAGGTCGCGGTTGAACTGTTTGCGCATCACGGGGTCGAGCCCGAGCGCCGGGTCGTCGAGGATCACCACCTCTGGCCGGTGCGCCAGCGCGAGCACGAGTCCCAGCCGCACGTTCTGCCCCTTGGACAGCGTCTTGATCTTCTGCTGCGGCGGCAGCTCGAACTCGCGCACGTACCGCAGCGCCAGGTCGTGATCCCACGTGGCGTAGAACGGCGCCACGAACCGCAGGATCTCGTCGATCCGCATCCAGCCGTACATTGTCTGGTCCTCGGCCAAGTAGCCCACGCGGCTCCGCACCGCGATGGGCTCCTCGGCCGGGTCGAGCCCCAGCACGCGCACCGTCCCGGCGTCCCGCGGCAGCAGGCCCAACAGCATGCGAATCGCGGTGGTCTTGCCCGCGGCGTTGCGGCCCAGGAATGCGAATGTCTTGCCGCGCTCCACCTGGAGCGACATTCCCGACAACACCTGCGTGCGGCGGAACGACTTGTGCACGCCGGCGAACTCGATCGCAAAATCGCTCATTGCGATTTCTCCGCATGATTGACCGTCGCCGGCGAGACTAGCTCGACAAGCGCGGCCGAGAGAAGTTCATAAATCTCGTCGCCGGCGAGCCCCAGCGCGAGGCACTGCCGAGCAAGCTGCCGGAATTCATCGACCAGCCGCTCCCGCTGCCCCGGCGAAGCGTTGGCCTGGGCGTGCAGCGCCACGAAGGTCCCCTGCCCCTGCCGCATCTCCAGCAGCCCGTCGCGGCACAACCGCTCGTACACCCGGAGGATCGTGTTTTGGTTCACGGCCAGATCTCGGGCGAGCTCCCGCACCGACGGCAGGCGCGCCCCAGGCTCCAAATTGCCCGAGGCGCACAGCGACGAAATCTGCTGAGCAATCTGCCGCGAGATCGGCGCCGCCGAGCCTTTTTCGATCCGCAGAAACATCGCTGAACGCCGGGAAGACGCTGGAAAACAAGAGGTGATTACAGTTATATAACAGTAATCACCGCCGGCGTCAAGCAACGTTGCCCGTTTTTTCGAGAGGCTTGTTAGCCGCGACGCGAAGGTCCGCTGAAGCGGAGCGCTCCACATCTCGCCGAAGGTCGCCGGTTACCGCCTCCCGCGCTCCGCTCCGCGGACTCCGCGTCGCGGCTAACCGCTGCTGTCGCGCGCAACCCGCAGCTCTACGCCGGCGACGGGGCGGCCGATGGCGCCGGCGAATTCGCCGGCTGGGATTTGAACCCCGCTTCGGCGTCACGAAGGCACGCCTTGATCTGTCGCACCGCCTGCTTCAGCCGCTCCTCGTTCTCCACGAGCGACATCCGCAGGAAGCCTTCGCCCGCCGGCCCGAACCCGCTCCCCGGACTCACCGCTACGTTGCCCTTGTCGAGCAGCATCATCGCGAAGTCCATCGTGCTCATCCGGCTCCGCCACGGCTCGGGAATTGGCGCCCACAGGAACATCCCCGCCTTGGGCGGCGTCACGCCCCAACCCAGCCGCCGCAGGCCGTCGCACAGGGCATCGCGCCGGCCCTGGTAGATTTGCGATTGCTCCTCGACCGCCGTATCCGTATGCCGCAAGGCCACGATCGCCGCGATCTGGATCGCCTGAAACATCCCGTAGTCGTAGTACCCCTTGATCGTTGCCAGCGCCCGGATCATCTCCGCGTTGCCGCAGCAGTAGCCCACCCGCCAGCCGGCCATGTTGTAGCCTTTGCTCATGGTGGTGAACTCGACGCCCACGTCGGCCGCGCCCTTCGACGCCAGAAAGCTCGGCGGCTGGTAGCCGTCGTACGCCACGTCGGCATACGCGAAGTCGCTCAGCACCATGAAGCCGTACTTCTTGGCGAGCTTCACCACCTCATCGAAAAACGCCTGCTCAACCACCACGCTCGACGGATTGTGCGGGTAGTTGATCACCAGCAGCTTCGGCCGCGGGTAGAGGTGCTCGCACGTGTACGCGATGTTCGACAAAAACTTCTCGCTGTCCCCCACTTCGAGCGCAATGACGTTTGCCGACGCCAGCGCAATCGCGAACACGTGGATCGGAAAATACGGCGCCGGCACGATCGCCGTGTCCCCCGGCCCCATCAGGGCCAGGCACATATGGCTGAATCCCTCCTTCGAACCCAAGCAGACGATGACCTCATTGTCGGGATCCAGCCGGACGCCGTATTTGCGGTAGTACTTGCTCGCCACCTCGCGCCGCAGATTGACGATGCCAATATTCTTCGAGTAGCCGTGATTTGTAATGTCGCGGGCCGCCTCGGCGAGCTTCTCGATCACCACGTCCTGCGGCGGATCGCTGGGATTACCCATGCCCAGGTCGATCACGTCGTCCCCGGCGCGCCGTTTGGCGTACAGCATCGCGTTGATCCGCCCAAACATGTACGGCGGCAGCCGCGTCACGCGGTCTGCGACTTGCACTTGGAACGGGGAGGTCGGCGGATCGATGGGCGTGGTCATGCGGCAGGAAAGGGCAGGGCGGCGCCGCGGACGGAAAGCTGGAATCCCGTCCCGGCGGCACGCAATAGACCAAGTATACCCGCGCCCGGTTCACTGGCCCAATGCTCGGTAACTGAGCCTTGCAGCTACCGATCGCCGAGAATGGGGCCAGTCTCGGGCCCCGTTAATGACCGCGGAAATCTCGACAATATCGGGACTGACTTGACGTTGGTAGAAGATCAGGTAACGGCTGGCCGGCGCTCCTGGCACAAACACGCGCATGCCAGGCCGAACATCGTCGCAAATCTGTCCGGCGTCGGGATTCTCCGCCAAGAACTGAAACGTCTTACGAAGTTTTTGACCCACGCGACGAGCAGCCGAAGGGCGTTCGCGTTTAATCCAATTCGCGATCGCCGCCACGTCATCAGCGGCCTCAACGGAAACGCGCAGTCGCGGCATGACTCAAGCGTCCTGCCCCGAGTTGGCAATGTCGAACAGCTCTTGAAAGTATTTGTCCAGGCCTTCGTCATCGAACTCCAAGTACTCGCCCCGCTCAAGTTGCTCACAACCGCGTCGCACCTTCTCGCGAACTGCTACATGCCGCTTGAGCATCTCCAGCGCGGCGTCGACGGCCGCCTCCGGCGTCGGAAAGCTTCCGGCCGCGACTTGATCCTGGAGGAACTGGGCGTTCTCCGCGGAGATGTGAAGGTCCATGCTGGCGCTCCCAAAAAAAGAAGGTGGCCGCCGCCTGGCGGTCACCTTCAGCATATTCGGAAGCAGCCGCGGCGACAACGAGCGTTACTCCACCCCCGCCGTCGGCCGCACCGCCATGTCCTGCCGCACGGCGGCCTCGCGGCCCGGCGTCGGCGCCTTGTCCGGCGCGTGCGTCGAACCCTCCAGATAGTTGTCGATGCGCGCCCGTTCGTTGATCTCTTCAAACTTCACGCTCATTGCCATTCGGAGCTTTTTCTCGTAAATGTCGCGATACAAGAGGTCACGCACTTCGGTCTCGTCGACGTCGATCCGCTCGGTTCGCCCCTCGCACCGCAGGATCACGAATTTGTCGCCCACCTGGATGATGCCCGAAAGCATTCCGTCCTGCAGTTGGAAGGCCACCTCCTCGAGCTGCGGCTGGCCGCTGTGCCGGCCAATCGGCGGCACCTCGCCGCGCAACGCCTTGCTCTGCGGCTCGATTGAGTACTCTTCGGCCAGGTCGCCGAAGAAGTCGATCGACGGATTCCGCCGCGCTTTGTCCCACACTTCCTCGGCGCGCCGTTGGTTGCCCAGCACGATCGCCCGGCACCGCACGCGCTCGCCGTAGTTGGCCTCGAACCCCTTGCGGATGTCCGCCTCGTCGACCTTCACGTCCTGCGCCGTGATCTTTTTAAGCGCCGCCGACGGCCACACGGAATCCTGCATGTACTGCTCGTCCGTCACGCCCTGCTCGGCGGTGACGCTTGCGATCCACGCCTTCACGTCGGCGTTACCCTGCTGGTCAACGGCGCCGGCCAGCTCCGCCGCGTGGAGCACCTCGGCGTCGAGGTCCGCCTGCGTCACGGTTACCTGCGCCGCCTCCAGGGCCTGTTGCAGCAGCAGCTTGGAGATCTCGCCTTCGAGCACCTCCTCGCCGTGCCGCAGCAGGCACTCGGCGCCCAGCTCCTTCATCGTGATCTGCTCGCCGTTGACCGTGGCGACCACGCCCGGCATCGTGTCGTGCAGCGCCGGCGTGTTGTAGACGTTTTGGATCGTCGCCGACTGCTGCAGCGCTCCGAACAGCTTGTGCGCCTCGTCGCGGAGCTTGTCGTCCCGAATCCGCTCGACGAGCTGCGCCTCCACGGCCGCCATCGGCACGGTCCGCGGCGCCAAGCGCTCGTCGCACTTGAGAATGACGAACTGGGAGCCCGCCTGAATGACGGGCGAAATCTGCCCGGCTTGCAGGGCAAACGCCGCAGCCTCCAGCGCCGGGTCGCCCATGTGTCGGCGGATCGGCTGGATCATCCCGCCCACGCTCGCGCTGCCGACGTCTTCGGAGTTCTCAATCGCCAGCCGGGCGAACGCGTCGGGGAGGGCCGTCGCCTCGGCTTGCAGCTTTCTCGCCTTCTCGGCGTCGCCTACGGCAATCAGTCGCACGCGAATCATCTCACCGTACTCTTGTTCGTACGCCTTGGTGACGTCGTCCTGCGTTGGCTGAATCTGCGCGGCCGCCAACTTCCGCAGGGCCAGCGTTGGCCACACGATGTCGCGGGCGTACTCCTGCGGCGTCACGTCCCGTTCCTGCTGGAGCATTTCGAGCCACTGCTCGCGGCCGAGTTGGAATCGCTTCGCCATGCGGTCGATCTCGGCGTTGATCTCCTCCGCCGTGACCGTGATGCCGCGTTTCGCGCAATGGTTGGTGATGAGCCGCTTGTTCACGAGGCTCTCGAGCACGTCCTCGCCGTAACGGCGGATGCACGCGTCGGTGAGCGCGGCCCGGCTGACATCCTTGCCGTTGACGATCGCCATCACGTCGTGCTGCGGTCGGCCCACGCGGGGCAGCGCGGCGTTCTCGGTCGGCGCCACGGCGCCGACGGCGGCCACCGTCTCGGCATGCACCGGCCGATCGCCCTCGCGCATCCGGAACAAGATCGCCGCCAACAGCACCACGGTGGCGACGGCCAGCCACATCAAGCGGTGCTTCCAATCCACGGCATGCAAAGCGTCAGCCTCCCTGCGACTCATGGCGGTTTCTCCATAAACCGTGAGCGAACAGCGCTTCGCGTCGGGGTGCCACTGCTGGCTCGTCCAGCAGTGGGCGCCGTGTACACGCTTCGCACTGCTGGACGAGCCAGCAGTGGCACCCGTTGTCGATCGCCGTCGCTCGAATGAAAAATGGGTCGCCGCGCCGCCAAATTCATTGACAGCCGGCCAGAACGTCGGGTAGTTCCGCCGCGGAGTATAGGC
>JBIOVA010000011.1:0-46491 GCA_044867485.1 Lacipirellulaceae bacterium | reverse complement strand
CTTAAGCGACCAGTCCGAAGTGGGACAGGCGGCAACGAAAAAAGCCCCGTCGTGGAGGTGCATCTTGCGTTGCACGCTCGACGACGGGGCTCGCGGTCGATGCCGGCGTCCGATGACGGACGCGCGGCTTGCGACGATACCCGGGTGTTGTTTGCTGCTATTTCACCATCCTTTCGACGGCCACTTTCAGATGCTGGATGTGCCCGTCCTGCACGACGAGCGTCAGGCTCGCCGTGCCGTAGAAGCCGCGACTTTGAGCCGCTTCCACCAGCCGGGCGAATTCGGCCTGCGCTTGTTCGCGCCAATTGACCTTCGGCGTCTTTTCACATGTTGTGATCATATGTTCACATTACCAAAGTGCGCGGCCATTTTCAGCAAGAAACTTTGGGCATTTTTTCTGCCTCACTGGCGGTGTTTTTCTCGGATTTTTTCCGCAGATTTCGCCGATGAACGCAGATGCTTTCGGGGTCGGAAACGCGGGTTGTTGGATTCTTTGTGATTCCTTATCTGCGACGATCTGCGTCATCTGCGGACACTCTTCCTTTCCGTCGAGCAGGGACGCGCGTCGCGAGCGACGCGGCTAAATTTCGTTGTTGGAGGGGTTGACGATGGCGCAGAGGGCCCGGTTCTTCTGCTCTTGGTCGTAGTCGAGGCCCAGCCGTTGGCTCCAGGTTTGGGCGGAGAGGATTCCGTGCTCGAACGCGATCCGCTCGATTTGCATTTCCTTGAACTGGTCGCGGACGTGGAGCGACGGCAGCGAGACCTGGATTTCGACTCGCCGCCGCACATCCCGCGGCAGGCGGCCCGCGGCCACTGCGTTCTCGATGACCCGTCCCATCACGCGAGCGTCGTCGTGCTTCAGGCCCGCTTGCAGCCGCTCGAACATCTTCACCGCCGGCCCCTCGGCCACCAGCGTTGACGAGTAATTGGCGTTCGACGCGTCGGAGGTGAACATGAACTCGGGCATCACCAGCCGGGCGGCGATCGCCCGCAGCTCGGCCTGCAGCACGGTGACGAAGGCGGCCGCGTTCACCCCAGCAGCAGGGAAGTCGTATTCCAGGCCGGCGGGGGCGTCGAGGATGGTGCCGGGGGCGTAGTGGGAGATGGGGCGGACGGACGGACGTGGCGGGACGACGCTGGCAGCGTCGTGTACGAACTGCTCGATCCCGTTGCGGACGGCGCTGCGGTGTTTGCGGATCAGGGCGATGGCCGACTGAATTTCGGCGACGGCGCTCATGTTGCGGAGCAGTTTTTCCACGCGGCGGAGGTTCTTCCGCACGGGGAAGTACAGTGGCAGGCCGCGCTTCACGTTGGCGTCGACGTTGGCCTTACGGTGCTGGATGTGGACGGCGTCGACCGGCTCGCCGTCGATGTAGTAGCCCACGGCCGTCTCGACGTCGTCGGGCTCGGTCTGGATGCCGAAGCTGGCCCACGGCGTGCGCGCCAGCTCCGGCGGCGTGGCGACCTGCTCCGGCTCGACGAACCGAATGCGCGTCATGCCGGCGCCGTCGGCGAAGAACCGCAGGAACGCCTCGCCGTCGCGATCCAACCGGCGGACGATCTCCTGCTGCCGGGCGTGCCAGCAGTTCTCGACCAGGAACTCGTCGAGCACCTGCTGGACCTCGGCGACGAGCTCGGGCGCGGGCTCGGCGCCCTTCCGCACCGCGGCGCGGTAGATGTGCCCCGAACCGACCAGATAGCTGATGCGGTTCTCGATGCCGTTGATGGCGAACTCGTTCGTGGCGGCGAGGCGGCGGCATTGGAGTCGCGCTTCGGCGAGCTGCTGCTCGTTGAACTGAGGCAGCCCCGACCAAGCTTGGTCGGGGCTACTTCGCGGAAGCGCGTTCCACCACAGGCCGTCGTCGTCGAGGTAGGCTTCGTGGGGATCGACGAGGGCGTCCCACAGCGAGTCGCAGGCTTCGGCGATCTGACGTTCGAGCGGGTCGAGTGCTTCGGTCATGAATTGGCTCCTTGATTGGAATGGACGGGATCACAGGATGTGCAGGATTCACAGGATCGAAGGCAATTCCCAATTCCTATCCTGTCGATCCTGCACATCCTGTGATCCTGTCTGTTCAGTTCTGATCACTTCGCGCTCTTGGCGTCCTTGGCGGTTTCTCGTCCTCATGCGACGGGGCCAATGAGACGATCGCCGAGGCCGTCGTCGGCGGTTTCGGCTTCTCGGAGGTCGTTCATCAGGCGGAGCGCCATCTCTAAGGCGTCGGGACCATCGTCGTGGTCGCCCACGGGGAAGTCCCGCAGTTGGTCGACCAGCAGGTGCGTCGACGGGCTGCGCGACAGGAATCGGAGGCGGCGCTGAGCGAGCCAGGAGCTCATGCGGCGAATGCGGACGCGTTTGTTGACGTTGTTGTAGATGCCGCGCAGCGGCACGGCGCGACGGCGCTGCTTGCGAAACTCGTCGGCGAATTCCGCGGCGAGCAGATCGTGATACTGATTGATTTCAATGCCGAATGCGTCGGGCGCGAACCGGCGGCAATGCACCACGCCCTGCACGACCATGTCCGGCGTGGGCCGGCGCGCCAGGTCCGCCTCGACGTACACAATGCCGTGCGGGTCCATCCCCAGCGTCACGTAGGCGGAGTAGTCGCCATGTCGGGCGTCGGCGCCTTTGCTGGGGTCAAGGGCAATCACGCGCGGCGTGAGCTTGGCGGGCCACTCGTTGAACCAGATGTGGTGGTCGAAGTATTCGCCCGGCCATTCGCAGCGCTCGGGGTCGATGGGCGAGTTCTGCTTCTCGCGCTCGAAGGCCGTAGGGCCTTCGTCGACGCGCATCCGCATGAGGTCGTACAAGGGCTCCTTGGCCGGCCAGAGCAACTCGGCGCCCGCTTCCATCGCGGCGCGTCGCTGGTGAAAGAAGGCGCGGGCCGTCGCCGAGGCGGCTGCATCGTCGCGATTGCAGTACAGCTCCTCCCATTGCCGCCACAAATCCATGTTGTCCGGCCACCGCTCGATGGCGGGGAAGAGGGCCGACTTCCAACCCGGCGCGCGATCAAGCTGCATCGCCAGGGAGTCGCGGTGGAGGGCTGTGGCCAGATTGACGACATTCGTGCGTTCGTCGCCGGCTTTGAGCAGGGCGCCGTGGAACCATTCCCGGCAGGCGGCGCGCTGCATCGGGGAGACCACGTGGAGGTCATTCTCCAAGTCGTCGCAGACAATGAGCGAGGGTCGATTTTCGCGGCGCCGGCGGCCGCGAAGTTGCTGCCCCGTGCCGTACGCCTCGATGACGCCGCCGCTGGGCAACTCGAGGGCGCTGGCGCGCCACGCGGGGCCGCGGCCGGTCGAGCGGGGGAAGGCGCGGGCCAGGTGGGAGTTGGACTCGAGCTCTGCGCGAATGTGGCGGAGGTGCGTGCGGGCTTGCCCGCGGGTGGCGGACACGATCCAGATGTACGGCTCGCGTCCTTCGACGGCGCAGCGGAGCACGTAGCCGAACGTGGCCAGCGTGCTTTTGGCGCTGCCGCGCGGGGCCAGCACGTTGAGCCGGGCGCCGCGCTGGTTGCCGGCGCGCTCCAGCTCGGCGGCGAGCCAGAGGTGCATTTTGGACGGCGGCTGGCGGAAGTACGCCGGAAGAAAATGGCGACCCCAGTCGAGCAGATCGCGGGGCAGCCCCGGACGACGGTAGTTGCGCGCGGCCGGGTTGTAGCGACAGATTTGCTCGACGAGTTGATCGACGAGTCTCGCGAGCACGTCGGACGACGCGTCCGCCAAATCGTTTTCCAAGGCGCGGAATGATCGGTTCATGGCAGTGACTCGGTGGGAGGCGAGGTGGGAAGATTGGCAGTTGACGCGGGGTCGATCGACGCGCCGAAGGCGGATTCGTCGCTCGAGGGTTCGTCGCCGAGGGGTTCTGGCGCGGGAAGGCTCAGCGGGGACGGGGCCGAGGCGTCGAGCGCAACAACGTCGTACAGGCGTTCCATCACGCGCCTCAGCAATTCGCCTTCGGGAAGTTCTTCGCCGACCGCGCGGGCCAGGGCGTCGACGAGATCGTAGACGTTGGCCGCCGACAGGGAGCGGCTCTCGCCGCGGAGTCGTTCGCGGGTGCGTCGCTCGATCCACCAGACGCTGGTCCGCCAGTTTTTTTCGTCCTTCGTGGCCTCGATCACCTTGTTCATCTGGCGCAGCTCCATGCTGGCTTCGGCACGGGCGAAGGCTTGGGCGAACTCGGGGTCGCGCTTCATCTCGAATCGCAACTGGACCTGAGAGACGCCGACGACGTCGCACACCGAGGCACGGTCGCCGCCGCCACGAAGCCAGTCCAAAAGCTCGTTGCGCTGCTCGGGGGTCAGACGTTTGACGGGGTGTTTCATGGGAGGCCCTCAAGGTTTTGCAGCGAGGGGAGAGCCGATGTATTCGAAGGAGACGACGTTGCGCCCGGCCGAGTTGCGATAGCCGGGGAAACGGGACGAGCTGCGCGGGGCGGAACCGCATGTTCGCACGTTGACCGTCCGCCAGTCCGGCGACCGGCGGCAATGGCGAATGAGCGCCGGATGGCTGCTGGTGACGTTGATTCGCAGCCCTTCGGCGCGGTGGAGCGACGCGACCGCCGCGACGACGCGCATGCCGATGCCCATCCCCTGGTAGTCGGGCAGCGTCACGATCCGCGTGAACCGGCGGTGATTCTTCCGGGTGATCAACGGGAGCGTGGCGCAGAACGTGACGGGCTCGCCGTTCCAAGTGGCCAGGTAGCACCGGGCTCCGACGGCCAGCGAGCCGCTCAGATAGTGATGACGCGCAAACAGTCGCCACGGATCCAAGCCGCAGCGATAGATTTCCAGGACGACGTCGGGGCGCCGAAGACGCCTCCGTTCTAGCCGCGACGTGGCCATGTCGAGCACCCAGTCGGCCTCGAGCCACTCGGCCACGTCGTAGTGGCACGTGACGGCGACGAACCGGCAGGGAATGGCGCCGCGACGGATGCCCTTGGCGATGGCCGCCGAGCACGCGCGGGCGACGTTGCGGTCGACGACGCTGGTGAACTCGTCGAAGACGACGAGGGGAAATGGGGAATGGCGAATGGGGAATGGGGAAGGAACGAGATCGGGTCCTTTCTTTTCCCCACTCCCCATTCCACATTCCCCATTTGCGAGCGCGCGCGCTAAATCGCACCGGAACCTTTCGCCGCAGCTCAGGACCTGGTACGGCTTGACCCAGGACGGCGGCGAGCTGAAGCCCACGGCGGTGAACAACTCGACGACGTGCCGCACGGGCAAATCGCCGAAACCGTCGATCACCGCGCGGTCGGCGGGCCACTCGGCGCCCTGGTAGAGCTCGTCGGCGAACAGTTGCCGCGCGACCGTGCTCTTGCCGCTCCCCGAAGGGCCGACGATCAGGCCCACGTCCCACGGCTCGGCGCGGTCCGGCAGTTCGACCGAGAACCGCTCCGTTGCCTTCTCGGTCAACGGCACGTCGAACATTCCGGCCACCTGTTGGACCCGGAACGAGTCGAACACGGGGCACGTAACGGTGACTTCTACGGACGACATGGATGGACCTCTCGGGGTGAAGGCGCGAGTTGTGAGGCGCGAGGCGCGAGTTGACGGAGCAATCGCAGAACTCGCGCCTCCTAACTCGCGCCTCGCGCCTCGCCTTACAACGTCAGTACTCGGCATTTGTAGCCCTCCTCGCGCATGCGGGTGTAAACGGCTTGCTGGTCGTCCTCGCTCGTGCACTCGACGACGACTTGCCAGGAGTCGCGGATCGTCGGTTCGGGTCGGTCGGCCGCGTCGGCCAGTTGGGCCTCGGCGTTCGCGGCGTCGCGGGCCAGTTCGCCCAGCAACGATTCAAGCTGCGGGCTGGTGAAACGCGTCGCGGCCAGCAGGTCGGAGAGGCGCTCGTGGTCTGTGCCGGCCAAGCCGGCCAGCGGATCAAGCGTGAGCAGAATCTTGTCCGCCTCTTCGGCGGTGAGGTCGAGCACAAGCACCGGCACGACGGAGTCGGGCGTTGTTTCGGCCCGCAGGTGGCCGTCGACCAGCTCGAGCGAACCGTCGTCGAGCTCGCGGGCCAACAGAGCGTCGGCGTAGCCCACTTCGGCCAACACGCCGCGCAAGGCGTCGCGCTGGTGCTCGGGGTGCGTGCGCCAGTTGCGCGGACTGGGCCGCAGCTCGCTAGCCGGCACGCGGCGAAGTTCTTTGATGCGATCGCGGATGTGCATGGGGGAAGACCGTAGGCTGGAGACTGTAGGCTGTAGGTTGGAATCCACGACGCCGGGCGTTAGCCGCGACGCGGAGTCTGCGGAGCGGAGCGCGTCCGTCGCGGCGCGGGCGCGCTCCGCTACCGCGGCGCGGCTAACGCGCTTCACATTGCCTTGCCGAGCGCGTCGACCACGTCGTTGAGCACGTAGCCGATGGCCGCGCCGAGCAAGCCCACCAGCGCGATCCACGTGCGGCGGATGACCATCATCCAACCGATGAGGCCAAGCTCTTCGCCGCGGCCGCGGAGGGCGTCGTCGATGGCGTGAATCATCTGGTCGTGTTCCTCGAATTGGCGTCGCAAGTTGCCGGGGTGGTCGGCGTCGTAGCCCAGCTCGGCGCGCATGTACGCGGCTAGATTGGCGACCTGCGTTTCGAGTTGGTGAATCGGTTCCACAGATGTTTTCCTCCGGCCCCCTCCCCCTTGCGGGGAGGGCTGGGGAGGGGGTGTGCAGCGGGTACCCGTTCTCAACGAAAGCGTGTACCCGCTACATCACCCCTCCCCTAGCCCCTCCCCATCGAGGGGAGGGGAACGGATCGTTTCCTACTTCGTGTGCGCCGTGCCCGCGGCCGTTTCCGCGCGCAAATTCGGCGAATCCGTCGGCCCCAGCGGCTCTTCCGTGGGTCGCACGCCCGCGGCCATGTCGACGCGGTTGGCGTCGCCGGCGAAAGCCTTCAGGTACTCCAGCACCTGCACGTAGCTGCCGTACATCCGCATCGAGTCCTTCACGTAGATGAAGGAGGTGCGGAAGCGGCTTTCGAGCCGCGTCCAGTTGACGACCGCCCGGTCGATGGCGCCCAGCAGCACCAGCGCGTTCTGGCTGCGGAAGTTGAGCTGGCTGGCCAGCGGGATGTTGGGGTCCGTGCCGTCGACCGCCCAGGGCAGCGCGACCAGGCCGCCGGGGGCTTCCTGGATTTCGTCGCCGCCGAACGGCGCCGGCGAGCCCGTGAGCGTTTCGCTGGAGTTGATCGCCCGTTCGATGAGGTCGCCCAGCGGCGACTTCTCGGGGTTGTACGTGACGCGGCGCCGCATGCGGTCGCATGCGAGCAGGTGCTCGACGTAGTGGTCCTTGGTCGTCTCGTCGAGACCGCCGCGGACGCCGAACTCGTCGTTGGCGACCACTTCGCTGCGGAAGTCGAACAGCGGGCCGAGGGCCGCGAGGATGTGGAGGTTGCGGAACTCGGTGATGACGCGGCGGAACTGTTCTTTACCGGGGGTGCCTGCGGGCATGGGAGGGCTCCTTTGCGAGGTGAAGGGGGGTGAGATGGAAATGTTTGACTGTCGATCGAATGGGGAAGACGGAATGGGGAATGGGGGGAATGGCGGGACTCGGTTTACTCTCCACTCCCCATTCCTCATTCCCCATTGATCTGCATCTTCGTCGGTGCGATGTCGTTGAACCGTTCGCGGAGCTCGCGCCTCAGATCGTCGGCCCAACGCGCTCGCTGCGGATCAGCGTCGCCGTCGGCAGTCGCGTCGAGCCGATCGAGAGCAAGGCGTCCTGCAAGTGCGTCTTGTAGCGGGTCACGTCCTTCCAATTGCGAAAGTCGTAGAAGTTCACGAGCCTCGCGATCGTCACGCTCGACCGGCTGCTGCGTTTCGGCGGTGTGGAATGCGAGGCGAAAGGAGCCGTCCGCAGCGGCGGTCGCCTCCGGGGAAGGCGCGAGTTGGGAGGCGCGAGGCGCGAGTTTTTTTGGGTTCTCCTCTCGCGCCTCGCGCCTCGTAACTCGCGCCTTTCTTCTTCTCCATCGGCCGACCAGCGCGCTGCCAATGGCCGTCGCCGCGAGCACGCCCCAACCGGCTGGGCCGCTGATGCCGAGGGCGGGCAGCGCCAGGGGCGCCGCGACGCGGCCGGCGACGCCGACGAGCGTGCCGACGCGTTCAATTCGCTCGAGGAGCGACTTGTGGCGCTCGCGGCTTTGGCTGTCGAACTGGGCCAATTCGTCGGTGCGTGCGTACGCGGCCAAGGCGCCGGACGAGAGATAGTCGCCGCGGTCCTGCTTGCCGGCTTCCAGCGCCGCGATCCGTGCCGCGATCGTCGCGAATTCGTCGCCGCAATCGCAGTTGCCGCTCGCTGCAGGCTCGCGGCCTGTGGGCGTAGCGTCGAGCGGGTTCGGTCTCACCAACGGGCACAAGCCATCGGGGCAAATCGCCGGCGTCGTCAGCGGAGTTGTTGGATTCGCGGGGGAGCGGCGACCGAGGACGCGCTCCAAAAACCGCCGCAACGGTCCGCCAGTGGAGGCGTAAGTCACGCCGCCCGACTCACCCCACACGACGCCCACGAGGCGACCGCGGGCGTCGAACGCGCCGCCGCCGGAGTCGCCCGAGCGCACGGCGCCGGCGATTCGCACGCTGACTTGCCCCGGCCCTTCGGCGGCGCCGATAACGCTGCCCGCCACGCAGCGGAACTGGCCGTTGGGGCCGAAGCCGCACGCGGTGAGCGGGCCCGACGGATCGACGTCGAGACCCATCGGCGCCGCCGAGCCTTGGGGGCTGGCGATTTCCAGCGCGGCCAGGTCGGCCTCGGCGTCGACGGCGATCACGTTGGCGCCGTGCGTCTGGCCGCCGGGGAACTCGACGACGACACGGCCGCGGCCTTCGGTGAACAAGTGCGCGCACGTGAGCACCAGCCCGCGGCTGCGGTCGGCCGTCACGTCGACGAGCGTGCCGCTGCCGACGTTGGCGGAGCCGTCGCTGAGGTAGTTGTGGATGCGGCAGGATCCGGCCCCCTTCCCTTGAAGGGAGGGGACGGCGGAGGGATTGCCGACCGTTGCATCCCCTCGTGGATCGACGCCAAGCGTCAGGTAAAGGTCGGCCGTCCCTCCCCTAGCCCCTCCCTGCAAGGGAGGGGGATCAAGGCCCGCTCCGCGGGCGGTTAGCGCGACGCCGAGCAGCGCCCACACGGCGCCTGCCGCGGCGGCGATGAGCAGTTCGCGTCGGTACGGATCAAGCCAAGGTGCATTCATGATTCACTCTCCAGCCAGCGTGAAGCGGTAGCGATAGAACGGGCTGCGAGCGAGGTCGGCCGGCTCGGTGAGCCGGTCGGCCAAGTGGGGCACCGGGTCGACGCCGCCGCCGATGCGGTCGGCCATCGTCGAGGCCTGCGAACAAAACGGCGGCTGGTCTGGGGCGCGTTGGTCGTCGCTATCTGGGCGGACCAGGAAGCGCCACAGCGGCGCGTGCCGCAGTGCCGCTTGGAGCACCCCGAGATAGCCGTAATCGCAGCCAGCCAGCCGCCGCATGTATCGCACGGCGCCGCGGCGGTCGTATTCGCGCCAGCGGTTCGAGGGATTGACCTCGAACACGTCGATGGCGCCCGGGTATTTGCGGACCTGACTGACGAGCGTCACCGCGCGGCCGCCGCGCAGCTCGCGGACCTCGCAGCAGAACAGGTCGACGCCCCACCACACGGCCCGGGCGGCGTGCGTGTAGTCGCTCCGCCCGGCGACGCCGATCAGTCGGGACGCCAGTCCGCGACCGCGAAACAGCAGCAGGTCGCCGTCACGGATGTCGGCGGCGACGTCGGCGAGATTGACGTGGCAACGCATGGGAGAGGCGCGGGGTTAGGGTCGCGGGGCGAGTTAAGGCAATAAAAAAAGCCCGACGCCGGTCGCAGGTGACCGATGTCGGGCTTTCACGGATGGTCGCCGCAGCGGCCTCCGCTCGATGCCTTCAGTTGACGCGTTCGACTCTAGACGAAGTCGTGGCCCATTTTCAACAAGAAAATTTGGGCCAATTTTTTCGGCGGGAATTTCCGCATTTAGCCCCCGGTCATTGACCGGGGGCTAAGTGAGGACGGACTGTCACCGCACGGCGCCGCGGCGGCTGGCGATGTTGCCGGCGGCGTTGCGCTCATAGACGCTGAACTCGGCCCACACGGGGAAGTGGTCCGACACCTTTTCGGCGTCGGCCAGCGAGAGATTGCCGTGGCGCACGAGATCGAAGACGCCGCTGCGACCGGCGTATTCGGTGGTCGACGGCTGGTGGATGACGAGGTTGTCGTAGAGGGCGGATTGCCGCGTGTTCGTGTACACGCCGCGAATCAGCGGCGTGAGTCCGGGGATTTGACCCAGCCGACCCAGGCGCGCGTCATCGGCATTGAAGTCGCCGAGGATGATGACGTCGTCCTCGTTGCCGCCAGCGCGGCGCACGACGCGGTAGACTTCGGCCAGCGCGTCGAGCTCCGCGCGCAGAACGTTCGCCGGTTCGGGGGATGTGTGGACGTTGATCAGGGTGAACGTGAACGCCTCGTCGGGGTTCACGCCGCGCGTGCGAAACGTGGCGACGTGCGGCTCGCGGTGGAGCAGATTGTCGGGATCGCCAATCGTGTACACGCTGGAGCGGCTGCATTCGACGCGGTCGGCGTCCCACAGGTAAGCGAATTGCTCGGTCTGTTTGGAGTTCCCCGCCCGCGGGCCGATGACGTAGTCGTAGTTGCGCGGCGCGTCGCCCTGCTCGAGCGGACGGTTGATCAGCGCGACGAAGTTGGGGATGAAGTAATCGTCCCGCGTGCTGATTTCCTGAATTGCGACGACATGGAACTGCCGGATGACCGCTCGCAGCGTCCGGACAACGGCCTCTTTCCCCGCCTTGGTTTGGCCGAAGTCTTGAATGTTGTAGGAAGCGACGGTAATGGTCGGTCCCTCGGCCACCGAGGGCGTCGCCGCGCCGCCGACGACCGGTTGCACCGGCGGCGGCTGCGTGGGCTGCGTCGTCGCTGGCCAACCGGCGAGCGAACCGCCGTTCCAGCCGCCGGCCGACTGCGGCTGCGCGGCAGGGTCCGTCGTAGGCGCGAGCTGATTCAGCCCGCCGCCGCCGAGGAACATCCACACGAGTCCGCCCAGCACGCCGAGCGTCGCCAACGATAAGATGCGTTGCACCGGTGCGCTCCTTCCGTGGGCGCGGGACGTACACGAAGCTGCCAGCTTCGTCAGTTCGTCGCGCATCGGACGGACGAAGCTGGCAGCTTCGTGTACGGTGCGCGGGGCGGGGAGAGTAGCGGAACGGGGCGGGCTGGGCCAGAGCGGTTGGCGTTCCTGCGCGCCGTGTCATTCGTCCACTTAGCCCTCGGTCGTTGACCGGGGGCTCAATGAGCACGGCCGACCGTGCTAGCGGCGCGCGTGTTCTACCAGATGGGCGATCTCGGGCAGGATCAGCTTCTCCATCGCCAGCCGCACGGCGGCCGTCGAGCCCGGCATCAGCAGCACGATCGTCTGGTCGATCACGCCGCCAATAGCGCGGCTGAGCATGGCCGCGGCGCCGATCTCTTGAAAGCTCAGCACGCGGAAGATTTCGCCGTACCCGGGAAGCTCGCGGGTGAGCAGCCCGCGGATGGCGTCGGGCGTCTGGTCGCGGGCGGCGATCCCCGTGCCGCCGGTGAGCAAGATGGCGTCGACGCGGGGGTCGGCGACGAACTCGCGGACGACCGCCTCGACTTGCACCGGCTCGTCCTTCACGATGCGGCGGGCGGCGACGCGGTGGCCGGCGGCCTCCAGCAGATCGGCGATCTTGGCGCCGCTGCCGTCGTTGTCGAGCGTGCGCGTGTCGCTCACCGTCACCACGGCGCAGGCGACGCGGTCGGGGGCCTGTTCGCGGTGCTGCTCGGCGGAGGGGCTTTGGTAGGTGGACATGGTTCGCGGTTCTTGGACTGGTCGCTTAAGCGACCAGTCCGACGGCGATTCTGCGGATCAACCGCGGATTACGCGGATTTCGCGGATTGCACGCCTCGCCAGTGAGGCGCCCAATTCAGACGTCCCCAGTATAATGAATGGCAGGCCCGCCGGTGAGTAAGTTCGCGGGGCGAGATTCCCATGGTTGCCAGAGCTATCAGCTTGATGACCGCCGTCTTGCTCGTCGGCGCTGCCGTGCGCGCCCGCGGCGACGTGCTTGAGCTGAAGGATGGCGGGCAGATCGTTGGGGAGATCGCCGAGCGCACCGAAGACGGCGACTACGTCGTGCGGACGGCCGACGGCGTCGAAGCCACGATCGCGCAGGCCCAAGTGCAACGGCTTGTCTTGCAGAACGAGACGACCGCCGAGTACGAGCGCCGCAGCCGCACCATTCCCGACTCGGCCGACGCACATCGCGAACTTGCCGAGTGGTGTCGGCAGCACGAGCTGGCCGACGAGGCGGACCACCACTTGCAGCGGGTGGTCGAACTCGATCCCACGGACGAGGACGCGCGCCGCAGCCTGGGCTTCCAGCGCGTCGGCGACCGTTGGATGAATCGCGACGAACTGATGACGGCGCGCGGCTTGGTGTTCTTCGAAGGCAAATGGCGTACGCCGCAGGACGTGGCCGTTCGACAGCGTGACAACTCCGAGGGCGACGTCGAAGCCGAGTGGCACGGCAAGCTGCGCACCTGGCGAGGCTGGCTGGACAGCAATCGCCCTGACCGCGTCGACGAGGCCCGCGCGTTGATCGCCGCGATCAACGATCCGCGCGCGACGCCGGCGCTGGCGAAGCTGCTGGACGAGGAGGAGGACGAGTGGGTCTTCGATCTGTTGTTGGGCACGATTGGCCGGCTCGACGATCCGCTGGCCGTGCAAAAGCTCGTGGAGTATTCGCTGGAAGACGAAGATTCGGAGACGCGCGCCCAATGCGTCGATTACCTGACAAGCGGGATTCGAGCTGTGAGCCTGTTTCCCTATGTGCAGGCGCTAAGTTCCAAGGACAACGTGATTGTGAACCGCGCCGGCGAGGCGCTAGGCGCCATCGGCGACCCGGCGGCAATCAGCCCGCTGATCGACGCGCTGGTGACGCGCCACAAATACCAGGTGCAGCCCAGCGGCCCTGGCAGCGGACCTGGGGGAATCAGCGCCGGGTTCGACCCCACCGGCGGCGGCGCGGGGCTATCGATGGGCGGCAATGGGCCGAAGATCATTCAACGCGATCGGCAGAATCTCGGCGTCTTGCGGGCGCTCACCAAGCTGTCGGGCGGCCAAAACTTCGACTACGACGAGCTCGCCTGGCGGCACTGGTTCGTCGATCTGCAGATGAAGCAACACGCCAACGCGCGGCGGGACGAATGAGAGTTCGGAGGTCAGAGGCCAGAGGTCAGAACAAGCCAACGGCTCCGGTCCTCGTTCCCAAGCTCGCCTCGCCCATTCTTAACTCCCGACCTCTGACCTCCGACCTCTCTTCCACCATGTCTCAACCCACCGTGGCCATCATCGGCGCGAGCGCCGATCGCGAGAAGTTCGGGAACAAGTCCGTGCGCGCCCACGCGACCCAGGGTTACCAGGTGTTTCCAATCAATCCCAAAGGGGGCGAGATCGAGGGGCTGAAGGTCTACGCCCGGCTGGCCGACGTGCCCGTCGCGCGGCTCGATCGGATCAGCATGTACGTCCCGCCGGCGGTCGGTCTGAAGCTCTTGGATGAGATCGCCGCCAAGGGGTGCGACGAGCTGTGGCTCAACCCGGGGAGCGAGAGTGACGAATTGGCCGAGGCGGCTCGGGCGCGCGGATTGAATCCCATCATTGCGTGCAGCATCGTCGACGTGGGCGTGAGCCTGCACGAATTATGAGTCTCTCTCTATTTCCTCCGGTCCCCTCCCCTCGATGGGGAGGGAGCCGGAGGACTCACGTGGTCCCTGGCGCCGCTGCCGCGCGGGCGCTTTTGCGGGCTTGCCACCAGCCCACCCCGACCATTGCCGTCGCGATGCGATCTTCCAGATTCGGGCGGAAGATCGTTAACAGCAACAGCGGCAAGTACCACGCCACATAAATGCCGCCGGCGCGGGCGTGCCAGAACTGGGCGCCGACCATCAGCGCCGCCGAACAGCAGATGAGCGTCCCCAGGTGCTTGCGAACTGGCCACGCGACAAAGCTGATGGCCAGCAGCACGAACGCCGCAAGAATCGGAATGCGGTAGACGCCGTTCCAGAATCCCTCGGCGTCGCGCCAGATGCCCTGGAGATTCTCGAACCGCGGCAGTCGCACGCCGAACATCTGCGACACGTGCCGCAGGAATCTGTCGATGCTGCCGGCCGTAAAGGCCAACGAGATCACCATTCCGCCGATTGTCAGCAGTACTCCGGCGAGGAAGCGCTTGAGGCCACGATCCCAATAGTAACTGCACCACAACGGCAGCAGAAAGATGGGATAGTAAAGCGTGCCCGACGCCAAACCGATGAACATCCCGGCCAGCAGCGGTCGCCGGTAGCACACAATGGCGCAGGTCAACAGTGCTCCGGGCAGCGCGTGCTCGGGGGCGCCGGTCCAGAGCGCGGTGTACGGCAACAGCAGGTAGAGCGAAGCCGCGGCCAGTCCTGCCGTCACGTTGTCGAAGTGCCAGGCGCCGACTGCCACGAGCCCAGCCACGATCAACACGTGCGAAATGATGGCCATGACGCGGGCCGTGATCTCGACGACTTTCTGCTGCTGCTGCTCGACCTCCTCAGGACTCGTCGGCGGCGACTCTTCGGTCCGAGCCACGACGGTTTGCGTCGTGATCCGGGGCAGCAAATAGAGAAACCAATAACCCGGTCCATCGGTCTCGAACGTGTCGCCGTTCTCCTGCTCGGCCTGGATCTCCGCGGCCGGGAGCGCCGGCGCCCAATCCGCGCGGCGGGGCTTGCCGGTCACCACGTTCGACATCAGAAAGAACAACAGTGAGCTGCCGAGAAACGCCAGTCCCGCGGCGTTGAGATTCGGCTCCAAGTGCGGCCGGCGGACGATCGCCGTGTCCAGCAGCAGGCGCGCCATGAGCAGCGCCTGAACGGCAAACAGCCATAAAAAACCCAACTGCTGCATTTGCAGCGCGAACTTGGGCTCGGTCCCCTCGTTCTCGAAACTCCACTGCACCAGCAGCAGGCCCGGCGCGATCAGGATCAATAAGAACAGATCGAGATTGCGGAGGCTGAAGACGCGGTTGAACTTGAAGAACAGCGCCAGTGTCAAGAGCGACGACAGGTACGCCCAACTGGTGGGGTTAACCTTCTCGTACTGGAACAGGATTTCGCTCATCCGCACGCCGCGGGAGGTCGTCGAGAGCGGGCGGCGGCGCCGCCAACGCGTCGGTCTAGGATAAGCCGATGGCGGGAAAGTGCAAGGCGGAGGTGGCGAACGCGCTCCGCTGCCGTGAGCGCGGCTAACGTTGGACGGACAACCCTGTCGGGCGTTCGCCGCGACGCGCTAGCGGAGCGCGGCCTCGCCCAAACGGTCGCGCGCCGCGGCGGCCCAGGGGCTCTCCGGCGCCAGGGTGAGAAATGTACGATAGTGCTCGACGGCTTCCTCGCTGCGGCCCAGTCGCTCCAGCGCGTGCGCCAGGTGAAAATGCACGTCGGCGAACTCGGCGTGGTAGGCCAGCGCGCCCTCGAACGTCGCCGCGGCCAACTCGAGCTCCCCTAACTCGGCCAGCACGCAGCCCAGCGTGGCCCGCGCTTCGACGTACTCTTCGTCGAGCTCCAGCGCCGCGTAGTAGCGCTCGCGCGCGGCCGTGAGATCGCCGGCGCGATACAACACGTCAGCCAGCGCGAACTGAATCTCCGCGCGCGGCCCGGCGGCCATCAGCAGCGTGCGGTACGCCTCGGCGGCGCGATCCAATCGGCCTTCGTCCTCCCAGTCGAGCGCTTCGTCTTGCAGTTGTTCCGAGAGCGTCGTCGCGAGATGCGCCTCATCACGGCGCTCGGCGGTCGTCGCTGCGCCGCGCTGGGCAGGGTACATGGCGATCACCGCCGAGGTTTGGTCGTCGTCCGCCGGCGGCGCGTCGAAATCGAGAAGCAACTGGCCGCCGGGCTCGGCCAGGTCGTCGCCGCGCCGTAGGTAGAGCCGCCGACCTTCGATCACCACGGCGGGGTTGGCCAGCGGCCGTTCGAGGCGAGGGGCGCTCCGCGACAGCTCGGCCAGGCGGCGGTCAATCACCCGCAGCGAGCAGCCGGCGTGCAGCAATTGGGCCAGCCGCCGCGCGACGGCGACTTCCTGAAAATCGAAGTACGGCAATCGCTGGACGACGCGGGCCGCATGAAGGGCGCCCGTGCGATGCCAGCGGCGAATCGCGGAGGGCGGCACGGCCAGTAACTCGGCGAGCATCGCCGGCGTGTAGAGCCGGCAAACGCTGTCGTCGTCAATGACGCTGGAGGGCGAACTGGAACAATCGACGGCCATGTCGCGCTGCCGCGGGGAATGCGAGAAAGACTGGCGGCAAGTCTCGGCGACGGGAACGATCGTGTCAACGTGCTGAGCAGGCCGACGGACTACCCGCGGGCGCTCACTAACAGGATATCCACCGCGGGCTCGGCGGCGCTGGCCGCAGCGTCGGCGGGAGCATCATCATCCTCTGGCTCAGGCGTGGGCGTTTCGGCGGGCGCTGCCGGAGGCGCCGCGACGTCGGGTTCGGCGGCCGCAGCTGCAGCCGGCACGGTGGTCATCGGCACGTCGCAGCACGGCGAGCCCACGGGGACTTTGAGCATGACCGTCCGCGGTACGCGAACGGTGTACGTCACCGGCACCTTCTTGCACACGGTGCGCGGCTGCTGCACGGTTGACTGCTCTTCGACGATCTTGCACACCCGCACTTCAATCGGCTCGACGCGCTCCTCCTGCACCCACTTGCACGTAGTGACGGGCACCTCGCGGACGTGCTCTTCGGTCACCATCCGGCACACCCGTACGGGCACTTTGTTCTCAACGCGCTCGACCACTTGCCGGTGGACGGTGACCGGAATCTGCCGCACATGCTCCTCGGCCACCATCTTGCAGGTTCGCACGGGAATCTTGCGGACCATCTGCTGCGGCACTTGGCGAACGACTTGCACGGGCACCTTCTCGACGATCTGCTGCGGGCACATTTCTGTGACCGGGAACTGCTGCGCGACCAAATTCGGCTTCCACACCCGTGACACTTGAGCGACCGGCGGCGAGGCGACGTTGGCCCACACCAGTCCGGGCCGCTGCATTTGGACGAAGCCGGTGGCGGGGTCGACCACGGGATTGGCGGCCATCCACACCAAGCCGCGGCGCGCGGGCGGCGCCTGGACCATCGTCACCTGGTCGACGAAGCAACCCTGGTCGACCATGCGCGTTTCCACGCGGGTCACCGGCCGCATGACGGTGACGGTGCGCTCCTGCTCGACGGTTTCGACCACGTTGCGGAGCACCGTGTAACACTCTTCGCGCTCGGAGGTCTCCCACACGGGCCGATTGACCGTGTAGCGCTCCTCGCGCACGCTCGTCTCGCAAACCTCGCGGACGCGGTCGTAGCTGCAATCGCGAATCTGCGTTTCGTAGACCGGCTTCTGGACCGTGTACCGCTCCTGCCGCGTGCTGGTCTCGTACACGGGCTTCGACACCATGGTGCGGCGCTCGCGGTGCTCGGTCTCCCAGACGGGCACGCGGCGCGTCACTTGGACGTCGTCGTAGACCGTCTCGTATTCGAGGCGGTAGGCGGTGACCTCTTGCTCGTCGTACACCGTCTGGCAGACGAGGCGGTACGTTTCGCAGCACTCCTGGGCGCGGGCCAGCGGCGCGCGCCACGGAGGCGCCGACATCACGGCGGTCAACGCAACGATAAGCGACGCCAATTGGGTCTTCATGATCGGCGAACCTTTAGAAATAGTCTGAGAAGATTTCGAAGTGCGCATCGGTGTCCCGCGCACTCTCGACAAGCTTCCCCTCTAGGAGAGTTTTGCGGACGATTACGCCAAAGGCAAATCACCGCAGCACAAAACAATCGCTAGCATCGAACGCGCACCGGGCGATTTGCCGTCCGGAGCCGCTGCTAGCCTAGCGCTGCTACCTCCCATCGGAACGGTTCGTTGCGACCCGTTCAATGGGAAAGCGCCGCGCGGAGGCGCCAATCGGGAGGGCCGCCAGCGATACAACCGGCATAAGCGGCAAAACTTCGCGCGCGGCGGCGTCGCGCGCGGCCGCATCAATCGCCGGCGGCTTCAGCCCGTTTCACGCGATCCAGCATGCGCGCAGCGGCCTCGACCAATTCGCTGGGCACGGGCGAGGGATTCTGGATCGCGGGCGCGGCGGCAAGAAACGCGGCAAGCGCCTTCTCGACCGGCGCCAGCGCCGCCGGCGGCGTCTTGTTGTCGAGCATCATCTCGATCGCCGCCAGGGCGCTATTGAGAATCGTATTGCGCTTGTACGCCTGCTGGCTCCGCAACGCCTGCGAGGATTGGTCTTCGGTGATCGCCTTCTCGCCCGTCAGACTGGAGTCGATCGCCTCGAGGTCGAGCATTTCGGCCACAGCCGCGGGCGCGAGCGGGCTGCCGAACCGCGCCAAGGCGGCGGCCGCGTTGAACCGCGCGTCGGTGTAGGGATCGTCCGCCAATTGGCGCAGCGCGTCGTCCAGTCGCGGATCGGCGTCGGGCGCGGCGGCGACCACGCCGATGGCGAACGCGGTTTCCGATCGGATCAACTCGTCCTTGTCGTTGGCGAGCTCCACCAGCGCGTCGGCCAGCGCGTCGCTCGTCAGAGACTGCGGCGGGTTGAGCCGGCCCAGTGAACTCGCTAGGACCGCGATGGCATTGAGCGCCTTGCGTCGCACGTCGCGCTCGGGATCGCTGCGAGCGGCCTTCACGAGCACCGGTAACCCGTCGTCGACGTGGAACTCGCCGAGCGCACTGACTAAGAAGTAGCGCATTGTGACGGCGCCTTCCGCGTCGTCGCCCGCGTCGACGAGCTCGTCAAGATACTTGGCGATCTTCCCGGCGAGGTCGTGCTTCGTGCGCAGCTCCGGATACCGCTCCGGCACTGCGAGCATGTCGGCCAAGTCCTTAGCCTGTTGAAACCCCTGCGTCGACGAGCGGAGGCCGCTCATGATCGAGTCCGTGTCCTGCTCGCCGCTGCGGGCCAGCGATTCGATCGTGAACCACAGCAGCACGACGCAGGCGACGATGATCGCCGGGACCACGAAAAGTTGCAGCAGAAACCCCGCGCTGGGCGGTTCCACCGGCGGCAGAAGCTGGTCGGACGCGAGCGGCGCCTGCTGCGCACGCCCCTCAATGGCGCCCTGCGGCGACGGCGGCTGTGGCGGTATGCTGGGCATGGGGCGGGGAGTGAGATAGGTGAGTAGGTGAGTAGGTGAGTAGATAGGAGAACTCGGCGAGCTTCTTCCCACCTACTCACCTACTCACTTACTCACCCGCCCACCGGATAATTAACCTTAACCGGACGATTCTCGCGCGACGCAAACTCCCTAATGTACCACCTCGCCCTCACGCTCGAAACGGCCGCGGCCAATGTGACGTTGGACGAGGAGCTGCTGCGAAAGGCCGAAGCCGGAGAAATGGACGGCGAGACGCTGCGGCTGTGGGAATCCCCCGTGCCGGTCGTCGTGCTGGGGCGTTCATCGCCGGATCGTGAGATCCACGAGGACGCCTGTCGACGCGACGGCGTGGCCGTCGTGCGGCGCGTCAGCGGCGGCGCCACGGTGCTGGCCGGGCCAGGGTGCCTCATGTACGCGCTGGTGCTCGACCGTCGGCGACGGCCGGAGTTGCGCGGCGTCGACGCCGCGCATCGGTTTGTGCTGGAGCGCATGGTCGCCGCTCTCGCGCCCTTGGTTCCCGGCGTCGTCCGCGCGGGAACAAGCGATTTGGCGCTGGCCGCCGGTCCGGGCGAGCCGCCGCGGAAATTCTCCGGCAACAGCTTGCGCGTGAAGCGCTCGCACCTGCTCTACCACGGCACGATCCTGTACGATTTCGCGCTGGAGCGCGTGGGCCGCTGGCTCGCCGCCCCGGTCCGCGAGCCGAAGTATCGCGGCGGGCGCGATCACGCTTCGTTCCTGACGAATTTTCCGGCGACGCGTGCGGCGATCGAAGCGTCGCTGATCGACGCGTGGTAGGCGTATGAGGCGCTTGCCTGAGGTGCGCGCTCCGCTCCGCGGACTCCGCGTCGCGGCTAACTTGTGACGACGATCATTTTTAACCAATTACACGCCATGCACCGCGAACCGTTGCTTGCGATGCTTGATCGGTACGAGGCGCGCCATCCCAGCGAGCGCGACGTGGCGGAGCGCATTCGCCGGCTCGTGACCAGTCACGCCGATTGTTTTGAGCGCACCTGCCGCCCAGGGCACGTGACCGCGTCGGCCTGGGTGACGACGCCGACCGCCGACGGGTTTCTGCTGGTCCATCACCGCAAGCTGGACCGCTGGCTGCAGCCCGGCGGTCACATGGACGGCGATCCCGACGTGGCGGCGGCCGCGCTGCGCGAGGTCCGCGAGGAGACCGGGCTCGCCGACCTGCGACTGGCGCATGACAATGGGGATCTCACGCCGTTTGATCTCGACGTCCACATCATCCCGGCGCGGCACGACGCCGCGGGAGCGCTCGTCGAGGACGCCCACGAGCACCACGACGTGCGGCTGCTCGTGATCGCCGAGGGCGATTGGACGCCGCAGGTGAGCGACGAGTCCCACGCCGTGCGGTGGTTCACCGCCGAAGAGCTCCTGGCAACAACCGACGAAGAAAGCGTGCTCCGCCTCTACCGTAAGACGCTCGCCAATTCTCCCCTTCTGAACCCCGAACCCTGAACCCCGTACCCTCCGCCGCCTCTCGCCGCCTGCGCCGCCACAGAGTAAATTGGCCGGCAACCCTGGAGACTCCGCTATGGACGCCCTCGCCCCGCTGCCCCCCGCGTTTGGCCGCACGAAGATCAACCGCAAGGACTTGCCGGAGGGCGAGTGCCTGTGCGAGTACTGCACCGCCAAGTGCTGCCGGTACTTCGCGCTGCCGATCGAGGAGCCCGAGACGCTCGAAGAGTTGGAGTACCTCCGTTGGTTCCTGCTCCACGAACGCGCCAGCGTGTTCAAGGAAGAAGGCGACTGGTATCTGCTCGTGCACACGGTGTGCAAGCACCTGCAGCCGGACAACCGCTGCGGCATTTACGAAACGCGCCCGCAGATTTGCCGCGACTACACGACCGACAAGTGCGAATACGACGACGACTGGGTGTACGACTTCTACCTCGAAACGCCCGAGCAGGTGTGGGACTACACCGAGGCGGTCCACCAGCCCAAGGGCCAAAGCATCCGCAGCCGCACGCCGAACCCGCTGGCGATCCTCGCTTAAGACGAACCACCAAGGCACAAAGACACCAAGAAGATGAAGACGGGGCAATGCGAACCTAACCGCTGATAGACGCTGATAAGCGCTGACTGTTTCTTTTCTTATTCGCGTCGATGAGCGTTCATTAGCGGTTCAATGACTTTGCATTCCTTCGTGTCTTCGTGCCTTGGCGGTTAATCCGAATCCGATGTCCCTCATCCAACCGCGCACGCTGAAAGGTTTTCGAGATTACCTCCCCGAGGCGATGATGCCGCGGGAGTGGATCGTCGACACGGCGCGGCGGGTCTACCGCTCTTACGGCTTCCGGCCCATCGACACGCCGGCGCTGGAGTACCTCGAAATCCTCACCGGCAAGGGGAGCGACGAGACGGACAAACAGCTCTACCGATTCGAGGACCACGGCGGCCGGGCGGTGGGGATGCGGTTCGATCTCACGGTGCCCTTGGCTCGGTTCGTCGCGCAGCACGTGCAGGAGCTGGGCCTGCCGTTCAAGCGGTATCACATCGCCACGGTGTGGCGCGGCGAGAACACGCAGGCCGGCCGGTTCCGCGAGTTCATGCAGTGCGACTTCGATACGATCGGCGTGACGGACCTCACGGCCGACATCGAGATGGTGCTGGTGATCAACGACCTGTTGACCGCGTTAAAAATCGACCAGTTTACGATCCGCATCAATCATCGAGGGATCCTCAATGGAATCTTGCAGAAAGTTGGCTTGGCCGACCAATCAACCGCAGTCCTTCGAACCCTGGACAAGTTGAACAAAATTGGCCAACAAGGCGTAATCGATGAACTATTGGCAAATGGTTTGGCAACGGGCGATCAAGCAATTGAACTATTTAATCTGAGATCTCGCGATAGCGGCCATGCCCGCGCTCCGAACTGGCTGGAGAATCAGTTTGTGGGCTATCCAGATGCTGAAAAGAGTCTCGACGAAGTGCGAGATTTCTTCGACGCGGTAAATGCAGCCGGGGTACCAGAAGGTCGTCTTAGATTCGATGCTTTTATTGCACGTGGCCTTGATTATTACACTGGAATCGTTGTTGAAACGCAGCTTGACGAATTGCCGTCGATCGGAAGCGTTTGCAGTGGCGGGCGATACGACGATCTCGCAAGTCTCTTCACGAAAGCGCAATTGCCCGGCGTTGGCGCCTCGCTGGGTCTCGACCGGTTGCTGGCGGCGCTCGAAGAACTGGGCCGGCTGCCGACGGCGCGCACGCCCGCGCCGGTGATCATCTGCATGTTCGACGCGGCGCGCCGCAACGACTATCTCAGGCTGGCGGCGCAGCTTCGCGCGGCGGGCATCGGCGTCGAGGTCTATCCCGAAGCGAAGAAACTCGGCAAGCAGCTCCAGTACGCCGACCGGCAAGGCTTCCGCGCGGCACTTATCATCGGCGAGAACGAATTCGCCGCGAACCAGTGCCAGGTAAAAGACCTCGCCTCCGGCGGCAGCGCAACCGTCCCCTACGACGGCGCCGACGCCGCGCCGCTCGTCGCTGAACTCCGCCGTTTGCTTGGCGCCTAACGGGAGTGGCCGCGAAAAAGCACAAAAACCACAAAAGAGTATGGCGAGACGCGTTTACTTTCTTGTGTCCTTTGTGCTTCTTTGTGGCCGTTCTGCTGCCGTCTCGATTTCCGCCCGCGAATAACTCTTGCGGCGGGTAATTCCTTCGCTTCAATTATTTTTGCCGCGAATCTCGCGAATGGACGCGAATCCCGGAGAAAGAAGGAACCACGAAAAACACCAAATAAACGAAAAGGAGTAAAGTGAAAGACGCGACTCCAAAATCCCCTTTTTGTGACTTTCGTCCCTTTCGTGGTTAATCCCGTCCGTATTGCGTTCTTCATTCGCGAGGATCCGCGTGATTCGCGGCCAAGAATCTCCTTCCAATGGCCAATCGCGACAACCATTACGAGGCGGCGTTCGAAGCGTACCTGCGCGAGCGGCGCGTGGCGTACGTCGCCGTCGATGAACAGCGGCGGAGTCGTCTGGGGGACGGGTCGCTCAAGAACGTCGACTTCCTCGTCTCGCCGGCCGACGGCGCGACGCTGCTGGTCGACGTCAAGGGCCGTCGGTTCCCCAGCGGCCAGCGCACCAAACAATACTGGCGGAACTGGACGACGTGGGACGATCTCCGCAGCCTCGCCCGCTGGCAAGATCGCCTGGGCGAAGGCAGCCTGGCGCTGTTCGGCTTCGTGTTCCACGTCGTCGGCGAGCGGTCGCCCGTGCCGGCCGAGCAGCTCTTCGTGCACCGCAACCGCCAGTACGCGATCCTGGCGGTGCGGGTCGCCGACTACATCCGCTTCGCCCGGCCGCTCTCGGCCAAGTGGCAAACCGCGTCGATCCCGACCGCGGTCTTCCGCCAGGCGGCGATCCTCTTCGATGACCTGCTGCCGCGATCGACAGCCGACCTGACGGCGGTTGCCGCGGCGGCGGCCTGCGACTAGGCTAGAAGGAGTTGATTCGGGATTGCCGACGGCGCCCTGAATCCAGAATTCTCACGGAGCGTCTCCATGGCCTGGGCACTCGTTCTGCTCGCCGTCGTTCTCGGCTCCCTGGGCGCCCTGCGTCCCAGCGGGCGGCAGCGCGAGTTCAAGCGCGTGAAAGACGAGGATTAGTGCGGGGAATGGGACGCGGATGAACGCGGATTGGGCGGATGGTCGCGGGTCAGAATCAAAGAGCATGGAACCGCTGATGAACGCTAATTTACGCTCATAGGAAGAATTGAATTGATTAGCGTTGGTTAGCGTTCGTCAGCGGTTGACTCTGGTCCGCGAGAATCCGCCCCATCCGCGTTCATCCGCGTCCTATTCCGAAACTACGCGGCTTTGACGGACGGCTTGGCAGCGGCGCCACAGAATTCGGCGATCGCCCCGATGACCCGGTCCTGCTCGCTGCGGGTCATTTCGCCGTAGATCGGCAGGCTGAGCACCTCGTCGGCGGCCTGTTCGCTCGCCGGCAGGCTGCCGCGCTCGTAGCCGAATTCCGCGAAGCACGTTTGCAGGTGGAGCGGGATCGGGTAGTAGACCGCGGAGCCGATCTTCCGCTCCGCCAGGAACTGCTGCAGCGCGTCGCGGCGACCGCCTGGTACGCGCACCGTGAACTGGTTCCACACGCTTGCACAGCCGTCGGCCACCTGCGGCAACCCGATCGACCGATCGAGCCCGAGACGCACGAATTGCGCTGCGTAGCGTCGCGCGTTGGCGTCCCGCGCCGCCGCCCAGTCGTCCAAGTGCGGCAGCTTCACGTAGAGCACCGCCGCCTGGATTGAGTCCAGCCGGCTGTTGACGCCGACAAGCGCGTGGTGATAGCGCGGGTTCTGGCCGTGATCGCGGAGCACGCGCAGTCTGGCGGCCAAGTCGCCGTCGTTCGTCGTCATCAGCCCGCCGTCGCCCCAACCGCCGAGATTCTTCGTCGGGTAAAACGAGAAGCAGCCGACGAGTCCCAACGCCCCGGCCCGGACGCCGCGGTACTCGGCGCCGACCGCCTGGCAGGCATCCTCGACGATCGGCACGCCCGGCGCCGCCGCGGCCAGTCTCTCCATGTCCGCGCACTGGCCGAACAGGTGGACCGGCATCACCGCCTTGGTACGCTTGGTGACCTTGCGGGCCACGTCGGCCGGGTCGATGTTGAACGTGCTGGGGACGATGTCGGCGAACACCGGCGTGGCGCCCAGCCGGGTCACCGAGCTGGCCGTCGCGAAGAACGTAAAACTCGGAATGACCACCTCGTCGCCGGGGCCGACGCCGTGGGCCATGAGCGGCAGCAGCAGCGCGTCGCTGCCCGAAGCGCAGCCAATGGCGTGCTCAACGCCGCAGTACTCCGCCATCGCCGCCTCGAACTTCTTGCACGCCGGCCCATGGACGAACGCGCCCGTGCGCGCGATTTCGGCGATCGCCGCCTCGAACTCCGCCATCAGCGGAGCATTCTGGCGATTCACGTCGAGCATCGGCACGGCAGCGGGGGCGGTCATAGCGGATCCTTCAACTTGGAGAGGAGCAACGATTGGCGCCGCACCCACGCGGAGAACGCCGGCGCGCGGTGCGGAGACTACAAAACACCGGGCGCGCCGGTCAATGCCGGCAAAAATCCCGCATATTCGGCCGCGGTTTGGTCAAGAAATCAACACAAATCCGTTGGTTGCCGGCCGCGACCGACTCCCCGATAATCGCGGGAGCGCCGCGGCGTCTGCGGCCAGCGTTCACCCCCTCTGGAGCCGTTGCCATGAAACTCAACCGCCTGTTCGCAGCAATCGTCTTGGCCTCATGCGCGCGCCCTGCATTGGCACAGGAGACGCCGCCGCTGATGACGCCGACCAAAGCGCACGAGGAGATGGCCCACGAGGTCGGCGTCTGGGACGCCGAAAGCACCACGTGGGAGAAACCCGACGCCGAGCCGATGACGAGCAAGGGCCTCGAGACGAACAAGATGCTCGGCAAAATGTGGCTCCTCAGCGAGTACGAGGGGGATTATCAAGGCATGAAGTTCCAGGGCCGCATGCAGCTTGGCTATGACCCGCTGAAGAAGAAATACGTCGGTACGTGGGTCGACACGATCAGCCCGTTCATCTTCTCGATGGAAGGCGACTACGACGCAGCGACGCACACGCTGACGCTGATGATGCACGGTACGAGCGCTATGACCGGCAAGCCCGAGACCGCCAAGAATGTGACGCGCTACACAGACGAGGACACGAAAGTCTTCGAAATGTACATGCCGGTTGAAGGCCAGGACGGCAAATGGTGGAAGATGATGGAGATCAAATACAAGCGGCGGAAGTGAGGCGGAGGTTGCGAGTTTCGAGCGGCGAGTTGCGAGAGCGGAATCCTTGCTCCCCCACTCGCAACTCGAAACTCGCGACTCGTAACTCCCTCACCGCAGCGGCAACAGCGGCACGTCGTTGATGTTGTCCGCAATGAACTTGCGGATCGCTGCTTCCTGGTTCTCCAGCCGCTTTTCGACCGACGCCTTCACGCGACGGTCGGCGATGCCGTGCGCAAACCACGGGGCGTCGGTGCGAATGCGTTGCATGAGCGTTAGCTCCACGCGCGTCGTCCCCGCGCCGCCGGCTGGCTCCACGCGCTCAAAGTGCGTCCTCATCTCGTAGTCGCGGAGTCGCTCGGCGGGGTTTGCGAGTTTTACGACCGAATCAAGTAAATCGGGCGTGATCCGCACGTCCTGGACCAAATCAATGTCCTGCTCGCCGATGTAGTCGTCCTCCGTGGTCACCTGCAACACGCCGTGCAGCGTCAACGTCCATTCGGGATCAAGCAGCTTGAGCGACTCAACGTCGCCGCCAACCTGGTCCCACTTCTGGTCGCGAAACACGCTGCCGCCGCCGAGGGTGACCAACTGCTTGGCGCCGTCCTTGCGGACCAGAATCTTGCGGACCTTGGTAAAGTCCTCGTCGATCGTGAACGACCGCGTCGCCGACTGCTCGGTCTCGTACTCGCCGGGATCGGCCAGCCCCGCAACGATCGCAGTCGCCAGCAGGGCGACCGCCGCTCCCAGTGCGAGAACCAACAGGAATTTGTAATTGCGTGCTTCGCTCATGCCATGTCCACGAATCGAGACAGCGGGAATTCGGAAACGTGACCGCCTCAATATGGGCCGTCGCTCCCCGAGGTCGGACGCACCTCTCAATCCCATCCGCGAAATCCGCGTCATCCGCGGTTCTCCGAGACGACCGCGGATTTCGCGGATCGCGCGGATGGGAGTATGAGAACACCGAAACCGTGCAATTGCTAGCACGGCTGGCCGTCGCGGGAAGCGGTTTTGTCGCGGCGGCGGAAATCTGCTAGAACCACGCCTCCTGCCAAGTCGACGGATCGCCGCGGCAGGCTCTCGCAGCTCCGCGCGGCTCACTTCCGTCGACTCGACGCCCCTGATCCGACGCTGGGCCGCGCGAGTCCGATGATGCAACGATTTATCCTGCTGCTTCTCGCACTGCTCGCCGCCCTGTTGGCCGCAGGCCGGCCGGCGCTTGCTCAGGAAACCGACGCCGCCAGCGAGCCCGCCGCCGCGCCGGCGACGCCGACGGATGAATCGACCGCTGAGGACGCGGAAGACGCCGAGCCTGCCGCGAGCGCGTCGGCAGGCGCCCCCTCGACGACCGAGAGCGACGAGTCCGCGTCGGAGGAGAAGCCCCGCGTCCTCGAGCCGCCGGCGCCCGCGGATCGGAAGGCCCTGGAGGAGCGACTGCAATCGCTCGAGAACGCGGGGCTCAGCGACGAGGACAACAAGCGAGCCGTCGAGTTCTACCAACAGGCCCTCAAGTCGTTCGACGTCGCGACGCAGCAGATCGAGGCGGCGCGCCAATTCGAAGCCGAGTTGGAGCGCACCAAGACGGGCGAGCAATCCACCACGTGCACCGCAGCGAAGCTCGCCGCCCCGTTGCGTCCCTACGTGGACGTGGCAGGCGAAGCACTGGCCGACGTGGAAAAACGGGCGGAGAAGGTCGAATCCGAGTTGGCTGGCTACCGCGAGGACCTGGCGGCGATGATCGCCGAGCCGAAGCGTCGCTCGCAACGGATGGCCGAGTTGCCCGCGCAGATTGGCGACGCGCAGCAGAAGCTCAAGCAAACGACCGACGAGCTGGCCGCGACGGGCGGCGAAAACTCCGCCGATCTCGTCGCAACGGCCCGCCGGTCGGCGCTCGAGTTTCGGCAGAATGAGCTTCAGGCGACGCTCAACGCGCTCCAGTGCGAGCAGCGGCTCTACGAGCAGGGCGGCGAGTGGGTCACCGTACGCCGCGACTATTTCGCCCGCTACGTGCCGTACAAAGAAAAACGGCTCGCGCAGCTTCGCGAGGTGATCAACCGCCTCCGCGAGCAGGAAGCCCTGGAGCAGGCGCGCGTCGCGGCGGCGGCCGCAGAAGTCGAACGGCCCGAGGCCATTCGTCAATTGGCGACCGACAACAAGCAACTGGCCGACGAGCGCGCCAGCGTGGCCGCGCGGATGGCCGCCATCACCGACGAGCTCGACGCCATGAAGGCGGAGCTCACGCGCCTCACGCAGCAGTACGCCCGCGCCCAGGAGCAAGCCGGAGAGCTGTCGAGCCTCGGCGGGCAGCTCCTTCGCGAGCAGCAAGCCCGACTTCCCAACGCCCGCGCCCTGCGCCGCAAGAGCGCCCACCGCGAGTCGATCCGCTCGGACGTGCTGCTCCACATCTACGACCTCAACGACCAAAGCTCCGACCTCGCCAACCTCGACGACGCGGCAGAGAGCATCGTCGCGCGTTCGAAGGGCCTGGGCGACGACGCCCGCGACGAGGTCCGCAAGCTGCTCGAGGCCAAACGCAAGACGCTTGATTCGCTGATTGCCGACTCCGATGCGCTCTCCCTAAAGCTGGGGGAGCTCCACAGCGAAGAAGCCAAGCTCATCCTGCTCGTCGACCAATACGCCGATTACATCGCCGAGCGCGTTCTGTGGATCCGCAGTTGCTCGCCGCCTAAGGCCAGCGACGCGCGCGATCTCCTCCACGCAGCGGCCTGGAGTCTCGACGCCGGCAACTGGCGCGACGCCGGCGCCGCCCTCCTGCAGGCCGCGGCCCGCCAACCGGGGCTGGTCGCGCTGCTGGCTCTCAGCCTCGTCGCCCTGTTAGCCGCGCAGCGCCCGGCGCGGCGGCAGCTCCGCGAGCTGGGCGTCGAAGCCAGGAAGCGAAACTGCACTAGGCTCCGACCCACGCTGCACGCTCTCTGGCTCACCGCCGTCGTCGCTGCGCCGTGGCCCGCGCTGTTGGCGACGGCCGGCTGGTCGATCGACAGCCTCAACGAAGCCGAGTTCGTCCGCGCCCTGGGCGTTGCGCTCCGGTTTGTCGCCGTCTGTCTGCTGCTGCTGGAATTGCTGCGGAATCTATGCCGGCCGGGCGGGCTGGGGAGCGCCCACTTCGATTGGCCCGACGCTTGCCTGCTCGACCTGCGTCGCAAATTGCGGTGGCTCGTCCTGCTTGGCTTGCCGCCCATGCTGTGGCTCGTGGGGCTCGATGCACAGTCGGTCGACGCCGCGTGGAGCTCGTCGCTCGGCCGAGCGATGTTCATCGGCGTCATGCTGCTGCTGGCCGGCGTGTTCCACGGGCTGCTGCTCGCCGCGGCAAGCCCGTTCCGCCAGATCGCGCTGATCCGCCCGGGAAGTTGGCTCTCGCCGCTGCGTGTGCTGTGGCGCCCCGCGGCGGTGCTCCTGCCCGCGGCGCTCGCCGTGTTGGCCGCCGTCGGCTACTACTACACGGCGCTGCAGTCCGCGGTGCGCATTCTGCAAACGGTCGGTATGCTCTTGGCCGTCCTCACGCTGGGCGGCGTCACGCGGCGGTGGCTGCTGGTGGCCCGGCGGCGACTGGCTCGCGAACAGGCCAAGCAGCGTCGCGCGCAGCTCGCCGCGGCGGCTGACGACGACCCCGCCTCGCCGTTAGCCGCCGACGTGATCGACGATTCCGTCGACCTCGCCGCCCTCAGCGATCAAACGCAAAAGCTCGTCCGCACGTTTCTCGCCATCACCACCGCCGTCGGCCTGGTGCTCATCTGGGGCGAAATCCTGCCGGCCCTCAAATACCCGGCGAAGCAATCGCTTCCCGGCGCCGAGCTTTTGACGTGGGGCGACCTCGCCTTGTTCCTCGTCACATTGGCGGTCACTTACGTGTCGGTGCGGGACGTCCCCGCGCTCATGGAGCTCGCGGTCCTGCAACACTTGCCGCTCGACAGCGGCGCACGCTACGCCGTCACTAGCATGTCGCGGTACGTACTGGCCGGCATCGGCCTCACCGCGGCGTTCAAGGCCGTCGGCGGCGAGTGGAGCAAGATCCAGTGGCTCGTCGCCGCGATGAGCGTCGGCCTCGGCTTTGGCCTCCAGGAGATCTTCGCCAACTTCGTCTCCGGCATCATCCTGCTGTTCGAGCGCCCAATCCGCGTCGGCGATGTGGTCACCCTGGGCGACAAAACAGGCGTCGTGAGTCGCATCCGCATGCGCGCCACGACGATCGTCGACCCCGACCGCAAAGAGTACGTCGTACCGAACAAGGATCTGGTCACCGAACGGCTCCTCAACTGGACGCTTACCGACTACACCAATCGCGTGGAGATCGTCGTCAACGTCGCGAGCGGATCGAATACGGACTTGGCATGTGCACTGCTGCTGGACGCCGCCCGCGAGCAGCCTCACGTGCTCTCCGAGCCAGCGCCGTCGGCCACGTTCGAGGGCTTCAGCGAGACGGGCCTCAAGCTCGCCCTGCGATGCTTCCTGCCGAATCTGGACAATCGCGGCTCGACGATCCACGCCCTGCACACGACGATCGACCGCATGTTCCGCGCCGCGGGCATCGAGGGCGCCTATGGCGACATGCGCGTGCGGCTGGCGCGCGACGCCGGAGCCATCGCACAACGACCCGAAAATGTGGGCTTTGCGACCGGCAGATCCAGCGGCAATCGCCAGGGCGCCGCATAATCAAGGCGGCGGGTTGATTTCGCGCGCTGCCGCGTTGCCCACGCTTGCTTGCCCCCCCTCCGCGACGGCATTATCTTGAATGCCGCTTTTCGCTCGCAAATCTCGCAAGGCGGGGGTGTTTTCCAATGACGATGCGGCGATCCCATTCCATGCTGCAAGTCGCACTCGCGGCGTGCATGCTCTCTGCGTGGCCAGCGCTAGGCGCCGCACAAAACGCGGCGCCCTTCCGCATGCCGGTCTATGCTGACCAAGGCGCGCCGCCGCCGCGGCCCCAGGCCGACGTCGACAAACTGCTCGCCGGCGCCGACGACGGCGCTGCACGCGAAACTGCTGACGCAGCACCGCTGCGCATCGTGCTCGTCGACGGCGAGAAGGACCACGGCAAAGGCGAGCACGACTACCCGGCTTGGAAAAAAGTGTGGGCCCCGGCGCTGGCGACCGCCCCGCGCACGACGATCGACACGGCTACGGACTTCCCGTCGTCGGAACAGATCGACAACGCCGACGTGCTCGTCTTCTATCAACGCGGTAAATGGGACGACGCCCGCGCCGCGGCGATCGACCCGTTTCTCGCCCGCGGCGGCGGCTGCGTTTACATCCACTGGGCCGTCGACGGCCAGGGCGGTCAGGAAGAGTTCGCCAAACGCATCGGCCTCGCGTCGCTCGGCGGCGCCATCAAGTATCGCCACGGGCCGCTCGACGTCGACTTCACCCCCGGCGCCGACCACCCCATCGCCCGCAACTTCGACCGCGTGAAAATGGTCGACGAAAGCTATTGGGAACTCACCGGCGACCCGTCGCAGCTGAACCTCATCGCCACGCAAGAAGAAGACGGCCAGCCGCAGCCGCTCTTCTGGACGATGGAACACGGCCGCGGCCGCGTGTTCGTGTCGATCCCCGGCCACTACATGTGGAGCTTCGACGACCCGGCGTTCCGCCTGCTGCTGCTCCGCGGCATCGCGTGGGCGGGCCATCGCAACGTCGACCGCTTCAATGGCCTGGTCACCCTCGATGCCCGGATTGAGTAACCGCCGTACACGAAGCTGCCAGCTTCGTGGGTGTCGCAAAAGACCAAATCGTGACTCACGAAGCTGGCAGCTTCGTGTACGAACCGTCTGCACCAAAGGTCTCCCCATGCAACGCCGCGACTTCCTGACCGCCTCCGCCATCGGCGCCGCCGCCCTAGCGTCCCAATCCCAAGTCGCTCGCGCTCAAGCCGCCGCGACGCCGCGCCAGTACTGTGAGTGGCGCACGTACCGCGCCAAGGACGCCGACAAGCAAGCGATTGTCGACAAGTATCTCCAAAGCGCCGCCGTCCCCGCCTGGCAACGCATGGGCCTGGGCCCCGTGGGAGTGTTCCAAGAGATCGGCGCCGACGCTGGGCCATCGGTGCATGTCTTACTGGTCCATCCGACGATCGCGGCGTTTGCGAAGGAACGCGACACGCTGGAAGCGGACGCCGAATATCAAAAGAACGCCGTTGAATACTTGGCCGCGCGAATGGACGACCCCGTTTTCGAGCGCATCGACAGTTCCCTACTGGTCGCCTTCGAGGGCTTTCCCGCCCCCGCCCTGCCGAAGAACGAGCCGCGCGTCTACGAACTGCGCACCTACGAAAGCCACAGCGAAGAGCGCGCCCGCAAGAAGATCGAGATGTTCAACAAATACGAAATTCCGATCTTCCCGCAGTGCGGCTTCGAGAACGTCTTCTTCGGCGAAACGCTCATCGGCCCGAACCTGCCGAACCTCAAGTACATGCTCGCCGCGCCCGACATGGCCGCCAACGAAGAAGGCTGGCGCACGTTTATCAACCACCCCGACTGGGTCGCCGTGCGCGACCTGCCGGAGTACAAGGACACGGTCTCCAAGATCCACAAGCTGTTCTTGGAGCCAACGGAATACTCGCAAATCTAAGGCACGAGAGATCAACCACGAAAAGCACGAAAGCCACGAAAGCCACGAAAGCCACGAAAGCCACGAAAGGGAATTTTCCGCCATCTCATTTCGTGCCTTTCGTGTTTTTCGTGGTCCTTATCTCTCCGCGCCTTCGCGCCTGAACCGTCGGCGCGCCGGTTGCACACTTATCCAATCTCGCAGGCTCGGTAAGCTGGGCAGCGCGTGCGGCGCCTCAAGCTGATATCAGCCTCGTGCAGCGGCCTGTCCCCACTTGCGGCCGCGACCATTTCCGCAACTCTTTGGTATATAATTGCTTAGGCACCTTAACAATTCCCAAACCTGTCGCTTGCTAGCACTTCACACTTGTCACAACGTGTTGTGTGCTAGCGGGTTACGAAAAGCACAAATTCAGTTTGACGCACCTGGCGAACGGTGTATGATCGGCCTCCTTCGATCCGCTGCATATAGTTGTCATTGAGGGCATCAGGCACAATATGTAGTGGAATTGCGGATTCCAGTCCGTGTTTCCGCGGGCTTTTCCGATACACGCTCCCAAATCTTGTGCGGTTCCGAGGGCAACGACGCCGATGGGACCTCCTGGGTCGCGTGTACGCATGTATACGGTAGGATGCCCTTCTGATATCATTGAAACAGGAGGTTTGTTATGGCGATGGCTGATGCGCTTTCCACTCGTGGCAGCTCTCAAGGAACGCCGGCTCGCACCCCCGCTCGTGCTGGCGCCAAGCGATTCCACGGCCGGTTGAAGGTCGACGCCACGTTCTGCCCACAAGACGTTGCCGATCCGTTCGACACCGTCCCGTGGGAAGTACGCAGCGCCGCCATCAAGGGCGAAAACGGCGAGGTCCTGTTCGAGCAGACCAACTGCGAAGTCCCCTCGTTCTGGTCGCAACTGGCCACCAACGTCATCTGCAGCAAGTACTTCTACGGCGAAGTGGGCACGCCCGAGCGCGAGCACAGCGTCCGCCAGCTCATCCACCGCGTCGCCCGCACGATCGCCGACTGGGGCCTCGAGGACGGCTACTTCGCCAGCGCCGAAGACGGCGAGCGGTTCTACCGCGACCTCGCCTGGCTCTGCCTCCACCAGCACGGCGCCTTCAACTCGCCCGTGTGGTTCAACGTGGGCCTGTACCACCAGTACGGCATCACCGGCGCCAAATGCAACTGGCACTGGGATCCCAAGTCGCGTGAGATCACGCAGCCCGAGAACCCGTACGAGTACCCACAAGGCTCGGCGTGCTTCATCCAGCACGTCGCCGACAACATGGAAGACATCATGGAACTCGCCCGCAGCGAGGCCATGTTGTTCAAGTTCGGCAGCGGCACCGGCACGGACCTGTCGACGCTCCGTTCGCACCGCGAAAAACTCGCCGGCGGCGGCAAGCCCAGCGGCCCGCTGTCGTTCATGCGGGTGTACGACCAGGTGGCCGCGGTGGTGAAGAGCGGCGGCAAGACGCGCCGCGCCGCCAAGATGCAGTCCATCAAGGTCTGGCACCCGGACGTGATGGAATTCATCGAGTGCAAGTGGAAGGAAGAGCAGAAGGCCCGCGTCCTCATCGAGAAAGGCGGCTACGAAGCCAACTTCAACGGCGAGGCCTACAGCTCGATCATGTTCCAGAACGCGAACCTCTCGGTGCGCGTCACCGACGACTTCATGCAAGCCGTCGAGAAGGGCGAGACCTGGACGACCCGCTGGGTGACCAACCCCAAGCAGGCGGGCCCCAGCTACCCGGCCCGCGACGTGCTCAACCGCATGGCCGACTGCGCCTGGCACTGCGGCGACCCCGGCGTGCAGTACGACACGACGATCAACAACTGGCACACCTGCCCCAACAGCGGCCGCATCAACGCCAGCAATCCGTGCAGCGAGTACATGTTCCTCGACGACACGGCCTGCAACCTGGCGAGCATCAACCTCATGAAGTTTCGGCAGGCCGATGGATCCTTCGACGCCGAACGGTTCAAGGCCGCCTGCCGCGTGTACTTCATCGCCCAGGAAATCCTGGTCGACCACGCCAGCTACCCCACGCCCGACATCGCCCGCAACAGCCACCTGTTCCGGCCGCTGGGCCTGGGCTACTCGAACCTCGGCAGCCTGCTGATGGCCGGGGGGCTCCCCTACGACAGCGACGCGGCGCGCGGCGTCTGCGGCGCGATGACCGCCCTGCTCCACGGCGCCGCCAACCTCACGAGCGCCGAGCTGGCCGAGGCCGTCGGCCCGTTCGACGAATTCGAGAAAAATCGCGAGCCGATGCTCCGCGTCATGCAAATGCATCGCGACGCGGTGGAAGCGATTCCCGCCGAGTGCCCCGACGACCTCCGCGACGCCTCGCGGCGCGTGTGGGACGACGTGCTGGCCGCCGGCGCTGTGCACGGCTTCCGCAACGCCCAGGCCACAGTGCTCGCCCCCACCGGCACGATCAGCTTCATGATGGACTGCGACACCACGGGCATCGAACCCGACATCGCGCTGGTGAAGTACAAGCAGCTTGCCGGCGGCGGGATGCTCAAGATCGTCAATCAGACCGTGCCGGCGGCCCTTCAGACGCTGGGCTACAGCCAGCCGGAGATTGAGTCGATTCTCGATTACATCGACAAGGAAGACACGATCGAGGGCGCGTCCGACCTCAAGGCGGAACACCTCGGCGTCTTCGACTGTGCGTTCACGCCTCGCAACGGCGTCCGCAGCATCCCCTGGCACGCCCACGTCACGATGATGGCCGCCGCCCAGCCGTTCCTGTCCGGCGCCATCTCGAAGACGGTCAACATGCCGCGGGACACCACGCCCGAGGAGATCGCCCAGGCGTACTTCGACGGCTGGCGGCTCGGCCTCAAGGCCCTGGCCATCTACCGCGACGGCTCGAAGGAGAGCCAGCCGCTCAACACCTCCAGCGAAGCGGACAAGGCCAAGGCGAAGGAACTTGCCAAGCCGCGCCGCGAACGCCTGCCCGACACGCGGCAGTCGATCACGCACAAGTTCAGCATCGCCGGGCACGAAGGCTACATCACGGTGGGCCTGTTCCCCGATGGTCGTCCCGGCGAGCTGTTCATCACCATGGCCAAGGAAGGCAGCACCATCGGCGGCCTGATGGACGCCTTCGGCACGGCCGTGTCGATGAGCCTGCAGTACGGCGTGCCGCTGGAGGACTATGTCCGCAAGTTCAGCCACATGCGGTTCGAGCCGCAGGGCCACACGAAGAACCCGGACATCCGCATCGCCAAGAGCCTGATCGACTACATCTTCCGCTGGCTAGGGATCACGTTCCTCCCCGGCTACAAGGAGGCGAGCCTGGGCATGCCGCTGGGCGGCGAGGGGGCTTCAGCCCCCGGGGCGACGCCATCCTCCGACAGCGAGACCGCGGAAACCCAGCCCATGCCCGTCGCCAAGAAGGCCGACGGGCGAACCGCGGGCCAGGACGCCAAAGCCGAAAGCGGAAAGCCGAAAGCCGAATCCGCCGCGTCGACTCAGGTGCGAGCCGGGGCGTCGTCGCCCCCGGCGACGAACGGCAACGGCCACGGTCACACAAACGGCAACGGCAGCGGCCACACCGCCAAGTCCAAGGGCAACGGCTCGATCGTTCTGCTGGGCCAGGCGACCGATTCGCTCAAGTCCACCGCTTCGACGGCGGCCCAGTTCAGCGCCAAGCTCCTGGAGCGCGCCGGCGTGATGACCAAGACCGACGCCGCCAGCCCGTCGATCCGCAGCGAGCAGTTCGCCCAGTTCCAGATCGACGCCCCGGCCTGCGACAACTGCGGCGCCATCACCGTCCGCAACGGCAACTGCTACCTCTGCCACAACTGCGGCAACAGCATGGGCTGCTCGTAACGGTATGGGCTGCTCGTAACCAAGGAGCGAACCACCGGTCACACCCGCCACCTGCTTGCGGTTTAGCCGCGACGCGCCAACGGAGCGCGTCGCGGCTAACTCATGATCCCATGAATTCCGGAACACACGGCTGCTCGTAACAGGAAGTGCGGGCAACGAAGCCCACGAGCAGCCGCCTTTTCTTTTGTCCTGATTGACGGGCGGCATTTTGACGCACGGGGTGAGGCAAGCTACCATTGCACTATGGTAAAAGCCATCGCCGAACGTCGAGCCGAGATCGCCGACATCTGCCGTCGGCATCGCGTGCGGCGGCTTGAGCTTTTTGGCTCTGCAACGGACGAGCGTTTTGATCTCGAGCGAAGCGACGTCGACTTGCTGGTGGAGTTCCAGCCGCTTGCCGACGGCGAGCACGCCGACGCCTACTTCGGTTTGCGAGAATCACTGGAGTCCCTGTTCGCCCGCCCCGTCGACCTCGTGATGCTTCGCGCCGTTCGCAATCCCTATTTTCTCCAGGCCATCGAGCCTACTCGGACGCTGTTGTATGCGGCTTGAGGCGAAGAAGTGTTTGGAGGACGTGCGGCAAGCGGCCCAGCTTGTCCTTCAGTTCACCGCCGGCAAATCGTTTGCGGATTACGAAGGCGACGCACTCCTTCGCAGCGGCGTCGAGCGGCAGTTTGAGATCATCGGCGAAGCGATCAACCGCCTGTCCAAAATCGATCCAGCGCTCGTAGCCGGCATGCCCGAGGCGCCGCGGATCATCGCCTTTCGCAACATTCTCATCCACCGGTACGACATCGTCGACAACCACGTGGTTTGGGACGTCGTTCAGCGAAATCTTGGGCCACTCCACGTTCAGGTCGAATCGCTTCTGAGCGCGCCGTGAACTTTGTTCAAATCCTGTCGGGCAGCCAGTCGCGCCCATTCGACAACCCCTTGTTGCTTCCCGACCCGCACTCGCCTAACTCATCGCCCATCAACGTGCGATTGACGCACGACGCCGCGCGCGGCCCAGGCCGATCACGCCAAACGTCGCGACGAGCGCCGCCTCCGGCTCAGGTACGGCGATTGGGTTCGCGAGCCTCGCCTGCGAGATCAGGTCGCTGCCAAGTTGCCGCTGCCACGCGAGAAAATCCGCCCCGTCGACGTCCCTGTCGCCGTCCGCGTCGCCTTGCCGGCCCGCGGCCGCACTGACGCCGAATCCCCCGCGCCACAACGTCAAATCCCACGCGTCCACTTCGCCGTCCGTGTCGAAGTCGCCCGGCGCGCCCTCTAACAGTCGGCTCGCATAGTCGCCGAGGATCGCATGCACGGCGGCCGTCGGGTGGATCTGGTCCCAGAACAAGTACTGTTCCGGATGCGCGACGATGCGATCCTCGTCGTAAAAGAGGGCGCCCGGATTGAGCCCCGGCGCCGCCGGGTCGCGGACGTTCGACAGTCCCCACTGCGCTGGATTGTTGATGGCGTCCGTAAAAATCGCCGCCACGTCGAGCCGATAAAACGTCGCGGTCAAGTTCGCCGCCGCCAGTTGTTCGATCCGCGCTTCGAACGCCGCGTTGTACTCGTTCGAGAGCCGATCGAACGCGGCCGACGCCGCTGCGTCGCGGTTGTACTGCGGGATCCTGCCCAACAGCGGCAAACTTGGCACGAGAAACTGCCGCGCCCCCGCGGCCACCAGCGCCTCGAGAGCGGCCGCGATGCGACCGACCGGCGCGTTCACGTTGGTCTCACCGTCGAACAGATCGTTGGCGCCGGCCCACACCACGTACAACGCGTTCGCATCGACGGAGCGCGAAGCAAAGTATTGCGAAAGCTGCTCGTCGACGTCGCGAATGAACGCGCCGCCAATTCCGCCGGCGCCGGAGGTTTGGCCGCCGCCATAGGCGAAGTTGTTGCCGCCGGCCGTGCTCGGCGCAAGCGGGCCCACGCCCAGGTCGCCGGCCAGCCATTCGACCCACGCCGGCCCATTCGAGAATCGACCGTTGTAGTAGGACGATCCCGGAACGATGCCAAACGTCGCCGCCTCGATGTTGCCCATGTCAGACAGGCTGTCGCCGAAGACGATCACCTTGCTCGGTGAAAATCCAGCCGCTTCGGCAACGCGGCAACGGCCGTCGCCCAAACCTGCTGCGGCCACGATCATCGCCAACCGGCAGACGGCCACGCTCAGCGTTCTCATGTCCATCTGTCCGTAAGCTCCAGGGACGCTTTACCAACAATCGCGGCCGGCGGACGGCACGAGGATCGCGACTCGACCGCCATTGTACGCACGTTCCGGCGCGCGGATAATCAGGTACAATAGGGAAGTCGCCGGCCCTGCTTGATTCCTGGATTAAGGTTTGCTTGTCGTGTCTCAGCCTGCCGTTTCGCAACAATTTCAGCAGTCCATCGACGCCATCATCAAGATGGAAGCCGACGCACACGTGCTCGCGCCCACGTTTGAGGAGCGGGCCCAGCAGCTTGCCTCCGTTTGCCGAACGGCCGCCGCGATCCTGAGCGCTCGGCGTCGCGCCGGCATTCCCGATCCTGAGCCCGATCCGTGGCCTCCCTCGACCTGGGAATTTCTCGCCAAGCATGCCCGCCGCTTCCAATGATCCAAGCGCGCCGCTGGACGCCTTCGAAACAGCCGAACGGCTCGCCGCGTCGCTTGAGGCGGAAAAATATGAGTACGCGATTGGCGGCGCAATAGCGCTCGGCTACTGGGCCACGCCTCGCGGCACGATCGACGTCGACGTGACATTGTATGTCTCTCCTAATCGGCCCTCCGAGTGCATTCGGCTGCTGCAGCGCATTGGATGCGAATTCAGCGCCGCCCGGGCGCAATCTACGATCACTGAACATGGATTCTGTCAAGTAAGGTTTCAAGGGTGTCGCGTTGACGTCTTCTTGCCAATGCTGGACTTCTATGAGGAGGCCAAGGTCCGGCGCCGGCAAATTCCTCTACGAACGCGGTCGGCTTGGGTCTGGGAAGCAGAAGTGCTGTGCATCTTCAAGATGATGTTCTTCAGACCGAAAGACCTTGTGGACGTTCAATCGCTGCTGCGCGCCCAATCGGGGACGCTCGACCATCAATGGATTGAAACGACGCTCATTCGGATGTACGGCCAGCGCGATCCGCGCATCAGCCAATGGCGCGATCTCGTGGCCGAGATCAAATGATTGAGACGGGCGCGTTATGAGGCTCGCTCGACGCCCCGATTTGCGTAGTTGCCGCAGGCCCCGCGACTGAAAACGACTGCTGTCACGTCAAAAAGCGTCCGCGGCGCTCAAAAAAATTGACGCGCCGCCGCCCCGTCCGTTAGCTTGGCGGTCGCCTGCTAACCATTCTGCAAGACCCTTCTGTCTCCAGGAGGAGCCTACTGAACCGACTGCGGCATTTGGACGCATCGTCTGCGATTCCCCATTCCGTAGTTCGTGCTTTGCGCAACTCACCTTCGACAAAGCACCCAGGAGGCTCTCCATGTTCGTTCGATTCTCTCTGGCTAGCTGCGCTGCGCGCGTGGCTGCCACGTTGATTTGTGCAACGGTTCTTGCAGCGCCCGTCCGCGCTGGCTTCGATTTGTTTACCGTCGGCGGCACGTCGGCGCCCGCGTCGATTCAGGCCAAGGTGGACGAATTCCGCGCCGCCCTCGGTGACCCCAACAACGGCAACGCCGCGGGACCGCTGGGTAGCGGCCGCCGCGAGATCAATTGGGACGGCGGCGGCGCCACCACCGCCGCGGTCAGCGGTTCGACGCTCTCCGCCTTCACCAACACCCGCGGCGCCACATTTACGACGCCGGGCACGGGCTTCCTGCAAACGCCCCTCAACGTCGCCGAGCTGACGGGCATCCAAGCCAGCTATGAAACGACGTTCAACACGTTCAGCCCCGTGCGCGTTTTCACGCCCACCGGCAGCAACATCACCGACATCACGTTCTCGCTCCCCGGCAGCGCCGGCGCCACGCCGGCCACCGTCTCCGCCTTCGGCGCCGTGTTCTCCGACGTGGATTTGACCAACACGACGACGATCGAGCTGTTCGATCTGGCCAACGCCTCGCTGCTGCTGCTGAACGTGCCGCCGCAAACGTCGGTCGACGCCCCAGTCGGGCTCTCGTTTGCCGGCGCCGAAGCCAATGCCGGCGAACGCATCGCTCGCATTCGCATCACGACCGGCAACCAGGCCCTCGGCTTGCCGGACTCCAACGGCAACCCCGTCGACGTGGTCGTCATGGACGACTTCCTCTACGCCGAGCCGCAGGCCGTGCCGGAGCCCGGCGCCGGGCTGCTCGCGGCGATCAGCGTCCTGGCCGCGAGCGCTCTCCGCCATCGCCGCGACTGAGCGCGGCACGTTGCGGGAACCCACCAACGCGGGCGGCGAGCGACTCCTCGCTCGCTGCCCGCGTTTGCTTGCCCCGGAACGAGGGGACTTTAGACCATCTATGGAGAAAACCCCGGGGAAACGGCCCTTCACCCCTCACATGACTTTAGAGCATCTTTGAAGGACCGGGAGACGCGAGACCTCGCCAACGCCGTCTCCCTAAAACGCCCTATCTGCCCCGCCGCGCTCCCATCCCCACCGTCAGCAGATTGGCCGCCACGATGCACGCGGCCCCGGTCGCCATACTGGGCGTCAGCGGCTCGCCCAGCGTCAAGTAGTTCACGGTCAGCGACATCGGCAGTTGCAAGTACGCGACGACGCCGGTCACCTGGATCGGCAGCACCGTCGTGGCCTGCACCCAGATGTAGTGGCCCACCAGCGTCACCACCAGGCTGAGGTGAAGCACCAACCAGAGATCGCGCGAAGCGAACGACCACTGGGCCGCCGGCGCCAGGAGCAGAAAGATCGGCAATGCGAACGCAAACTGGGCCCAAGTGCGCAACTGAGAGTCGGATTCTGCATAGCGCTGGTTGAGCATCGGCACAGCAGCATAGAGCGTGCCGCTCACGACGCCGACCAGCAGGCTCGTCGCGTGACCGGTTCCTGCTTCCGCGCCGCTGAGACAGAGCCAGGAGCCTGCCAGCGCAAGTGCGATGCCTCCGAACGTCGATCCCTTGGGCCTGCCAAAGCCAAACATCCATCCTAACAGGGGTAGCTGCGCTCCGAACGTCGAGAACCCTAACTCCGACATCGAGGGGCTGCCTGCCTTGATGGCGATGAAGTACGTCAGCCAGTGCAAGCCGAAGAACATGCCGATGAGTACCAGCCCGCGCCAATCGCGGCGGAAATCTTCGGCAATCGCCTGCCGTGCGTGACGCCGCACGGCGAGCATCGCCGTCATCCCCACGGTCGCCAGCACCAGCCGCACGATGCCCAACGCAATCACAATGCCCCGCGGCGGCGATGGACCGCCGATCGCGCCGATCGAAGCGGGCACGGTCGCAAAAATCGCGATCCCTGCCAGAGCCTTCAGGAGCGCCGTTCGATGAGCGATCACGGGATCAGCGGACGTAAGGGAAACGGCGCGGCTTGCGGGCTGCTTCAGCAGTCCGCTCCTCATGGCCGCCCCGAGATTAGGCGAGTGGACCGCCAAGTACCAGGGCGCGCTCGGCGCCGCGACGAGCGCCCGCGACGCCGTTGCGTCGAAACCAAGCGGGTTTCACGGGGTTGAACCCTGTTTCCGCGATTGGCCGCCTGCCGCTCTTGCCCCTTTGTGCAGAGAGTCGTGATTCGCGAGAATCATTCGCCGGGAGCCTCGGCCATCGCAGCTTACTGTGTACGGCGGACCAATCGGAAAGGAAGACCATGCCTTGGCGCCTGGGAGTCGTTGTTGTCTTAAGCTTGCTGGCGGAGCCAGCCCGCGCCGACTTCGCCGACGAAGCGTCCACCAACTGGCACCGCTGGCGCGGACCAAGCGCCACGGGCGTGGCGCCCCACGGCAACCCGCCGCTCACCTGGGACGGCGAGAACAACGTCAAGTGGAAGACGCCGATCGAGGGCCGCGGCACCGCCTCGCCCATCGTCTGGGGCGACCGAGTCTACGTGCTCACGGCCGTCGATACGGGAACGCCTGGCCCCGGCTCGGAAACGAGCCAGCGCAATCTGCACCAATTCAAGGTGCTGTGCCTCGACCGCCGCACGGGCGCCGTCGTGTGGGAGAAGGTCGCCCGCGAAGCCGTGCCCCATGAGCGGCTGCACGAAACGAACACCTATGCTTCCGGCTCGCCGACGACTGATGGCAAGCGACTCTACGCCTCGTTCGGCTCGTTTGGCGTCTACTGCTACGACCTCGACGGCCATCTAATCTGGGAACGCGATCTGGGCGACATGACCACGCGCAACCAGTTCGGCGAAGGCGTGTCGCCCACCATTTACGGCGACACGCTCATCGTCAATTGGGATCAGGAGTCCAACTCGTTCATCGCCGCGCTCGACGCCGCCACCGGCGAAGACAAATGGCGCCAGCCGCGGGAGGAAGTCACGTCCTGGAACACGCCGATCGTCGTCGAGGGCGGCGGCCGCACGCAGGTCGTCGTCAATGGCACGACCCGCAGCCGCGGCTACGATCTTGAGACCGGCGAGGTCCTCTGGGAATGCGGCGGGCAAACGACCAATGCGATCGCGTCGCCGGTAGCGCTGGGCGACGTCGTGTACTGCATGACCGGCTTCCGCGGCAACGCCGTCTACGCCATCCCGCTTGACGCCGTCGGCGACATCACCGGCACCGATAAGATCGCCTGGCACTGGGACAAGGCTGGGCCGTATGTCCCCTCGCCGATTCTGTACGACGATCGACTCTACTTCTGCAAATCCAGCAACGGCATCGTCTCGTGCCTCGACGCCAAGACGGGCGAGCCGCGCATCGACCAGGAGCGCGTTCCCGGGCTGCGCGACCTGTACGCGTCGCCGGTTGGCGCCGCGGGGCGGGTATACTTCACAGCGCGCGACGGCACGACCGTCGTCCTGCGCCACGCGGACAAGCTAGAGGTCCTCGCGACGAACCAGCTCGGCGAGCCGGTCGACGCGTCGCCGGCAATTGTCGGCGACGACATCTTTATCCGCAGCAACAAACACCTGTATTGCATAAGCGAGGGCAAATAGGAACCACGAAAACTACGAAAGCAACCAAAGCAATCGACGGAGGAAGTCGGACCGTCAGGAATCCAGTAATCGGTTCCTCTCCCAGTCTTTTTTCGTGACTTTCGTGTTTTTCGTGGTTCCCCCAAGAGAGGGCGAGATCATGCTTGGCGGCAACACTCGCAGGACCTTTTTGAGACGAAGCGCCACGGCGGGAGCCGTCTTGGGCCTGGGCGACCTCGGTTTCCTCTCGAAACTGATGCCGGTTCGTGCGGACGAGGCGCACATTGACGCAGGCAAGTTGCGGCTCCATCCCGAGATCGAGCCGGTCGTTCGGCTCCTCGAAGACACGCCGCGGGACAAGCTGCTCGAAGACGTCGCGGCTCGCATCCGCGGCGGCTTGAGCTACCGTGAACTGCTCGCCGGGCTGCTCGTGGCCGGCGTCAAGAACATCGAGCCGAGGCCCGACGTGGGTCACAAATTCCACGCCGTGCTGGTCGTGAACTCGGCCCACCTGGCCAGCATCTCCTCGCCGCCGGAACATCGGTGGCTGCCAATCTTCTGGGCGCTCGATCACTATAAGGCGTCCGCGGCTCGCGACGTTGAAGAGCGCGGCGACTGGGTGATGACGCCGGTCGACGAGCAGAACGTGCCGTCCGGCGCCCGCGCCTCGAAGGCGTTCGCCGCCGCAATGGACGCTTGGGACGAAGGAGCCGCCGACGTCGCCGTGACGGGACTGGCTCGCACCGCCGGCGCCGGCGCAGTGTTCGAGCAACTCTTCCGTTACGGCATGCGCGACTTCCGTTCGATCGGCCATAAGTGCATCTACGTTGCCAACAGCATGCGGACGCTGGAGACGATCGGCTGGCATCACGCCGAGCCGGTGCTGAGGTCGCTGGCGTACGCGCTGTTGATGCATGAAGGCGATAACCCGCGCGACCGCGATGCGGAAGCGGATCGCCCGTTCCGCCGCAATCAGGAGCTGGCTGCCAAGGTCCGCGAGGATTGGCTCGGCGGGGCCGCCGACGCGGCAGCAACGACGGCGCTGCTCGAGGCGCTGCGCTCGGGCTCCCCGGACGATGCCTGCGACAAGGTGGTTAACCTGCTCAATGCCGGCGCGGGGCCGCAAGCGATTTGGGACGCACTGCACCTGGCCGCGGGCGAGCTGCTCATGCGGCAGACAGGCATCGTCTCGCTTCACGCCGTCACCACGACCAACGCCCTGCGATACGCGTACCAAACCAGCGGCGATGAACGCACGCGACTTCTCGCCATGCTGCAAGACGCCGCGTTCTTGCCGATGTTCCGCGAGGCGATGGGCGGCCGCGGCCAGGTGGGCGAAGAGCGGATCGATGAATTTGACGGCGCCAATCCCATTGGCGACGAGCCTTCGATCGATTCAATCTTTGCCGTGCTCGGCGAGAGCCGAGCTAAAGCGGCGCATTTGGCAATGACCCATCTTCGCATCACGGACGACGCGAAGAAGTTCATCGACGCCGCCCGCGTGTTGGTGTTTCTCAAAGGAGACGACGCCCACGACTATAAGTTTAGCTCCGCCGTTTTGGAGGATTACTACAACGTGTCTCCACGACTGCGCAACCAATTTCTCGCCGCCAACGTCTACAACCTTTGCAGCTCCGCGGACGCCGACAACCGCCTCGTGGAGCGCACGCGCCACGCCCTCGGCAGTTGAACATGGCGAGGGGGGAGACCGAATTGATTTTCCGCAGATGTTCGCAGATGAGGAGATGAGGTTGACGGCGGCGCCCGCGCGACGCACGTTTCGACACCCCGTTCCTTGACTTTCTTGATCGGCGCTCCTCTGTGACATCTGCGGACGAATCCGAGATTCTCGTGGTCCACGTTCAATGCTTCGACGACCGTTCCTTCAATGAAAGGAGATTGAAATGAAAAACGCGATCATCCTGACTGCTTGCTTTGCCGCAACGCTGCTGACGGCCGCGCCGTCGTCCGCCGAGATGATGCAGGGCAAGCCCAATTTGAAATCCGCCGGCCCGTTGGCGTTCAGCCCCGACGGCATCCTGTTCGTCGGCGACGCTAAGAGCGCCGCGATCTTCGCGATCGACGCCAAGGAGACCGCTGGCGACCCCAACAAGGTCGAGCTGAACGTCGACGGCATCGACGCCAAGGTCGCCGCGGCGCTCGGCACGACGGCTGACGACGTCAAGATCAACGACGTCGCCGTCAATCCGGCCAGCGGCACAGCGTATCTCAGCGTCGCCCGCGGCCCTGAAGGCCAGCCCGTGATCCTCAAGGTCGACGGCCAGGGGGCGATCTCCGAGTTTGCACTAGACGACGTGTCCTTTGACAAGACCGAGTTGCCCAATGCGCCCGAGGATCGCGTCGTCGAAGGGCGCCGCGGGCCGCAGAACAACCGCATGGAGTCGATCACCGACCTGCTGTTCCTCGACGGCAAGCTGTACGTCGCGGGCTTGTCGAACGAAGAGTTCGCCTCGAACCTCCGCAGCATTCCGTTCCCGTTCGCCGGCGCCAACGAAGGCGCCAGCATCGAGATCTTCCACGGCAACCACGGCCAGTACGAAACGCGGTCGCCGGTGCGGACCTTCACGGCCGTGGACATCAACGACACGCCGCACCTGTTGGCCGCATATACCTGCACGCCGCTGGTGAAAATCCCCGTCGGCATGCTCAATCCCGGCGAGAAGGTGCGCGGCATCACGGTCGCCGAGCTGGGCAACCGCAATCGGCCCCTCGACATGATCGTGTATCAAAAGAACGGTGAGAGCTTCATCCTGATGGCCAACGACGCCCGCGGCATGATGAAGATCCCCATGCAGGGCGTGATGGACGCCGAGGCGATCACCCAGCCTGTCGAGGGCAAGGCGGGCGCCGAGTACGAGACGCTCGAAGGCGTCGAAGGCGTCGTCCAGCTCGATCGGCTCAACTACGACAATGCCCTGCTGTTGGTGCAGAGTGGCAACGGGCTGAGCCTCAAGACGATGGCGCTGCCGTGATGGGGGCGCCTTCACGCGTGAGCACTCCTCAGGCCTGCCGCGCCCCACGCGCGGCGCCGCAGGCTTCGATTGCGCACTTGGCGTGCTGCGCCGTCGCCACGG
>JBIOVA010000010.1:0-3083 GCA_044867485.1 Lacipirellulaceae bacterium | reverse complement strand
TCGACGCCGGGGCCGAGCTGAGCTATGAGCAGTACGCCGCCACGTTCGCCTACGACAAGTCGGGGGCGCTGACGACCACGACCCGCAGCACGGACTGGGACGCGGCGATCAGCGGCTACCGCAACGAGGTCCAAACGGCCTACGGCTACGACAAAGCCGGCCGGCTCGCCGGATTGTCGCATTCTCGAAGTATTCCCGGCGGACCGCCGCAAGAGGGTCTGCTTGGCTTTGGCTACAGCTACGATGCGGCCAATCGCATGAGTCGGATCGTCGCGAGTTGGAATCACACGATTCCCGGCTTGGCCCGGTTGACGGACACGCATGATTTTATCTACGACAACGCTGGCCAATTAACAAGCTATACCGGCGTGACCGACAGCGGCCCCGGCAACGGCGTCACGAGCGGTACGTACAACTATCTCGCCAACGGCAATCGGACCACGTCGACGGAAACGGGCGGCGGCGGCGACAGTTATCTGCCGGGTCCGCAAAACCGCATCGCCGAGGATTCGACATACCGCTACGCCTACGACCAGGAGGGGAATCTCACATGTCGCACGCGGAAGAGCGACAACGTCGTCGAAGCGACGTTTACGTGGGACCATCGCAACCGCCTAACGCAGGTCGTTTTGGCAGGGCAGTCAACGATTGACTATCGCTACGGCGCCGACGACCAGCTTGTCCGCCGCAGCGACGATCCCGCGGGCGCTCCGCCAGCCGTCGTCGAGCACTACGTCAATGAAGGCGGTCGGCGCGTGATGACGCTCGACGCCGCCGGTCATGTCGCTCGACGCTACCACTTTGGGCCGGCGGGGCAATTGCTCGTCGACCAGGTCTTTGACGCCGCCGGGCAACAGACCGACTTAAGGCTGCCCTTGGGCGACCATCAGAACTCGACCCGCGTCGTGCTAGACGGTGACGACGGGCAGCAGCCGCTCAAGGTGCGGCAGACCGTCGACTACGCCGCGTTCGGACGGGTCGCGATGATTCGCGACGGGGCGGCCGCGCCCGTGGTGGACGGCTTGGGTCAACCCAATCTGAATGCGCTCGATACAGTCTTCGGCTACGACGGCGCAGTCACGGACTCCAGGACCAGTTGGGTGCAAATGGGCGCCCGCTGGTACTCGCCCGACCTGGGCCGGTTCGTCAGCACGGACCCCATCGAGGACGGTGCGAACTGGTACGCCTTCGCCGGCAACGACCCCGTCAACTACGCCGACCCCTCGGGGCTCTCCCCCAGCTTCCACCCGCTGGGCAACAGCACGCTCGCGCCGGCGTACATCGATTCGAGGTCGATCCTGTCGGGCCTCGGCGCCGGCGGAACGAATCTCAACCTCAGCGGCTCGTATCTCACCAACGCCGCGCCGCGCAGCGTCATCGACCCCTACGGCGGCCAGTTCCATCCCCAGACGGTCAATCTCGGCCTAGGCACTCGTCCCGGGACTTCGACGACTAACGCTTTTGCAAATCTTCCGACGGCGCCGTACGGCGGGAGTGGCGTTAACTTTTCGAGCGGATTGTCGCCCACGAACGCCTCGCCGGCCCAATGGCAGCGATCGCTCGGCGCGGCAGCGCCGGTTGCTCCAGCCCCCGATTTGGGCGGCGTTGACGGTCGTCTCGTCCAGACGATTCGAGAACAAGCGACGCGAAACCGAGTCCTTTCCCCTCCTCCTCCGCTGCCGGGAATCGACGGCAACTTTATCGTCACAGCTCCGCCAAATTATCCGACTGTCAGCGCCGAGACGCGCACGCCGGTCCAACTCAACGCCGACCGTCAGCGCGCTTTCGAAGCGGACGTGAGGACGTCCTACCGACGGATCATCAGCGGTCAGGGCGGCTTCGAGGACGTGGCCCGCATCGACTATCACCGGGCCACGCAGCCTCCGTCAGCGCTCGACGTCTACTACGCCGCGGAGGGCATATTGGCGTCGTTCGCCGGAGTCCCGGGCACGAGAGCGGGGGTCAACGCGTCCAAGGCTAGGGTGCCACAGGCAGGAGTCTATCTGTTCCCCGATGCGACCAGTCCAGGGTCTCAATACGTCGGGCAGTCCGGCAACCTGCCTCAACGGATTCAAGCACAGCGAAGGGCGGGGCGACTGCCCGCGGGTGTCGACCCTAGCATTATCGAGGTACCTGGTGGCAAAACGGCGCGAGAGGTAATTGAGCAGAGAGCAATCAATCAGCTTGGTGGTACACGGGATCTGCCCGGCTCACAGACTTCAAATATTCGCAATCCGATCGGTGCTGGTCGTCGTGCTCTAGTTGAGCAACAATACGGGCCTATCCCCCCGCCAAGTAGGTAGATTAGATAACATGCTTTCAGAAGAACGAATTCGACAATCAATTGCAGGGCATAATGCGCGAAACGAGGAATTGATGCGCACTTTGGTCGGGCGCGTGTCCGTCGATCAACCAAGATCGATAGAACATCACTTTTGGGCTCCGAATCAGAGCAACGCTGTGCTGTTGGCTAAGTCGATGTATGATCGGGGCAGTCTAGTTAAGCTAATATCTCCGCTTGAATTGGAGGGTGGCGGCACGATTTGGGGCGTGGACGCTGAAGTTTTGCATTCTCCGCGAGACGCAGCGAGAGCGACGAATGCCGAAGAGTTTGTGCGCCTTGCGGCCGGATTTGATTCCGAGTACGACGGCTGGGGCACTAACATCTGAACACGGATTCTTGTCCCCGTTGTCCTGTCCCTCTCAGAAACTCCATCCGTGGCTCGGGGGGTCAAGCTGAGCGCCTGTCGCCTGGCCGCGCGGAGGCGTCGAACGTGCGATGACCTCGGCGCAGTGCGATGTTAGAGTTTCCGCGGATCGCCCATCTTTGTGAGAGACGCGGATTCCTTGCCAGACGGCCGTCGGGATGCGTCATTCACGCGGCGCTACGACGACTACAACCGCCTCGCGGAAGAAACGGCCTACGAAGGCTCGACGCCCAAGACGCGCAAATACGTCTACGATGGCAGCGGCAATCTGACGATCACGGTCGACCGCAACGGCCGGGCGATCCGCTCCAAGTACGACCGGCTGGACCGGCTCCAAACCGAGTGGTGGTACGCCAGCGAAGCCGACGCCCGGAA
>JBIOVA010000009.1:0-3588 GCA_044867485.1 Lacipirellulaceae bacterium | reverse complement strand
ACCGCGCCCTGCCGCCCCAACGGCGCCGGCAGCTCGCGCAGCAGATCCTCGCCCCGCAGCGCTGCCAGCTCATCATCGATCCACGCCAGCGGGGTCATGCGTTCCTACACGAAGCTGCCAGCTTCGTCCTGCAAAAAAAGCGAGAACAAATCCGCCGGGACGAAGCTGGCAGCTTCGTGTACGGCGGCCGAGTTTGACACACGTCCCAGAACGGGGAAAAATGCCCACCTGCGGCGGCGCGTTTGCGCAAACCGGCGGAACTTTCTCCGCCTCTGGGGCGTCTACCTTTCGGCTGAGTATAGCGTGAACGACGAGACCCCTGGCGACGCGCGGTGGGTTGAGGCGGCCCTGGCCGGCGACCGCGACGCGTTTGGCCGCCTCGTCGAGCGCTACCAGGATCGACTGTTCAACACCCTGCTCCGCATCGTCGGCTCCCGCGAAGACGCCGCCGACGCCGTGCAGGACGCGTTTGTCCAGGCATACGTGAAGCTCGAGTCGTTTCGCGGCGCCTCGCAGTTTTACACCTGGCTGTACCGGATCGCGATGAACGTGGCCCTCAGCCGGCAGCGCCGCCGCCGGCCGATGGCTTCGGTGGATCAAGCCAAGGAAAGCGTCGGCGAGGAGCCGGCCGACGCGGCGGCGCTGCCGGAGGAAGTCGTGCTGTCTCAGGAGCGCGTCGAACAGGTGCAGGCGGCCCTGGCCGACTTGGGAGACGACCACCGGCAGATTCTGGTCCTGCGCGAGATCGAGGGGTGCGCCTACGAAACGATCGCCGAGATTCTGGATTTGCCGGTGGGAACGGTGCGGAGCCGGTTGTTTCGCGCCCGGATGCAGTTGAAAGAGAGGCTCAGCGGCCTGTGTGCCCAGTAGTCTTGTGGTGTGTTCTATCATGAGCAATTTGTCCCCCAACGAACCGTCCGCCCGTGAGCTCGACGACGAGCTGCTGAGCGCGTACGTCGACAACGAGCTCGACGTCCGTGAGCGGGCCGCCGTCGAACAGCGGCTGCGCACCGATGAGCGTGCGCGGCGGCTGGTGGACGAGTTGCGCGCCGCGTCGGAGACCGTGCAAGCGTTGCCGCGGGAGCAGTTGGGACGCGACTTGCGGGGCATTGTGATGGCGCAGATTGAGCGCTCTGCCATCGAGCCGGCGGCAGTCCTGGCCATGCCCGAGAAAGGCGGCGCACGGCGATCGGCGGGGCGCGGCTGGGCGTGGGCGGCCGTGGCGATCGCGGCGGGACTGTTGCTGATGGTGGCGCTGCCGCGCGGCGACCGCGAGGACCGGCCCGTGGCTCAGGTGAGCACCGACAAGTCGGAGCCCGAGGTCGAGCGCGAGATGCGCGAGGCCGCGCCAGCCGGGCCCGCGGGAGGCGTCGGCGGCGAGTTGACGGATTTGCACGCCGATGCGCCGGCCGCAGCGCCGGCGACGGCTCCTGCCGAGGCGCCGGCTGGCGCCGTGGCGACCGCTCCGCCGGTTCCACAGAGCGCCAGCGAGGGCAACGTGGCGGAGTCGCGCGTCGCGCTGCAGTCCGCGGCCGGGGAGCCGATGCGGGCCCGCGGTGGCGGCGCGGCGGTGGCGGCTGGCGGGCGAAACGCCCAGCGGCCTGAAGACTTGGAGTCCGTCGACGAAGCAGTGAATCTCCGCGATAACCTGGCCCAGGAGCAGCTCCCCCGATTCGAAGTTGCCGCCAAGGACGCGGCGCGGTTTGAGCAGTTGTTAACCGAACACAACATCCTCTTGCGGGAAGACGCCGCGCCGGCTGACGGGGCCGAGGCCCTTGCCGAGGTCGTCGGCGATGAGGAGTCGCCCGTCGACGCGGTGCTGGTCGAAGGCACGCAGGAGCAAATCGACGCCGTCATCGCGGCGCTGAAAGCGAAGGACGACGCCGAAACAAGCAGAGTCGAGAAAAAAGCCAGCTTGGATTTCGCCGCCGACGCGCGGCGAGCCGGCGCGGCGCCGGGCGTCGCCTGGCGATTGACGCGACGGGGACTGGCCGCCGCGAGCGATCCGGCCGAGGCGGATGCGCCGTCGGTCGCACGCGAAACGGCGGGCGCGGATCGGTACGCAGCGGCCCCGCCGCGCGTGCGGGTGATCTTCGTGCTGCTTCCGGCAGAAGACGCGGGGAACGCGGCGCGCTAAGCCGCAAGCGGCAGAGTGCTGCCGTGGTGCGTCGCAATCGGCTAAACTGCCGAGCGTGGCCGCCGTCGTGCGGCGTCGACGTGCCGCTTTCCACCAGGTGGTTGCCATGGCAGACGTGACGATTCGCACCCGGCCCAACGGGCCGCTGCTCATCGAGGGCGTGTTCAAGCTGGTCGACTCCGAGGGGAAGGAGTTCCCGCTTGACTCCACCAAGCCGGCCTTTGCCCTGTGTCGCTGCGGCCAGTCGTCGCGAAAGCCATTCTGCGACGGCACGCACAAGACCTGCGGTTTCGTCGCCGACGAGCGCGCGCCGAGCTGACGGCACGCCCCGCGTCGTCAGCATTGTCGACACGTTATCCCCCGTGCGCATCGCGACCTTGCCGGTCTTGGCGATTGAATCTTCCGCGCGGCGCGACGACTTTTCAGATTCCGCGCCGCAGCGCCTCGCGGCTGATGTTGCCGCGCACCGGCGCGCGTTAGAATCCGCGGCCCGGCAGTTTGCCAATCTCGCGTTTTGCAGGATCGCACTCCGCGCCAAGGAACTCTCATGGCAAAGAAGAAGAAAGCGGCGCCCGAATCGGTCAAAGAGCAGACAGTGACCATCGCGACCGTCGAAATGTCATCCGACGACGTCGCGGGGCAGTTCGTCGGCCAGTGGAACCGGCTGGTCAGCACGACCAACTGGGAAAAGGGCCGCATCATCTGCCAGTGGCGCGAGGCGCTGGAGCTCGCTGGCGCCGCGGTCACCGCGTATTCCGATGAGGCGTGGGCGCAGCTCGTCGGCGGCGTCACCAGCCAGCACGTCGGCCGGCTGCGGCGGGTGTTCCAGCGGTTCGGCGCCGTGTTCGATCAGTACGAGGGCCTGTACTGGAGCCACTTCCAGGCAGGGCTCGATTGGGACGACGCCGAAATGTGGCTCGAAGGCGCCATCCACAACGGCTGGTCGGTGTCGCAAATGCGCGGCAAGCGGTGGGAAACGCTCGGCAACGCCGGCGCCCCGCCGCCAGATGCCAACGTCGACGCCATGGAGGACACCGCCCCCGCTTCCGACGGCGAGGCCGCTTCAGCGGCCGGGCGCCCCGCCGAACCGGTGAGTCATACACAGCGCGACCGCTACGACGCCCCCACCGCCGAAGATTCCGAAGTCGAAGCCGCGAAAACCTCGATCGCTCCCGAAGTCCCGTTAGACGATGACTCCAGGGCGGCCCCTTTGCCGGCGAAGAAGCGCAAGGCCTTGGCCGTCGACGTCGACGACCTGCCCAGCGACCTGGCCGACGCCTTCGAGCAATTCAAACTGGCAATCATCGCCCAACGCCGCGCAGGCTGGCAAGAAACCACTCCCGCCGCGGTGATCGAGTGCCTCGACGCGCTGAAGGAACTGGCCCTCGCCCCAGCCGATGATTGACGCCTTGGCTCCGAGCGCGGACTGGTCGCTTAAGCGACCAGACCGA
>JBIOVA010000008.1:0-27714 GCA_044867485.1 Lacipirellulaceae bacterium | reverse complement strand
CGGCAAGGATTCTATCGCCATGGGACGCGTTATCCAGCCCCTCTTGTTCCTGCTGGCCCGCTGCACGCGCAACCAGCTCATCCGCCAGATTGAGTTCCTCAAGGCGGAGAACGAGATGCTCCGCACGCGGATCAACAAGCAGATGATCTACGTCCGTCCTGAGGAGCGCCGGCGGCTGCTCGAGCTGGGGAAGGCCCTCGGCCCAGCCGTCGAGCATCTGCTCACCATCGTCAGTTACCACACGTTCCTCCGCTGGCTCCGTCAGGAACGACGCCAGGCGCCGGTCCGCCAAATTGGCCGGCCTCCCAAGCCCGACGAGGTGCGTGCGCTCGTCCTGAAGATCGCCGAGGAGACTGGCTGGGGATACACCCGCATCCTCGGCGAGCTGCGGAAGCTGGGCGTCCATGTGTCCCGGCAGACCGTGGTCAACATCCTCAAAGCCAACCATCTCGAGCCCGGCCCCAGACAGGGACCGGGAACCTGGGATGAGTTTCTCAAGCGGCATGCCGAGACGCTGTGGCAATGCGACTTCTTCTCGCGGCGCACGCTCACCCGGCTCGGGTTCACCCAGATTTACGCCCTCGTTTTTTTGAACGTCGCCACCCGGCGCGTTTGGATCTCGCCGTCCACGTTAAAGCCTTCGCCCGCCTGGGTCGCCGACCAGGCGGCGACCTTTCTGGAGCACGCCGGCAAGGACGGGACGCCAGCCGTGGAGCTGGTCACCCGGGACAACGACAAGGTCTTCAACAGTCTGTTTGACGCGGTGCTCGGGCAACAAGGCGTCAAGGTTCGGAAACTGGCCGTGCGCGCTCCCAACACGAATGCCTTCGTCGAGCGCTTCATCCAGGCCATCCAGGTCGAGTGTCTCGATCACTTCTTCCTGTTTGGCGAGAAGCACCTCGACCATATCGTCCGCGAGTATGTTGAGCACTATCACAAGGAGCGGCCGCACCAGGGGTTGGATAATCGGCTGGTGATTTGCGATTCGCCGCCTGATGGGAAGGGCGAAGTCATCTGCTCCACAAGGCTCGGCGGGCTGCTCAAACATTATTTCCGAGCGGCCTAGCCCGCCAACTTCGCTCGTCGAGGCGTGTGAGATGCCCAGGAAGAAGCGCCCGAAATCCCTCTCGCGCGAAGAGCTCTACGAGCGCATCTGGGCGACGGGCGTTTATCGCTTGGCGAAGGAGCTGGGCTTCTCGGGACCGGGCCTGTTGAAAATCTGTCGTCGGCACGACATTCCCACGCCTTCAGCGGGCTACTGGACCAAGCTGCGACGCGGCAAGCCTGTCTCCCGCCCCGCGCTGCCGATCGGCGAGAAGTACTCTACGGCCGCGTTCCCTGTCGCCCTGCCGCGACCGAAGTCCAAGGCAGTCGGCAGCTCCTTTAGCGACGCCAGGCTGGTGCGCCTCGGCGCGGAGGAGTCGAGGCGTCCGACAATCGCGGTTCCCGAGACTCTACTTGCGCCTCAGGAGGCCATTGATCGAACGAGGCGTGCGCTGCAGGCCGCTGCTCAGTCGACGTGTTCTCGGCGGCGATCTCTTCTTTACCCGCTCAGCGCCGAGCAACAGCCGATGCTGGAAGTGTCGGTGAGCGAGCCGAGGGTGAACCGGGCGCTGGCCGTGCTGGGTTCGCTGCTGCAAGCCTGTGCGGAACGCGGCTATCAGCTCGTTCCGGCAAAGTACGCCTGGGAGCGCGGCCTGCGCATCCTGGCGCTGGACGAGTTCTTTTACGCTCGCATCCGCGAGTTCTGCCGGCGCACTCCGCGCCAGCTCAGCGCCGCGGACGCGGCGCACATTCCAGGCGACGCAAGCGGGTTCACGCCTGCTCGCCTGGAGTGCGCGCCGACGGGAATGCTGCAGTTGGAAGTCGGCCGCTATTCGTCGCCGGACGTCGTGATTCGCGACACGCCCTATCGGCGCGTCGAAGACGGACTTAACCGGGTAATGGTGGCGATCTTGAGGTGCGTCGACGAGAAGCGCAAGAACTCCGCGGGCGGCAGACGGCGTTGAGCGGTTCATCCCGACGATTCAGGTTGAGTGCGCGGATCACTTCCTGGTGTTCGGGGAGAAGCACTTCGACTATCTCGTGCGAGAGTACGTCGAGCACTATCACACGGAGCGGCCGCATCAGGGGCTGGGAAATGTGCTTGTGGTGGGAGAATCACCTCCTGGCGAAGGCGGCGACGTCAATTGTCGCACTAGGCTCGGCGGGCTGTTGAAGCACTACTGCCGAGCGGCAGCCTAATCTGAGTCCAGTATTGGCCACGCGTGAAACGCCGAACTGTCGCAAGTGCTACGAAGACTATTGCTACACAAGATGGCTCGGGAACCGCAGATGTTGAACTGATGGCAGGTGCGGGGTCGCCAAACTGCGACTTCCAGATTGTTAGGTCGGCAGTTGTCACCTGGCCGTCGCCATTTGCGTCGCCCTCGAGGTTGGTGGATCCGACGCCCAGTTTGCGCTGCCAGATTAGGAAGTCTGCGCCGTCGACGAACAGGTTGTTGTCAAAATCGGCATCGGGAGTGGCGCCGCCCGTCACGAACTCGACGTTGCCCGTGAGCAATGCGCCAGTCGTTGCATTTCGGTATTGGAACGCCAACGGTGGCTGCGTTCCAGGGTTGAATGCGTTACCAATTGATACGGGGTCGCTGTTTGGCGAGAAGGTCGAGCTGCCCAACAGGAACATTTCGGAGAGCACACCGGCGTCGGAGCCGCCCGCTTCGTCCCACGTTTCGCCGATGCCGTCGCCCAACGTCGAACCGTCGTCGGGGCCGTCGATTGCGCCAAAGCTCTGATCGCTCAAGCTGTTCCAGCCCGCGGCATTGAGCCGATTGGCCGTGCTTTCTATGCGGTAAAGGTCGATGCTGAACGGCGTGTCCGAATCATTGACAATTGCGACGGCGCCGGTGGTGGAGTTGACGCGGAGCGTAAGGGCGTCGGTCGAGACGTTGAGCGGGCTCGTGTCGGTGAGGTAGAGGCGATCGACGTCGAAGAACTCGCCCGCATCGCCAAACGTGCCGGTGAAGGCAAAGCGAACGGAATTCCCGTCGCGGTCGCCCGCGTTCAACGTGCTGGCGCCAAGGTTGGCGGTCCCCAGCGGTGCGAAGGGGCCGGCGTTATCTCGGTAGTAGACGGAGTACTGGTCGAGCTCTTTATCAAGTTCGAGCACAATTGTGAGGGGCGTGTTGCGGACGAGGGCAAGCGACAGCGTCGCAGAGACGTTGCCGGAGCCTGTTCCGAGCGCCATTCCATTGAGCTGGAGCGAACCATCGCCAATGCGATCGATGTTCATCTCGGCGGTAATGGTGCTGCTGCCGGCGGCGACGGGATCGGTGTTATCCAAGAAGCCGAAACGGACTCGCTCTGCAGGGCTGCTTGCCGTCGCGGTGTAGTTCCAGCCGCCAATCTCAGCCACGAGCCAAGCTTTGCCACTTATAACGTTGGCGATGTCGAGCGTGTTGCCCACCTGCCCGGTAACAGTCTGCTTGTTGATGCGAAACTTGCCGCCGTTGACGAAGGACTCGACATTGTTGTTCTGCGTGAGCCATACGTTGGCGGGACTCGCGCTGTTGACGGCGCTGTCGATGGCCGTGCCATTGGCGTCGTTGAAGGTGAAGTCTTGCAGTATTCCCGCGGAAGCGTCGCCAGGAAACGAGACGGCGACCGCGGCGATCACCGCCATCGTTGTCGTCGCAGTACGGCGGCCGACCGATTTTGCTGGTGTCCGCCGACGGCTCATGAACCCTGCCACACCCAGCAATGCGAGAGCGGACGTCTGCGGTTCCGGAAGCGCGGCAAGCATCGCTTCAAACGAACCGACGCCATTGGCGGTCTCGAACGCGGTCTTGAAGACGATGAAATCGAAAGAGCTGTTGACGCCGTCGCCGTCGAGGTCGCCGCGCTGGTAGCGCGCCGGCGACGAGAGACCGGACAGATCGGTCTCGGAGTTTGCGATAAAGGTCGTCCAGTCATTGACGGTGATGGCGCCATCGAAATTAAGATCGCCCGTTGCGAAACGCCGCCCGCCGTTGCCGACGAAGTTGACGTTGGCGCTGCGGGTCACGCCGCCGGCAAATCGCAATTCCATGTAAAGATCTTCGACAGGGTTTCTGACCCATGGCCCGCCGGCGACGCTAAGCACGACCTGCTGCCCAGCGCTCAAGGCGCCCCCGTTGCCCGCGACGACCGCCTCGGTCAATTCACCAACGTTGCTGACGCTTACATTCCAAGCATTGTCGACGTCGACGGAGCCGTTGCCGGCGCTGTCGTAATTACCGGCAATGGGTTTCCAATTTGCCCCGTTGAGGGCGCCGCTGGCGGAGAGGATGGAATAGGACTCCAAACCCGCGAGCGGGCCGCCAGTCGTATTGATGAGTTTCATCTCGCCGCTGTTGCGATTGACCTCGAGCGTCAATAAATCCGTCAGGGGATTGACGTCGGTCACGGCCATGCGGTCTACCGAAATGAACTCGGCGAAATCGCTGCCGAAGTTGTTGTTTACGAAGAGGCGCACGGAATTGCCGTTTCTCGCCGTCGCCACGTTGCCAATTCCCAACGACTGGGAAGGGCTGCCGCCATTTTTGTAGAAGATCTCGTAGGTGTTGGACGACTTGTTGAGTTCGAGGACCATGCGGAAGGGGGCCGTTTGATCGATCGACAACTGATGATTGCGAGTGAGATTCGTCGAACCGGGTCCGACGGCGTCGCCCACAAATTCGACTCCTTGCGTGGTCGTGTTGCGCCGCACTTGCATCTGAGCCGTGACAAGATTGCCGGCAAAGGCGCCGTCGTCGTTGTCCAAGAAGCCAAACCGCAGCTCCTCGGGCTCAGCCGCATCGAAGCCGCGAAACGCCCAGCTGGCGAGGTCGACGGATAGGTATCGAGCACCGGTGTTCACATTTGAGACGTTAAGCACGGCCGGCGCCGCGTTGTTGTTGTCCTTGGTGATCTTGTAGACGCCGTCCTCGACCGCGGCCGGGACCAGATTCGTGAAGTCGATCGTCCACGCGTTGCCCGGATTGGCCGTATTGGCGGCGCTGTCCAGCTCCGTGCCGGCGGGATCCTCAAAAAGGAACGACTCGAAGTCAACCGCGAGCGAAGGCGAAATTGTGAGCAGCGTCAGCACGGCAATCCCGAGCGCCAACCGGCGGGAAGGTAGTGTGGGCATGGCAAAAGCTCCTAGTAGCAACTCAGTCGCGCCGCCGCGCCGAGGCAGCGGCAACGGGCGATTGTAACATGCCGGCGGCGACGGCCGGCGCAGGCGGCGAACGATGCGGCCGACAGAGCAATTGCGCCGCCAGACGGCTCGGGCGCGCGGGCCACCATAGCGGCGAACGACCCGCCGCCGTAAAGGTTCTCGTAGGCGTTCTTGAACAGGGCGAAGTCCAGGGCGCTATTGACGCCATCGCCGTCCAGATCGCCGTGGAGATAGGCGTCGACCGGCGCGAGCCCCGACAGGTCCGTTTCGGAATTTGCAGTGAACAGCAACCAGTCCTGGCCAGTGAGGTCGCCGTCGAGATTGAGATCGGCCGGCGCGCTCAGCGTGCGGAACAACGCCAACCCCCAATTGCGACCGAGCGTCAAAAAGCGATCAACGTTTTCGTCGGGCAAAAACTGCGTTTCAAATGTGATCGAGAAGTTGGCGCCCAACTCGTCGCGTCCAAACTTGGCCGTCGTAAAATCCTCCAGAAGCGCATTGTTCGTATCGACGCTCGGCTCAAGCTGCAAGAAATTGAGCCACACCGGGTGCGACTGCCATTCCGGCAACACGTTGGCGTAGTGTCCCGTCTTGCCGGCGACGTCGGAGTGAAAGTCGATCAAGAAGTCGACGCTGCCAGCCGTATCCGCGATCATTGCATCGCCGACGATGCGGACGTCGTCGAGCCCGCCGTAGCTGGGCGGCGCCCAGAATCGATTGGGGTCAAGCGACTCGCGCTGCACAGTACTGCGGTTATATCCAGCGAATCGGCCGTCGGGATTGACCATCGGGTAAATGAAAAACTCCGCCCGCTTGCGTAGCACCGCCGCTTCCAATGAGTCGCCGAGAAGAAAGTCGACCAGCCCTTCGAGTGCAAAACTGCCCAGTGTCTCGTTCGCGTGAACGCCCCCGACGAGGGCAACCTTGGCTTTTAGCGCAGGCGAGTCCGGGTCGCTGAGTTTGAACCCGTACAGGGGACGTGGAGCAATTGCGCGGCTCAGGTCGTCGACGCCTCCGGGCGATAGTCCTAGAACCAGCGCGGAGTCGGCGGTCGCCGTCGGCTCGACCCACGGATTGATGGCGAGTGCCGCCGCCTGGTTGACGGTACGCGAGTATGGGTAGGGCAATCCGTAAGCTATGTAGACCTGATCCTGCGTGAACGGCTGGTTGTTCGAGAAGGTGAACAGGTTCTGGGATGCGATGCGGAAGTTGTTATCGAAAAATTCCCACGTCTCCTGATCGTAGCTGTACACCATCTTGTGCCCAAGCAGATCGCCGCCGCCGGTGGCAAAGTCGTCGTCAATGCGGAACGTCACCGACTGATCAGCGACGCCGCTTGCCGAAAAATAGAGCCACTTCCAGGTTCCTGGGTTGAAGTTATCTCGTCCAGAGAGAGTGACCAAATTGCCAACCGCGATAGAGTTTAACTCGTCGAGGCTGCCGTGATCGAAGTCGGCGTCTAAGGCAATGACGGCCTGGGCCTGACGTGTCACGCCCATGCCGAGGGCGACGGTTACGGCGACGACGGCCCTCATCCAATCGCGTCGCAGGCGCTGCGGAACTCGAAGGCGCATCGTCATGGAAGGGAATCGGCGCGGCGCCGACGTCGAACCATCGGCCAGCCAGTCGTTAGGCGTCGGCTACTCGCCAATCGCCTGATTATGTCGTCGGCCGTCGGCCACGCCCAGTAATGTGCCGTCGGGCATGAAGCTTACTGCGTTGCCGCCGCCGAAGTAACGCCCGTCCGATTGCCAATCTGCCAACTGCCAACCGGCGGCGGCGAGCGTCTTCCGCATCACCGCTGGCTGCGTTCCTTCCAAGTCCAGCATGTTTGCCGGCTGCCGCAAGTCGACGGGTCGACGAACGTGGAATCTCGGCAGCGCGAAGGCGTCGGCGAGAGTTTGCTTGAAGTCGAGAACGTCGACCATCAACTGAATCGATGTTGTGGGAATGCGCTGTCCGCCGGGGATGCCAAACGCCATTACGGGGGCGTCATCCTTGGTCACGATGATTGGCGCCACGGTGCTGCGCGGCCATTTGCCGCCCGCCACGCAGTTAATCGACTCAGTCGACACGGAGAAATTGCTTAAGCTGTTATTCAGCAGAATGCCCGTGCCTGGCGCGACGACGCCCGCGCCAAAGTGAAAGCTCAACGATTGCGTCAGGCTGACGATATTCCCGTGACTGTCGGCAATGGTGAGATGCGCGGTACTGGCATCGACCAAATCATCCGTCGTCTCGAACAGCGTTTTCTCATGCGCCCGTGGATGGGCCGGATCGACAGCGGCAGCATCCTCCCAAATCGTTTTGATTGAGGCGGCGCTTAACAGGTGGCGGGCGACTCGTCCCGCCTGCGGTACGTCCGCCACATAGCGGTCCACGCGGGGGTACACGCTCAGCAACACGCGGCTCATTGTGTCGATGTAGCCGGCGTCGCGCGGGCGAGCATCATTCCAGGCGTGCCGTTCCAACGCCTTCAGCGCGAGCAACACGGTCAACCCGCCCATTTGCGGGGGCGGACTGGAGTAAACGCGATGGCCGCGGTAGACCGCGCTTATCGGTTCGACGACGCTCGCCTGATAATTGCGGAGATCGTCAAGCGCCATCGGCGAGCCGTGAGCGGCGGCGGCGGTAACAATCCGCCTGGCGGTCTCGCCTTCGTAAAAACCTTTGCGGCCGCCCTTGGCCAAACGGTGCAATGTCGCCGCCAAATCCAAGTTCTGCATGACCGCGCCCGTCGGCAGTGATTCACCGTTGGCCAGATAGAGTCGCGCGGCCTCGGGATCGTCGCGCATCGTCCAGACATCCGGCGCACACAGCCGTCGCATGTCCTCGGTGACCTCGACGCCCTGCCTGGCGACTTGCACTGCGGGAGCGACTAGGTCCGCCCATTTCAAACTGCCCCACTTCCGATGGGCGGCCCACAATCCCGCCGGCAACGCCGGCACGCCCGCAGCCATGTAGCCAAAGCGACGCTCCTCAAGCGGCAGTTCGCAAAACGAGTCGAAGTCGAGCTTTGCTGGGGCCGCACAACTTGCCTCGATGCATTGAACGCGGCCAGACGCCCCGTCGCGGTATAGCATGACCATCTTGCCGCCGAGGCCCGAACCATAAGGCAGCGCTACTCCCAGGACGAGCGAGGTGGCAATCGCGGCGTCGACCACGTTGCCTCCGCGACGCAGGACCTCAAGTCCCGCCATAGTGGCTGTCGAATGGCCGCTCGCGACGACATATTTCTTTGCTGCGACCTGTTGCTGCGCGGCGCACAACGAGCCAACTGCTAGCCACGCAGCAAGGCAACCGCCAGTACGCCATGTCCAGAGCATGGGCGAGACTCCAGGGGCGATGGAGAGGGAGACAACAACGTCTGCCTGTTAGCGATGCCGAAATATGGCCGCCCCGCACGCGGCGACGGCAAGCAGCAGCATCCCGGCGGGCTCGGGAATGGGATTCGTCGTCGTGACAAAGATGCGATCGACGTCGACAAACTCGCCGGCCTCGCTGTAAGTACCCGTGAACGCAAACCGAATGGACTTCCCGCTGCGCAACGTGCCGGCCGGCGAACCGCTGCTGTTGAGGTCGCCTAGGACGCCGGAACCGAGCGTCGCCCACGCCGCCGAGCCGTCCTTGTAGTGGACAGCGTATGTATTGGCGTCCTTGTCTAACTCCAGTGCAATTCGGAAGGGATTGGTTTGTACCAAGGGCAGGTTGTAGCTGCCTGCGACGTTCGTCGAACCAAGTCCCAAGGCGCCGCCGTTGAGTTGAAGCGCCCCGCCGCCGCGGTCGAGCGTCGCCTCGGCCGTAATGGTGCTGCTCCCAGCCGATGGCGGATCGTTGTCTAAGAATCCGAAACGCACGCGCTCCGAAGGGCTGCTGGCCGTCGACGTGTACGACCACCCAGCGAGGTCCACCACCAACCAAGCTTTGCCGGAGTTGACGTTGGCGATGTCCAGGGTGTTGCCCACCTGACCTGTCACTGGCGTGGCCTCGCCGCCTTTTTGAATGCGGAACGAACCGCTCTGAACGCCCGCGTTGATTGCCGAGTTCTGCGAAAGCCAGAAATTCGTTGCGTTGGCCGTGTTGGCTGCGGCGGTAATGACTGTGCCCGCAGCGTCATTAAATGGAAAGTCGTCGATGATCGCGGCGCTCGAAGTGGAGCAGGCTGCCAACACGGCGACGACAAACAAGTAGGAAACCCGTCGATGGTATGGAGTCATTAGTCTTCCTCGCATGAGAAACTTGGGTGCTTCGACCAATGATGTGACGCCGCCGGGTCGTGCGGGTGCGATTCTAGTCCCCTTCGGCCGCAAGACGCAAGAAAATTTCCGGGCCGCCACGAAGCGGGAACGGGCGGTTTAACTTGCCGCGAGGGGTGCAGATCGCTACAACGGAAGCGGGGATCGAGGCGCAAATCACCGAGATTCTCTGGAATCGAACGTCATGTCGCATCGAGTTTTACGCCGCTTTCGCGCGTTTACGCTCGTCGAACTGCTCGTCGTCATCGCCATCATTGGCGTGCTCGTGGGGCTTCTCCTTCCAGCCGTTCAGGCCGCCCGCGAAGCCGCCCGCCGCGCTCAATGCGTCAACAATCTCCATCAGATTGGCGTCGCGCTGATGAACTACGAGAGCCGCGCCGGCGAGTTTCCCCCCGCCGACGTGCGAGCGGAAAACCCCGTGACGCAACTCCCGAAAACGTTGCATAGTTGGGTTACCATTCTCATGAACTTCATTGAGGAGGGAAACATCTACAATAGCACGGACTGGGTCAAGAAGACGCTCGAAGAACGCGATCGTGACAAGGACACGACGCACCACTACAAGCTCGCCGCGTTCAACTGCCCCAGTGACATCCAAGTCGACATCGTCAACAGTTTCTACGGCGCTCGCGGTAACTACGCGGCCAACGCTGGCACCGGCTGGGTTTGGATGGATGACATTGACTGGCGGCAGGAGGATCATCCGCGAAGCGCTTCGGCGGCCGACCTGCTTCCCGACTCCAGCCTCGACAGCTTCGGCGCCTTTTTCGTCAACCGTGGATTAAAGATCTCCGACGCCACGGATGGCACGAGTCACACCGCCGCCGTGTGCGAACTCCGCAAAGTCGACGGTGAGGACTCGCGCGGCGCCCTTCATTTCGGCGGGGCCGTCATGTACATGCACGACGAAACGCCCAACTCCTTCGCCGAAGATCGTACTCGACACTGCGATCGTAGGGCCGCGGAGTTGATTGCTCCGTGCCGACCAACGCAGGACAGTTGGGCGGGCGGCTGGGCGCACTATGCGCGCAGCCAACACGTGGGCGGCGTCAATCTGCTGATGCTCGACGCGAGCGTGCAGTTCGTAACGAACGAAGTGAACTTGGTGCGCTGGCTCCAGCTCAGCTCGCCCTTCGGCGAAGAAGTCCTCGAACAGTAGGGCGCGTCGCATCGACCGACGCCGCGCCGCCAGTGAACCAGACGGCCGACCGACTCTGAAAAGGAAGCTTTGTGGGAGATCGAATTGGACGCTCGCCTCAGGCGGCAATGCTGCTCGTCACTCTGCTTCTTGGCTGCGGCTCCAGCGGACCGGATCGATTCGCGGTGAGTGGCGGCGTCACGTTCGATGGGGCTCCCTTGGCGGACGGGGAAATCCAGTTTCGCCCTGACGCAACCACGAAAGGTCCAACGATCGCTAGCCGCATCGAAAACGGAGCTTACGCAATTCCTGCTGAGCGAGGTCCGGTGGCCGGCGCCTACACTGTCTTGATCTCTGCCGAGCGACCGACTGGACGAAAAGTGCGCGCGGACATCCTGGGGGATGCGACGACCAACCAGTACGAGCAGTACGTGCCGCCACGGTACAACGCTAAGTCGACCCTGCGCGCCGAAGTTGATTCGGATCGGGATGACCTCGACTTTGAACTCGAATCGATGTAGCCCTCCTCGTATCGGACGGATTTCCGAACATCTGCGCGTAGGCGCAGTGAGTGCGCGACTCGGAAGTGCCTGCGTGATGCACGCTTTGCCAAGCGCGAAGTGAACGAAGATGCTTTCGCAGGAGCATCCATAGACGTAGTCCAGCCGATATGACGAGGCGCTTAATCGCGAGCCGCACTCACCTTCTAGCGAGCGGATCGCTGATTTTCAGCCAAAAAATTCCTGCGGGATGACGACCGTGCATATCCCTGGTGAATTCCTCATGGGGATATTGCCGACCAAGTAAACCCTTCCACGCGTCCCGCTCGAGACTTGCTTCGACGTTGGCACTGGACCGGCATCGCTGGCCACGGCCCATGACACGGCCAGCCGGCCCGCAGCTCGGATCATTCAGGATTCTCTCCGCCGTCTCGCGGGATTCGCGTTTCCTCCCACTCGTCCCCGCCGACAATGTCGCGGATCGTCGAGAACAGCCGATTCGATTGTCGGTCGACTTCTTCGGGGACGTGCGACGAAAGGTAGGCGTGAAAAGATTCGTCGACCATGGCCACGAGGGCGGCCGAAGCCGCCGCCGGACTTGGGTTGCATTGGCGCCCCGGCAATTCCATACTCATATCGACCGCTCCACGGGGCGGCGTCGGTCGCGAAACCGTAACAACCGGTCCTTATGCGCGCGATCGCGGGCGGCAGTTCATGAAGCTCACGCGAATGCCTGCGGTGCTCCTGGCCGGCCTTTTCGTCTCGGCGTTTTTTGCCCCCGGACGATGGGCAGCGACGTCGGTGCCGGAAGCGGGCGATGATCCGAGCAACGTCAAGCAATTCGTCGAGGCGAACTGCCTCGATTGTCACGATAGCGCGGCGAGGTCGGGCGGGCTGGCGCTCGACGATCTGATGGCCGCCGACGTCGGCTCGAACCAGGAGGCCTGGGAAAAAGTCGTCCGCAAGCTCTCGACCAGGCAGATGCCGCCCAGCGACGCGCCCCGGCCGGGCGAGGCGGAGTACGGGGCGGCCCTCGCCTTGCTCACGTCATCGCTCGATGCCGCCGCCGCAGCGCAGCCAAGTCCGGGCCGCACTGAGACGTTCCGTCGCCTCAACCGCACGGAGTACCAGAACGCGATTCGTGATCTGTTGGCGCTGGAGGTCGACGTTGCCGCCCTGCTGCCGCCGGACGAGTCGAGCCACGGGTTCGACAACATCACGGTCGCCGATCTTTCGCCGACGCTGGTGAATCGCTACGTGTCGGCGGCGCAGACGATCAGCCTTCAGGCCGTCGGGCGGGCGCCGCAGTCGCCCGAGGAGTACGTCTATCGCATTCGGCCCGACGTGACGCAGGACGGCCACATGGAGGGTCTGCCGCTGGGTACGCGCGGTGGGGCAGTGATCCCGTACAACTTTCCGCAGGACGGCGAGTACGAAATTCGCGTCCGATTGATGCGCGACCGCAACGACGACGTCGAGAGTCTCACCGAACCGCATGAGTTGGACGTGCTGCTGGACCATGCACCGGTCGAGCGGTTCACCGTCAGGCCCCCGCGGGACGGCCAGACGCATCAGTCCGTCGATGCGAACCTCAATGTGCGCGTCACGACCACCGCCGGTCCGCACCGTGTGGGCGTGGCGTTCGTGTCGCAAGGCGCGGCGCTCGAGGAAACGACGCGGCAGCCGCTCAACGTGCATTTCAATTTCTACCGGCATCCGCGGTTGGGGCCGGCCGTGTTCCAGGTGTCGATCATCGGCCCCTATGCCGCCGCCGGACTAGGCGACACTCCGAGCCGCCGCCGGATTTTCACGTGCTTCCCTACGGTCCCGGACGATGAAGACGAGTGCGCCGAACGGATATTTACCAATCTCATGAGACGTGCGTATCGTAGGCCGATTGCGAAGGAGGATCTAAGCGGGCCGATGCGACTTTTTCGCGAGGCGCGAGCCGAAGGTGACTTCGACGCCGGCATCGAGCGGGCGCTCAGCTCGGTACTCGTGAATCCGAGATTCTTGTTCCACATTGAGCGCGACCCGAGCGGCGCAGCCCCCGGTGCCGTCTATGCCATCGACGACTTCGAGCTGGCGTCCCGCATGTCGTTCTTCTTGTGGAGCAGCATTCCAGACGACGAGCTGCTTGACCTCGCTGAACGCGGTGAGCTTAGCCAACCGAACGTGCTCGAGCAACAAACTCGGCGCATGCTGGCGGATCCGCGTTCGCAGTCGCTGGTCGTCAATTTTGCGGAACAATGGCTCTATCTTCGCAATCTTGAGGCCGTCAATCCCGACATGCGGCTATTTCCGGACTTCGACGATAATCTGCGGCAGGCGATGCGCCGCGAGACGGAGCTGTTTTTCGAGAGCATCATTCGTGAGGACCGCAGCGTCCTCGACCTCATTCGGGCCGACTATACCTACCTCAACGAACGCCTCGCCAAGCACTACGATATCCCCCACGTTTACGGCAGCCGGTTCCGACGAGTCAAGCTTGAAGGCGGGAGTCGCCGCGGCGGATTGTTGCGGCACGCGAGCATTCTTGCGGTGACTTCGTATGCCACCCGGACCTCGCCTGTGCTTCGCGGCCACTGGGTGCTCAAGAATCTGATCGGCGCCGCGCCGCCGCCCCCGCCGCCCGATGTGCCGGACCTCGAAGAGAACACCGTGTTCCGCACTGTCTCGGTGCGCGAGCGGCTCGAGCGGCACAGGTCCGACGAGGCATGCGCCAGTTGTCATGCTACTATGGATCCCCTGGGGTTCGCCCTGGAGAACTTTGACGCAGTCGGTCGCTGGCGCGAGACGGAGGCCGGCGAGCCCATCGACGCCACGGGAGGGTTCATCGACGGCCAGGAGTTCGTCGGCCCGTCTGGTCTCGAACAAGCCTTGCTCGACCGGCCCGAATTGTTTGCCCGCACGTTCACGGAAAAGCTCATCACCTTCGCCCTGGGGCGCGGCGTGGAGTATTACGACGCGCCGGCGGTGCGACAGGTTGTAGCACGCGCTTGCGAAGACGATTACCGCTTCTCGGCGCTCGTCCTGGGGATCGTCCACAGCACGCCGTTTCAAATGAGGATGGCGGAATGATCATCAAGAAGACGGCAATGCCGCGGCGGACGTTCCTGCGTGGGACGGGGGCGGCCGTTGCTCTGCCGTTGCTCGACGCGATGGTTCCCGCGCTCACCGCTCAGGCCCAGACGGCCGCCAATCCCGCGCTGCTGCGGCGATTGGGCTTCGTCTATATGCCCATGGGTTGCGACGTCACCCGCTGGACGCCGCCCGGCGCGGACTCGCTCGACGATTTGTCGCCTTCACTCGGCCCGCTCGCCAGCGTGAAAGACGACATCGCGGTGATCTCAAACCTGGAGCTTCGCAACGCTTATCCCGGCACGCACGCCACGTCGAACTCGTCGTTCCTGAGCGCCGCCAAGGCCAAGCGAACCGAGAGCACGGACTATTATTTGGGGACGACGGTCGACCAGATTGCCGCCCAGACGCTGGGACGCGACACTCAGCTTCCTTCCCTGGAGCTGTCGATGGACCTGCTCGCGGTAGTGGGCCAATGCGACAACGGCTACGCCTGCGTCTACCAGAACAACCTTTCCTGGTCGTCTCCGACAACGCCGCTGCCGGCGGAAGCGCATCCGCGAATCGTGTTCGAAAACCTATTTGGCGAAGGCGGGACTGTCGCCCAGCGCAGCGCGTCGCTTCGCCAACGTGCGAGCTTGCTCGATTCCGTTGTCGAGGAATTGTCCCGCCTGCAAAGCACGCTGGGGCCCGGCGATCGCGACCGCGTCGAACAGTACCTGGAGTCGGTTCGCGACGTCGAGCGGCGCATCCAGCAGGCCGCTACCGCTGCCGAGGAGAACCCAACGCCGGACGTCGATCGGCCCATCGGCGTGCCGGCAGCGTATGCCGACCACGCCCGGCTGATGTTCGATCTTCAGCTACTCGCCCTGCAGGGCAACATCACGCGCGTCGTCACGTTTCAACTGGCGCGTGAAGCGAGCAACCGCACGTATCCGGAGATCGGGGTCGCCGATCTGCATCACCTGCTCACTCACCATGGCAACGACCCGGAAAAAATCGCGAAGGTGGCGAAGATCAACCGGTTCCACGTGTCGTTGTTCGCGGAATATCTTGAGAAGCTGCGAGCCACGCCCGAAGGCGACGGGTCGCTGCTGGACCACGTGCTGTATCTGTACGGCAGCGGCATGGGCAATCCGAACGTACACGACCACGTCAACATACCGATTATCGTGGCCGGCGGGGCCGCCGGCAAACTGCGAGGCGGTCGGCACATCCACTATGAGGAACCTAAGCCGCTGGCCAATTTGCACCTGACGCTGCTGGACAAAGTAGGCGTGCCGCTCGACTCGTTCGGTGATAGCGACGGCAAACTCGACGAGCTATTCCAACCGCTGACGATTTGAGGCGAGCGCCGCGAAGTGCCATGAGCCTAATCCGATCCATGGCGTGCAGTTGGGCCGCCCTCGTGCTGCTGGCTCCGGCGGCGGGCGCCATGGCGGCGGAATCGTTGGCCGACGCCGCCGAGCGAAACGATTCTCGCGCGGTGCGCGAGCTGCTCGAAAACAGCGCCGATGTGAATGCGTCGCAAGGCGATGGCACGACGGCGCTCCACTGGGCGGCGCACTATGACGACGCGGACTTGGTGCGGCTGCTGCTCGCCGCCGGCGCCGACGCCAACGCCGGCAGTCGTTACGGCATCACGCCGTTAGCGCTTGCCTGCAAGAACGGCAACGCGGAGATCGTCGAACTTCTGCTCGTCGCTGGCGCAGACTCGAACGGTGAGCTGCCCGGCGGCGAGACGCCGCTGATGATCGCGTCGCGCACGGGCCGGCTTAACGCCGTCGAGGCGCTACTCGACCGTGGCGCCGACGTGAACGCTCGACAAAACGGCCGGCAGACGGCGCTCATGTGGGCGGCGGCCGAGGGTCACATCCCGGTTATCGACGCCTTGCTTGAGGCGGGCGCGGATGTCGACGCCACGCTCCGATCGGGCTTTACACCGCTTATGTTCGCAGTGCGGGAGGGGCGCTGCGAGGCAGTCCTACGGTTGATCGACGCCGGCGCCGACGTCAACGAAACCATGCGGCCACGGCGAGGCGGTGAAAAGTCGACCACGGCACTGCTGATGGCGGTTGAGAACGGCCACTTCGAGTTGGCAGTGGCGCTGCTCGAAGCAGGCGCCAATCCGAATGCTCGGCCTGAAGGCTACACGGCGCTGCACGCCATCACTTCGGTCCGCAAGCCGATCCGCGGCGACGGCAATCCGTCGCCGCGCGGGTCGGGTAATCTGAGCAGCTTGGATTTCGTCCGGCAGCTCGTGGCGCACGGCGCTGACCTCGACGTTCGGCTGGAGGACGGCGTGTCCGAACGGGGCCGCTTCACGACCACCGGCTCGACGCCGTTCCTGATGGCGGCCCGCGCCTGCGACGTGCCGCTCATGAAGCTGCTCGTCGAACTAGGCGCGGATCCCGAGATTCCCAACGCCGACGACTGTTCGCCCTTGCTGGCGGCCGCGGGCGTGGGCTCGCTGGGCGATGGGGATGAGGCGGCGGGCACCGAGGACGAAGCGATCGCCGCCGTCGCGGTGCTCTTGGACCTCGGCGCCAATGTGAATTCTGTGGACGACAACGGCGAAACGGCGATGCACGGCGCCGCATACCAAAGCCGCGCAACGCTCGTCGCGTTTCTGGCCGAGCGGAGCGCCGAAATCGAGGTGTGGAACACTAAGAACGAGGCTGGCTGGACGCCGCTGTCGATCGCCCACGGCAACCGCCCCGGCAATTTCCGTCCCGCGCCCGATACGATTGCCGCGATCGAACGCGTGATGCGCGCTGCAGGCGTCGAGCCGCCGAAGGTGGAACGCGAAGCCGACAGGCGGAAATGGGATTAACTGCGCGAGCGTTCCGCGGCAAGTCAAGCTACGCGGCGCGGCGCGTTGAGTTCGCTGCGGCGTTGGCGTTCGATGGCGCGGCCGATTCGTCGCGACGCACCAGGTTCTCGCCCAGCCTGTCGGTGCACTGGTGCTGACCGCAGGGAGCGTCTATGACCTTGAATTTTTCTTTGCGGAACGGCACCAGTCGGAGTCGAATTTTCGCATCGACACGTCCATCGTCCTGCTAACTCCTGACGGAGCGGTTCCGGAGCCCGTCAGCATCTTCGTTTGGTCCGCGCTGGCATTGGCCGGGGCTATTGGCTGCCGCAGGATGGTTTCCTGAGAGCTTTCGACAGAGCGCGCGGGATCATCAATTGCGTAGACGCCGAATGCTCACTTCCCACGGCGGGATGCTACTCACGCGCCGCGCGGCTTGTCGAGTTGTCAATGAGCGATCGGCCGCCGCCAGCGGGCATCGGGGGCGGATGCGGACGGTGATGCGGCATTCGCGGGAATTCCGCGAATCTGTCGAGAATCCGCTGGATGTCTCCCCCGCGTCGAGGTAACTGACTGTCCCTGCGGCGCCGCGATTGTGCGCGGCGCGCCCCAGTTCCCTCACGCAGGAGACAGATCATGGCCCCCGCAAAGACCACGAAAGCGCCCCGCAAGAAGCCGACCGCCAAGAAGAAGACGGCTCCCAAGACCGTTGCCAAACCCAAGAAGGCCAAGGCCGAGAAGAAGCCCAGCGCCCTGGACTGTGCCGCGCGCATTCTGGCGGAGACCAAGCAGCCGATGACGACCAAGGAGCTCGTCGAGGCGACGGCCGCCAAGGGCTACTGGACAAGCCCCGACGGCAAGACGCCCGACCGGACGCTGTACTTGGCCATCGCCCGGGAGATCCTCAAGAAGGGGAAGGAGTCGCGGTTCAAGAAGGCGGCGAAGGGGAAGTTTGCGCTGAAGGCGGAGGGCTGAAGCGATGACTTCTCAAGAGATCGAGATTCAGCAGCTGGTGGTCGCCGCCAAGGCACTCCTAGAGGCCCGCGAGGACCAGATGGTTACGGGCGAGGAATGGGAGGCACTGGCCGCGGCAGTGAAGGCCGCCGAAGCGGCCCAACTTGAGAGGGGCCAGGCCGGCCCGGAGCAGAATTCCGCGCTCAACTAGCGATCCGTTTGCCCCTAAACGCCCCACGTTGGCCACGTTGGGGCGTTTTCTCGTTGGTTGGCAACCAGGCCAACCGTTCCGGCCAGCCGCCACACGGCGCCAACGTCGCGACGAAGGGCGGAGTTTGCCAGGCCGGGACGCGAATTGCAGGGCGGCAGTGGCAGTAGCTCGATCGACGGCGCTCGTGAACCCAGTTGCGGATGCGCGCTTGTTCCTGCCCATTTCCGTCAACAGGTCAAAAACCGTGGTTTGATGGGATTCCCAGAAATGGTTTGAGAATACGGGAGTGCGGCGCGAGCCACTTGCGGCGAAGCGTCCGTCTCGCCCCGCTCGTTGGACGGCGTCTGCAACTTGCTGTTCAGAGCTTTGGCCACCACCGTCCGACGCGCCCACAGTAGACCTCATAGTCGTTACCGAATGTTTGCCGCAGCGTCGGCTCTTCGTAACACACAACGAACACGTGAGTGATGAGGCCGAATAAGCCCGCGTAGCTGAGGAGCGGAATGGACTTATAAGACAGTGCCGCGCCTGCAAGCGCAAGAACAGCACCGAGATACATCGGATTGCGCACAAATCGGTAGGGTCCCCGAACCACCAGACGTCGAGGCGGGTCGAACGGCGCCGGCGTGCCCTTGCCGAGCATCACGAACGTCAGGATGCACCACAAAGCTATTGCGGCGCCCACGCCTGCCACCGTCATTCCGAGGACCTGCCACACGCCAATCATTGGGATTGGCGTGACGCCAGACCACGACAACACGCGGGCCGGAAGAAAAACAAGTAGGAAACCAATAAACAGCGAGGCGTAGGTCACGGCTCGGATGAGAACCCACATGTCCGCCTCCTCCATCTGTCAGGGTTACGAGATCGCCGTGTGGCCGAATCTCTTCGAGATGCCGGTTCGCGTCTCAGTGAGACGGGAACGCATGCGATTTCTAGGAACCAGACGCAGCCTTATCTATTGGCCTGAGATTGCGGAACGCCGCCCCATGCCACAACCCGTCGATTATCGACGCGTCTCATCGACAGTTGCGTTTACTGCTTTTGCCCCCCCCTTGATCGCCATCGTCGCAAGCTTTCGGCCGCGGCTGTCATGAGCAGCAAGGCAGTCGTAGGTTCGGGCACGGAACGAGAGACCGACGGAATAGAAATAGAAAAAGCCAGCGCTGCCGGGGCAGCGCTGACTTGTGTTTGTACGATGGCTCGAAGAAAAATTGGATTAACTTCGCCGACGAGCGGCGAGCAAGCCCAGCAGGCCCAAGCCCGCGATAGCGGCCGTCGCCGGCTCAGGAATCACCGCGACCCACCCGCGACGCGCGCCGCCGATGATCCCGTCGCCGACGATGACTCTGCCGTCGGCCGACATTGCGTTGGCGCGCGTCAGCGTCCACCCGGCGAGGTTCAATCCGTAGTCCGCCTGGAGAACCTGCTTGAGGTTGCGCATGCCGTGCACGGCGTCCCAGATGAACGCTTCCTCACCTACGCTGACGCTGATTCCGGTGTGCGAATAACCAATGATCGTCGAGCCGTCGTCGGTGACGTCAAGGGGCGTGCTCACAAACATGCCGCCGGGCAGGTCCCCCAGCGGCTCCATGCCGCCGGCTTCGGTCCAGCGGAAGCCTTCGTATCCGTTGGTCGAATTGCTGCGTCCCACGATCGTCGATCCGTCAAACGAGACGTCGTTGGCAATGCCGTCTTCGATACCGCCAGGCAGATCGCCCAGGGAGACGAGTCCCTGCGGAGTGGAACGGAACGCCAGGGAGAGGCCCGAGCCGTTGTTGCTGTCGCCGACAATCACTTGCCCGTTGCCGGAGACGGCGAGCGCCTGGCTGATGTTCCCGCCGCTCAGAAAGCCGATTCCCTGGATGCCAGCCCCCGGCGTCCAGACAAATCCCTGATCTCCGTTGACGCCGCCGTTGTAATTGCCCAGGCCGACGATGGTCTGACCATCTCTGGAAATGCTCAGCGCCAGAGTGTTGTTCGTCCCGCCGGGCAGGTCGCCCAAGTCGGTGGATCCGCTGGCGTCCAGTCGAAAGGCGCGGTACTGAAAGGTGGAGGGGAGCTGCTGGTAGCCAGTAATGTAGGCGCCGTTCAGCGACGCGTCGCGGGCGGTGGTGAAGATGAATCCGGCCTCGTTTCCCAGGGGAGTAAGCCCGGCGCCGGCGGACCAGCGGACTCCGAGTGTTGTCGGCGGGGTGGAATCGGATCGCCCCAGGGCGACGGAGCCATCCGGCGCGACGCCATCCAAGTGGCTCGAGGGAAAGTTCGCGCCGGGAAGGGCGCCGACGTTGTAAAACGCCGGGCTCCCCGCCGCCGGCAACGTCACGGCCGTGCCGCACGTGCACGCGATGGTCGCCAACATCATGGCCAAGGCCGACAAGGGATTGGATCGCTTGGGTTTCTCCGCAAGAGGGTGAGTCAACGCGTTGCACCAACTCGTCGTAGGAACGGTCAAGGTGGCGGCAGCGCGAACCACCGCCCCTGGGGCGCCGTGAAGGAGGCGCACCGTCGCCGTCATTCTGTTCATGAGTCAGTCCCCTTAACTCTGTTCACGGATAAGAAACAAGGGCGCGCAAGCGCCGCCGAACTGCAACGCGATTGCCCCACTTGGGAGAAGAAAGCCACTTGCCCCACGTACGGCCGGGGCCGGCCCCCACAGCCGTCCTTGTCAGGAGTTCGCCAAGACTAGAAAACGCAGAGGACCGGCGGTTGGGGACAGGGTCGCGCCGAAAAAGTACAGATTTTCAGTAATCTTTCATCGAAGGCCAGAGGGCGCGGGCCGTCGTGCGCCCGCCAGCGCCTGCTCAAAAACCTCCAAGGCCAAGAATGGTCCAAAAATATTCACTTGCGCCGCGGTCGCAGTTACCATTGAACTCATGGCGACAGATTCACCGCCCGCTGCCTTGTCCGACGAGAGCGAAACCCGTCGCCTGGTGCGACTAGCCGCCGACGGAGACCAACAGGCCTGGTCGCTGCTTTTGGCGCGGCATCGGAATCGCCTTTCGCGAATGGTGGCCATCCGCATGGATCGTCGGCTGCAAGGGCGGATCGATCCGTCCGATGTGATCCAAGAAGCGTGCGTTGTCGCCGCGAAGCAAATCTCGGCGTATGCGGCCAATCCCACGATGCCGTTTTATTTGTGGCTCCGCTGGATCACGGGCCAGAGGCTCATCGACCAACATCGGCGGCACCTGGGGGCCAAGGCGCGCGGCGCCGACCGCGAAATCTCGCATTTTCGCGGCGAGTTTCCCGAAACCACGAGCGCCGACCTGGCGGCGCAGTTCTTGGGGAATCTGAGCAGCCCCAGTCAGAATGCGATTCGCGTTGAACAGACGATCCAATTGCAGGAAGCGCTGATTTCGTTGGATCCGCTTGACCGCGAGATTCTCGCCTTGCGGCATTTCGAGCAGCTTTCCAACGGCGAGGCTGCCGCGGTGCTGGACGTCGACAAATCGGCGGCCAGCAAACGTTACGCCCGGGCGCTGATGCGACTAAGAGACGTCTTGCTCCCGCAGATGGGCTCCGGCTTCTAATCGCTAGCCAAAGTTTTGTCCGTGGCAGATCCGTCCGCAACCGAACGCCACAGCGTGGAAAAGTTGGCCGACGACTTTGTGGCCAGCTATCGCGCGGGGCAATGTCCCAGCGTCGAGGACTACGTCGCGCAATACCCGGAATTGGCCGATCAGCTTCGCAGCTTGCTCGCGACCGTCGTGCTATTGGAACAGAGTATTCCGCCACGGAACCGCGTCGAGTTGACGCCCGGCGGTGCCCCCGCTGCCAGCAAAACGCCGCGCACGATCGGCGACTTTCTGATCGTGCGCGAAATCGGCCGGGGCGGAATGGGGATTGTCTACGAGGCCGTCCAACAATCTCTCGGCCGCCACGTGGCCCTGAAAGTTCTGTCGACCGTAGGGCTTTCAAGCGCGTCGCATTTGGAACGATTCCGGTTGGAAGCTCGCGCGGCGGCGCGGTTGCAGCATCCCCATATTGTGCCCGTGTTTGGCGTCGGCGAGCACGAAGGGGTGCACTATTACGCGATGCAATTCGTTCCTGGTCAGAGCCTGGACTTTGTCATCCGGGCCCTGCGTGAATTGTTCCGGGTCCCTCAACTCGACGACGACGACGGAGCCCCGCCGCCGAGCAATCCTCGAACACACGACATTGCCGACGTCCTGCTCACCGGCCATTTTTCTGAGGCCGGCGTGGCGAGGTCCCACTCTCGGCCATCGGACCTTCACTCAGAGCCCTCGACGGGCTCGCAGGACGTCGGCCCGCACGGCGACCATCAGCAAATCGCGGCTGAGCCCACCAATGGCCGACGAGGCTTAAGCGACGCCAACCTGTCGAGCCGAGCTGGCCGGCGTCAGTTTCATCGGAACGTGGCGCACGTCGGACTCCAGGCGGCCGACGCGCTCGCCTATGCCCACGCGGAAGGCATTTTGCACCGCGACATCAAGCCGTCCAACTTGCTCGTCGATTCCAGCGGGAACATTTGGGTGACCGACTTTGGCCTCGCGAAGGCCGAAGGAACCGAGCTCACGCACACGGGCGATTTCGTCGGGACACTGCGGTACATGGCGCCAGAACGCCTTGAAAGCTGGTCCGATCGCCGCAGCGATATTTATGGATTGGGCGTTACGCTGTACGAACTATTGACGCTGCAGCCATTCTTTGCCAATAGGAGTCGCACTGAGTTACTCCGGCGCATCGCGGAAGACTCTCCCGTGGCTCCCAGGCGAATCGATCCCTCCATTCCGGTCGATTTGGAAACGATCGTGCTCAAGGCGGTCGCTAAGGAACCCGCCGCCCGCTATCACCACGCCGAGCAAATTGCCGACGACCTGCGAAGGTTCCTCGCCGATCGGCCAATTTTGGCCCGCCGCTCTACTGTCGTCGAGCGTTTGGGCCGTTGGTGTCGGCGCAATCCGGCCGTCGCGTCACTTGCTACCACGGTCTTGGCATTGCTGTTTATCACGTTGATCACTCTCGCCGTGAGTAACGCTCAAATTCGCCGTGAGTCGGCGGCGAAGATAGCAGCCCTCAAGGATCGAGCGGCGGCGCTCAACGAAAAAAATGAGGCCTTGGGGCAGGTTTGGCTCTACCGCGGTCTGTATGGCATGGATGAAGGGCAAGATGCGACGCTGCAAAATTTTGACAACGCGCTCGCGCTGGCTCCTGACGACTCCAGAATCCTCTGGTTGCGAGGCTTCACGCTCGGCGGCTGGGGTCGCTGGGACGAGGCGCTCGCCGATATGACGACGGCCCGCTCGTTGCTAGGCGATTCCGAATTGATTTCTCCGGCCGCACGCGATTGGTTTGTTGCTTCGCTCTACCTTGCGAAAGGCGATCGGGCGACCTACCAGGCGGCCTGTCGCGAGGCGCTCCAAAAAATACCGTCGGAGCAAAATCCGGATGAACGCGGCATTTTTCTCTGGATGTGTACCGTGACGCCTTATTCCGTCGACGAGACATCGCAACTTGCCAACGTCGCCGAAGTCGTGCTGGCGCCGAATCATGATGCGCCGACTCGTGATCAATTATTGGCTGTCGGAGCCGCACTCTTCCGCGCGGGAAAGTTGCCTGAGGCGCGGGATCGCCTCGAACAAGCGCTCCAATTAATTGAGGCAGGACGGCCGACCGTTGACCCGATGTCAGAGGTCTTTGCACACCTCTTCTTGGCGATGACGAACTATCGACTGGGATTGACCGAGCAATCGCTGGCCAGCTACGCCGAAGCGAACCGCCTCTCGAAACGCATCACACCGCCATGCTGGGTCAGTAAGTTGCAGCACAAATTGCTCGCTGACGAATCGCGAGCCATCATCAACGGCTCGCGTGAGATGTCCCATCGCACGACTTCAAACTGAATGAAACGACGTGGAAAACTTGGCCTTCGTCATCGTGACACTATTGCGGTGCAGCCAATCGTGGAGGTTGATTAATCCAAGAAACCTTGGTTTGACGGCGCGCCAAGACGGCCCATAAGTGTCAGCGTCTCACTCGGACCGCGTCGACGAGTTCTTGGAACGCCCCGGCCGAGCCATCAAAGGGATGAGTTGATGACCCACCGCGTCGGGGAGGTCAAAATCGGTCGTTTCGTGAGACGAATCTCCGCGGGAATTGGCCGATGTCGTCCTTCTTTGGGTGGACGTATACTCGTTGTATTCTGGTATTGAAACGGACGAAGTTCGCAAAGTTCACCGTGGAAACGAGTAGAGTGTGGAATGACGCCCGACGAGCGACTTCCGCTAGAGTAGTCGAACCATGCACTGGCAAATAACAACTGCGGACCGGGCACGGCCAGCAGTGGTCATGTTGACTTTGGTTGTGGCCAGGGTGGCTCTCGCTGGATGCGCATCAGTTTTTGGACAGGTAACCGCGGAGGAGGCGTCGACACTCGATCTGGCGGCCGTCAAAGCGGAGGCGGACAAACTCCGCAGCGAACAATTTGCCATCGGTGAAAGGCTACTGAGAGAATTCCTAAAAGATTTTGAAGCCCATCGAATCATGGGGTTCGTATACAGCAGCCACGGCGATCGGGGAAAAATGGTCGAGTGTTGGCGCCAATGCGTTGAACTTCAGCCGAATCGGGCCGACGTCCAAGATCAGTTGGGGCGGTACGAGTTTCAAAACCAATCGTATGAAGCATCAATCGAGCATTGGCAGCGAGCGCTCACGATTGATCCGAGGTTTCCCGGCGCGCATCGTCAAATCGGTGAGGTTCTGCTTCAACTAGGCAAGCCGGAAGAAGCCAAGACTTATTTGCAACGCGCTATAGAGATTGCTGATAACGACAGCGAGGCCCACTATCTTTTGGGCGACGTGCATTACCAGCTTCGCGACTTGCAACAAGCCAAGCAAAATTACGTTCGGGCGACCGAGCTAAAGCCCACGTACAAGCAGGCCTATTACGGATTGATCAAAACGTGCGGTCAGCGCGGCGAAACCGACGACGTGGCCCGATACTCCCGAAAGTTTCAGCAGCTCCAGGACGCCACGTTTGCAGCCGATCGGCAATACCGCCAGCACTTCGATGAGTTACAGAAGATTCGCGGGGAAGTGGCGGTCACCTGCATGGATGCGGGGCGTCTTTACGCCAGTAAGGGCCAACTAGGGCAGGCCGAACCGCTGTGGAAGCGGGCTTGTGACTTGGACGGGGATAATCCGCTAAGCCGCAAACTTTTAGGAACGCTGTACCTCGAGCAGCATAAAGCACATGAGGCACTCGAGCAGTTCCAGGAATTGGCTCGGCTCGAGCCGACGGACGCCGGCCACTTGCACCAGCTCGGCTTTTTGGAAGCCCGCTTAGGAGACTTGGCGGCGGCGGAGCGCCACTTCAAGAAGGCGCTCGCGGTCGCGCCCAAGAATGCGGCCGGTTATCGGTCGCTGGCGAAGTTTTACCTGAATACCAAACGCGAAGCCAAGCAGGCGCAGGAGCTTGCCGCCACGGCCGTCAAGCTCGAACCGGTCGCCGACAGCTATTTTGTTCTTGGCTGGGCGCAGGCGGTCAACGGTCGTCGCGACGAAGCTGCCGACGCCCTGCAGAAGGCCGTCGAGATGGACCCGAAGAACCCGACCTACCGGCAACTCCATGAAATGGTGCGCAGCAAGTAGACGCAACTCGCTGATTCGCCCTACGATGGTGACTGTCATCGTGCTCGCCGCTGGAGGTCGCCCTGCGGCTGCACCGCCGGCAAGCGACTCGACGAAGTCGACGATCCTGTTGCGCGACGTAACGGACCAAACGGGAATCACTTTTCTTCACACCGACGGCGGCAGCGGCAAATACTATATCGTCGAATACATGAGCGCCGGCCTCGCGCTGTTCGACTACGATGCTGATGGCGATGTCGACATCTATTTTTTGAACGGCGCTCCGATGCAGGGGACGAAGGTGGACGTCGCCCCTCGGGACGCGCTCTACCGCAACGACGGCAATTGGAAATTCACGGACGTGACCGACCAAGCCGGAGTCGGCGACGTCGGCCATGGTTTGGGCGTGGCTGTAGGCGATTACGACAACGACGGCGACCCGGACATCTACGTCAACAACTTCGGCCCCAATGTGCTGTACCAAAACAACGGAGACGGCACGTTCTCCGATGTGACAGAGCGGGCGGGCGTTCAGAATGGCGATCGCGTCGGCGCCGGGGTTAGTTTTGTCGACATCGAAAACGATGGCGACCTCGACCTGTTTGTAGGCAATTACGTCAAGTTCTCCTTCGACAAGCATGTGCCGCGGACCAAACAAGGCCTGCCGTATTCCGGTGGGCCGCTCGATTACGAGCGCGAAACGAACACCTTGTATCGCAACAACGGCGACGGCACTTTCGCCGACGTCAGCATCGAATCGGGCATTGCCCGGCATGCGGGGTACTGCATGGGCCTGGTGTGCTCCGATTACGACCGCGACGGCGACGCTGACATCCTGGTGGGCAACGACACGGGCGCCAACTTCATTTTCCAGAACGACGGAACGGGCAAGTTCGAGGAAGTGGGCCTCTTGAGTGGTTTTGCCTACGATGGATCAGGCAATCCCCAAGGGACGATGGGAGTCGACTGCGCGGATTTCGACAACGACAGCCTTTTGGACGTTCACGTTACTTCATATGAAAACGAGCTGGCGACGCTGTACAAGAACCTGGGCGGCTTTTTCGAGGACGTAACCACGCGCACCGGAGCTGGGGCGGGTACGCTCGCGCCCGTGAAATGGGGGAACGCGTTGGTCGACCTCGATAACGACGGCGATCGCGATATCTTCATCGCTTGTGGCTACCTCAACGTAAATATCGATAAAATCAGCAACATTGCAGGCTTATTGGGCAAAAATAGGCTGCTGGCAAATAGGGGAAACGGAACATTCATCGATGTCACCGACCACAGCGGCGACGGGATGGATGTTGAGCTCAGCAGCCGTGGCGCCGGCTTTGATGATCTGGACAACGACGGCGACCTGGACGTCGTGATACTCAACTCCCGCGCGAAGCCGACGCTCTTACGAAACGATTCGCCAAACGATCACCACTGGATTGACCTTGAGCTCAGGGGCAATCGCACAAATCGCGACGCCGTCGGGGTGCGCGTGGAAATCGTCACAGGCGATCTAACTCTGGTCGACGAAGTCCGGTGCGGACGCGGCTATCAGAGCCATTACGGTTCGCGTTTGCACTTCGGATTGGCTGACCGCCATCAAGTTGACAGCATACGCGTGCACTGGCCAGCCATCGGCAAGCAAAAGGCTCATGTAGATGTCTTGGAGAACGTTGGAGTCGATCGCGTTGTGAAAATAGAGGAAGGCGAGAAAGACCCCTAGCAGATTCGCATGATGGCATACGCCTGTTGGCTTGCGCTTGAGGCGCCGTGGGGACGCCGAAGATGCAAGATGCGCGGCGTTGAATGCGTGTCGGAGCTAACGATGCCAACAAAAGGAGTCTTGAGGGCTCTGTAGAAAACGTGCCTTGCTAGCTAAACAATTGTTCGCCGCCGCTGCGTAAAGCAGTCGTGGCGCTCACCAGTAAATCTCCTCGGGCGGTGGCCTTGGCGGCGCTGGCGACGGCGCGGCGGG
>JBIOVA010000007.1:0-19964 GCA_044867485.1 Lacipirellulaceae bacterium | reverse complement strand
GACACAGAGAGCACAGAGGCGATTCAGCGCGTAGATTCTCGGAGCGTTGAATTATGCTCCGTGTTCTCTGTGTACTCTGTGGTAGACTCCGAAAGCACTTATCCCGAGATCTGCTTCACCCACTTATCGCGAGATCTGCGACCATGAGATCGTTGCTGCACGTCGTACTAGCTGGCGCTCTGGTTTGTTTGGCGTTCGCGAAGACGCTCGCCGCCGAACCGCTTCAAGCCACCGCCGTCATCCGCGGCGACCAGGACGGCGGCCAAATCAGCCGGCACCTCTACGGCCACTTCGCCGAGCACCTCGGCCGCTGCATTTATGACGGCCTGTGGGTCGGCCCCGACTCGCCGATCCCCAACACCCGCGGCATCCGCAACGACGTGATCGAGGCCCTCAAGGCCACGAAGATCCCCAACCTCCGCTGGCCCGGCGGCTGCTTTGCCGACGACTACCACTGGCGCGACGGCATCGGCCCCCGCGACGAGCGGCCCAAGCGCGTCAACATCCACTGGGGCCAGGTTGTCGACGAAAACTCCTTCGGCACGCACGAGTTTCTCGACCTCTGCGAACTGATCGGCGCCGAGCCGTACATCGCCGGCAACATGGGCAGCGGCACGCCGCAGGAGATGCGCGACTGGCTGGAGTACATGACGTACGACGGCGACAGCGAATTGGCCAACCTGCGCCGCGCCAACGGCCGCGACAAGCCGTGGCGGATTCCCTTCTTCGGCGTCGGCAACGAAAACTGGGGCTGCGGCGGCAACATGACCCCCGAGCACTACAGCGACGAGTACCGCCAGTACGCCACGTTCTGCCGCGAGTTCAGCGGCAACCGCCTGACCCGCGTCGCCTGCGGCCCCGGCGGCCTCAACCAGGCGTGGGCCCGCGTGGTGATGGACCGCATCGGCCGCCAGATGCAGGCCCTCAGCGTCCACTTCTACACGGTCGTCCCCAACTGGCAGAACAAGACCGACGCCACCGGATTCGGCGAGGCCGAATGGTTCGCCATGCTGCGCGAGTGCCTGCAAATCGAACGGGCGATCAACGAGTCGGCCGAGGAAATGGACCGCGTCGACCCGCGGAAGCGGATCGGCATGTTCGTCGACGAATGGGGCGCATGGTACGACGTCGAGGAAGGCCATCCCGGCTACGGCCTCTACCAGCAGAACTCGCTCCGCGACGCGGTGCTGGCCGGGCTCACCTTCCACATCTTCCACGAGCACAACGACCGCGTGAAAATGGCCAACATCGCCCAGACGGTCAACGTCCTGCAGGCGATGATCCTCACCGAGGGTGAAAAGCTGCTGCTGACGCCCACGTACCACGTGTTCAGCATGTTCCAGGTCCACCACGACGCGACGCGGCTGCAGGTGGAACTGGAGTCGCCGGACTACGAATACGACGGCCGAGAGATCCCGGCCGTGAGCGTCTCGGCGTCCCGCGATCGCGAAGGCGTGGTCCACGTGTCGCTGGTGAACGCCCATGCGACGAGCGCGGTGAAGCTGTCGTGCGAGTTGGAAGGCGTCGATGCGACGAGCGCCTCCGGCCGTATCCTTACCGCTGACGAACTCGACGGCCACAACACGTTCGATGCGCCTGACCGCGTGAAACCGGCCGACTTCGACGCCGCAACAATCGCCGACGGCGAGCTCGCCGTCGAGATCCCGCCGCGGTCAGTTGTTGTCCTGACGCTCAAATAGCCGCTCCGCCGGCTGCTACCGCCGAGACATGCTCACGCGGACGAGAGCATGCCACCCGCTTAGCCCCGACCAGGCTTGGTCGGGGCTTTCAGCCTTTTCCCACACAGCGCGCAAAGCCCATCCGCTTTCGGGCTCTCTGGAAGTAGGGAGTTCCCCTGGAATCCCCGCGGTTACCGCCCTTTTCCGGCGTAACTGCAATAGGAAACTACACTTGGGAAGCGGTATTTTGGCGGTTGCAGCCGGGCATGACGCCGGCGCGGCGCCTCATGAGTTGGAGGCTCGGCGATGGATGAAGTTCTGGGGCTCGTGATCGGGCTGGTCGCCTTCGGCGCGGCGATCTTCGTGTTCGTCGTCCTGCCAATCCGCACCTTTCTGGCGGTGAGCCGCGTCGAGAAGGAGCAGCACGACCGCTTCCGCGACCTGCAAATTCAGATGGATCGCCTCGGCCGGAAGCTCGCTGAAACGGGCGAACGCGCCGCGGCGCCGGCGGTCGCGCCGGCCGCGGAAGCCGCAGTCGCGCCGCCAAAGCCGGAGTGGTTCGAGGCCGAGCCGCCGATGCCGGTCGCGCCGCCGAGCGAAGCGGTCGACGAGCCGCAGCCGGCGCTCACGCCGTTTACGCCGCTGGAGGCGGCCATCCAGTTTCCGGCCCGCCGCGTGGAATCCCTAGCGACGGCGGCGACGCCCTACGAGGCCGAGCCGGAACCCGCGGCGCCGCGCGTGCCCAGCAAGTTTGAAACGGCGGCCCGCGACACGCTGCGCCGCATCTGGAACTGGATCATCGTCGGCGAGGAACATATCCCCGCGGGCGTGTCGACGGAGTTTGCCGTTGCCAGCCAGTGGCTGCTGCGCATCGGCATCATCGTGTTGGTCGTCGGCATCGGCTTCTTTCTCAAGTACTCGATCGACCATGGCTGGCTCGGCCCGCAGGCGCGAGTCGCGCTTTCGGCGATCACGGGCCTGTTGATGTTGACGGCCGGCACACGACTGGTCGGCGGAAAGTATCACCTCATGGGGCAGGGCCTCATGGGCGGCGGCCTGGCGGCGCTCTACTTCAGCGTGTTCGCCGCACACAACTTCTTCGACCTCGTTGACGCCCTGCCGGCGTTCGCGCTGATGGCCCTCATCACCGCTCTGGCCGGCGGCATCGCCGTGCGGTTCAACTCGATGCTCGTCGCCGTGCTGGGGATCATCGGCGGCTACGGCACGCCGGTGATGCTCTCGACCGGCGTGGTGAACTTCCCCGGCCTCTTGGGCTACATGCTCGTGCTCGGCGTCGGCGTGCTGGCGATCTGCTACTGGAAGAACTGGCCGCTGGTGAACTACCTGAGCTTTTTCGCTACCTACGCCCTGTTCTTCACCGCGATGAAGGACTACGAGCCGGAGTTGATTTGGCAAGTGTTGCCGTTCCTCGTCGGGTTCTTCGTCCTGTTCTCGACGATGACGTTCCTGTACAAGATCGTCCGGCAGTCGAAGTCGAATCTGCTCGACCTCGTGGCGATGTTGATCAACGCGGGCGTGTTCTTCGCGGTCAGCCATCGGCTCATCGACCAGGTGTACGACCGCAAGTGGGTCGCCGCCGTGTCGCTGGGGCTCACGGCGTTCTACACGGCCCACATCTACTACTTCCTGCGCCGCCGGCTGGTGGACCGCGACCTGCTCGTGTCGTTCATCGGGCTGGCCGCGTTCTTCCTGGCGATCACGATGCCGCTGGTACTGTCGAGCCAGTGGATCACCGCCAGTTGGGCGATCCAGGCGGTCGTGCTGCTGTGGGTCGCTCAGAAGATCGGCAGCGAGTTCGTCCGCCACGTGGCCTACGTACTGTTCGCCATCGTGCTGGGGCGGTTCACGTTGATCGACGTGGGTCGGCAGTTCGTCTTCGGCGGCAGCACGGCGGACCTGTCGTGGCAAGAGTACATGCGGATGCTGGTGGAGCGGCTCATTTCGTTCGGCGTGCCGATCGCGTCGTTCGGCGTCGCGTATCGCATGCTGGATCGCCCAGTAAGCGAGTCACAACCGGACCTCGTCGCGCCGGAGAACGACGTGCAGCCGTGGCTTCGCGGCGCATGGGCCATGCAGGGGCTGGTCATCGCGGCCGTGGGAATGGCGTTCCTGTACCTGCACATGGAGCTTGATCGCACGGTGGGCCACTTTTATAGCCCCGCGCGGCTGCCGATCCTCACGATCCTCTGGCTCGGCCTGTGCGTGCTGCTGCTGCTCGAGTATCTGCGGCGCGACAGCGTCGTGGTGCTCGGCCTGCTGACAGTCGCGGTCGCGGCCGTCATTGGAAAGGTGTTCGTGTTCGACCTGCCGTCGTGGGACGCGGACGTCGACCTGTTGTACGGCGGCCAGTACCTGTTCCGCGACGCGCTGATGCGGCTCATCGACTTTGCCGCGGTCGTCGGCTTCCTCGGCGGGGCGTATGCGCTGGTCGCCGGCCGCGAGCGGGCCGTGCAAGTCCGCACCGTGCTGGGCTTCGCCGGCCTGGCGATGCTGTTCGTATACGCGACGCTGGAAGTCAACAGCTTCCTCCGCGATTTCTTCCCCGGGCTCCGCGCCGGCGGCGTGTCGATCACCTGGGCCATCTTCGCCCTGGCGCTCATTCTCCGCGGCATCGCCAAGAACGAGGCCAGCGTGCGGTACCTTGGTTTGGGTTTGTTCGCCATCGTCTCGGGCAAAGTGTTCTTCCACGACCTCGCGTCGCTTGACCAGTTCTGGCGGATCGTCGCGTTCGTGCTGCTGGGCGTCTTGCTGCTCGCGGGCTCGTTCGTGTACCTCAAATATCGAGAAAAGTTTGCCGTGGCGACGAAGGCCAAGGAGGAGGCGCCATGATGTGCCGATTCGTGTTGCTGGGGTGGAGTTTCGTGGCGCTCTTGCTCGTCGCGCCGGAGGCGACGGTGCTTGCCGCCGCGCCCGATTTGCGCTTCGCCAAGCCGGTGGAGTTGCCCGAGCTCGACGGCGAGGAGCTGGTGGCCGTGCCGCTCGACAGCGACGTGTACGCCGCGACCGACGATCAGTTCCCCGACGTGCGATTGCTCGACGCCAGCGGCGACGAAGCGGCGTACATCATCCGCCCGGCGACCACGAAGCGCACCCGCACGGCGAGCCGCACATTCCGCGTCGACAAGCCGGCGGTGCGCCCGCTGGACGACGGCGGCCTGGAGATCTCCTTCGAAATCGACGTGACGAAACATCCGCAGCCGCTCGAAGGCGTGCGGCTGGTGACGCCGCTGGAAAATTTCGAGCGCCGCGTCGCCGTGTCCGTCTCGGCCGACGGAGAGACCTGGACGACGCTGGTGGAAGACGGGTTGGTGTTCGACTACACGCAGTTCATGGACGTGCAGAACGTCGATCTCGCTCTGCCGGCGGCCGAGCAGCAGGCGATCGGCGGCGACGTGCGCCGCTACCGCATCGTCATCGACGACGTCACCCAGGAGCAGCAGTCCCAGCTCATGGAACTCACCCGCAAGCTGCAGGGCGACGACGAGACCAACCGCACCGAGCGGATCGTCGTCAACCGCCAGCCGTTCCGCATCAACCGCATCGAGTACCGGCACGACGTGGAAGTCGCCGACGCGCCGGTTGCCGTCACGACGAGCTACCCGCTCACCGGCTTCCGCGTCGAGCAGGACGCAGAGTCGAAAACGACCTTCGTGTACGTCGACTCGCGCCGCGAGCCGGTCACCGAGTTGACGGTCGCCACAGCCGACCGAAATTTCAGCCGGGCGGTGCGCGTCGAGACGCAGGGCAGGGCGGCGCCGCAGAAGACGGAGCTGGAGTGGATCCATACGCTCGGCTCCGGCACGCTCGCACGGCTCGACTTCCGTAGCCTGCAGCGATCGGACTTGAGCGTCGCGATTCCCGAAACGCGCGAGGCCCGTTATCGCCTCGTCATCGAAAACCGCGACAGCCCGCCGCTTGCGATCTCGGGCGTCGAGGCGCGGGGCGTCGTATACGAGCTGGTGTTCCTCGCCCACGGCGGCGAACAATACCGATTGGCGTACGGCAACCCGGCGGTCGCGGCGCCGAGCTACGACACCGCGGCGCTCGCAGCGTCGCTGGGCGAGGGCTTCGAGCCGCTCGCCGCCACGCTCGGCGCTCAAGCCGAATTGGCCGTCGTCGCCGAGCCCGCGGCGCCGGCGCTGTCGCGCCTGTTGAACGATCCCAAGTTTCTCACCGGGGCAATCGCCCTGCTGGTCGTCGTGCTCGCCGTCGGCCTGTACCGCGCCACGCGACGCCTTGACGCCTTGCCGCCCGATGAGAAGTAGTCGGCGGCAGCGAGTCGATTGCGCCCGAGATTGGGGGCGTTCCCCCACAATTCCTGTCGCTAGGCACGATACTCGTCAGGCAGGTGCTGCGCGAGATCCATACTGTCGTGCAGCACGCGACCGATTTCGACGGCCCCGTCGGCTCGCACACGAAATAGGAGAAAGTGGCGAGGTTGCTTCACGCGGCCAAGTGCTGCGGCGACTCGGTCGCGGCTGTTCAGCAAATGGTACGTCCCGGCGCGCTTGGCGATCTCCGGACGGCAATGGACGCCCGGTCGTTCAGGTTGCTCCGCCAGGTCGAAGATCGCCTGCACCAGCAACGCCTCGTAGCGTAACCGCCCCGATTCGCCAAAATGCTCGTCCGACCAGCCCAGGATGGACTCGATGTCGGCTGCGGCGGCCGGCGCAATGACGAACCGCGGCATCGGTCAGGCGCCTTTGGCGCGGCGCTCGACCGATTTCGCGGCGCGACGCCCCGTGCGGCTGACAAACGCCGCCAACTGCCGGCGCCCATTGAGTTCGACGCCTTGGCCCTGATCAAGCTGCTGGAATCCCTCGGCCGCGAGAGACCTCAACGCGGCGAGCGTCTGCTCGTCTTCACGAGTCTGTTGCTCCAGAAGGCGCAGTCCGGCCCGCATCACCTCGCTGGCATTGAGAAATCGGCCCGCGCCGATCTCCTGCGCGATGAAGGCGTCAAGGTGATCGGTGAGATTGACGTTGCGCGTCGGCATGGCATCGTCCGCGTTGCGTCGGCGAGATAGGCGACCAACGGAAATATACTCCAATTGGCAAAAAGTGCCAACTCTGTGCGCCGAATTGGCTGGGCGCACGGGCAGCATCGAACCGCCGAATTAGCGGTTAGCCCCGGGCGGTCGGAGGCGACGACGCGACGCGACGAAAGCCGTCGCAAAGACGGCGAGCAACGCGACGGACGGCTCCGGCACAGCCGCGGCCGAAGTCGTGATCGCACTGCCCAGGCCGACGCTTCGCTGCCAGTGAAGAAAATCGGCGCCGTCCACGTCGCCATCGCCGTCGAAGTCGGCGGAGCCGGCGCCGCCCCCGGCGGCCGTGGCCTCAACGCTTGAGAATTCGCCTTGCCACACCGTGAGATCGCCGCCGTCGACGGCGCCGTCGCCATTGAAGTCGCCGGGGAGGCTGGGGACATACTCCCAGGCGCCGATGTCGGGCCCATCGCTCTGGTACAGCGGTGCGCCAGCGAGATCTCGCAGGCCCAAGTTGGCCACCCACGTCGGCCAGGGGACGCCGCCGGGCGTCCGCGCCGCGTCCACGAGCGGCGAGGTTGGGCTGGGTCGGAAGGTCTCTTCGTCGAGGAATTGCGGATCGCTGGTCACGGCGACATACACGTTGTTGATGCGTTCTTGGACGTTCTGGGACGCCCAGGCGAGCACCGACGGGTACACGGCGCTCTCGAGAATGATTGGCCCGCCGTCTGTCCAGTAGGAGTTGCGCGCGAATGTCGCCTTCGCCACAGTCGTGTCGCCTGCGATCAGTGCCGCGCCGTTGAGCGCCACGAACGAATTGTTAATGAAGTCGAGGTCTGCGTGCTGAGCGTTGATGAACCACACGGCGCCCTTGGCGTTGGGGACGACGTTCTTGTCCACGATGACGGTGTTGTTGTGGAAGATGGCGTTCTTGGCAATCATCGCGGAACCCGCGCCAGTGATCGAAATCCCGCCGTATCCGTCGCGGCCGTCGTTGACCGACAGGTTGTAGCGGAACACGTTCTTCGCCATGGCGTTGGTGGACTGGTACTCGGCCAAGAGCAGGCCGGCCCCGTCATTGTCGAACGACTGGTTGTACTGAATGACCGAATTGGTCACGCCGCCGTCGATGTCGTAGGCGCCGCCGTCGAATCCTCCAGGCGAGCGATTCCCGTAGGCCACGTTGCGCTGGATCGTCACCGCGTTGGACTGGTAGGTCCACAGCCCGACGTTGGCGTTGCCGTTCACCTTGCCGTTGTCGTAGGCGACGCTGTCCTGAATCGTCCCGCCGTCGACGTTGGCCAGAATGACGCCGTGGCCGGTGATCGGCAATTCGCCGACGTAGCCGGGGTTATTGTGCGCGACGACGCGCTCGACGACGACGTCGGCATGGTACTTGTTCTGCCATTGCGAGGCGCCGACGTACACGCCCGCGTAGCCATTGCCCGAGAACTCGCTGTCGGCGACGTGCACATCGTCGAATCCCACGGAATGATGGGCCCAGACCTGCAGACCGTTCAACCCAAAGCCGCGCGATGCGACATTGTTCACGCGCACGTGTTCGTACTGGCTCAGAAACGACGACCCGACTTTGTCCGACATGAACTGGACGCCGTTGGTCCGGCTGTTGCCGTTGAACCCGCCGCTGACAAACTCCAGGTCGCTGAGCTCGATGCCGCCGGCGTTGTAGGCGACGAACCCCTCGTTGTTGTACGGCGAGACGATCGTGGCGCGGGTTGTCGCGCCGACGGCGCCGTATGAGCCGATCTTGACCGGCGAGATCAAATGGCCGGCCGCGCTCGTCCCGGAATCGGATTCATCCAGCCACATCCTGCCGGAAAACGTGTCGCCGGCGCGGAACAGCACATTGTCGCCGGGACTCAGATTGAGCTGATTGAACTTAGCGACGGACTGCCACGGCTTGGCGAGCGAGCCGTTGCCGGTCGCATCGTTGCCGGCGGCGCTGAAGTGGTACGTCGCCGCGGAAGCCAGCGGCGCGGCGGCGATGACAGCTGTCAACGCCATGACGCGGAGAGCGCGTGTGCGCCAAGGCGCAGCGTCGTCCCGCGTCAGCCCCCTACGACCAGTTGCCATCTCAAAGTTGCCGATTCTCGAGTCGCCGAAAATCACCGCGCCCCGCAGCCAAGGGGCCGGCGCCAAGTTCCACTCTGTTTGGGCGCCAGCCCGGCTGCAAGCAAAGGCCCGCCGCGGTCGACCGCCGCCTGCACGGCGCGGTGTTATTGGACGGCTTGGACCAGTTATGAGCCCCCGTCACGCCCGCCGGCGACGATTCTCGCTCCCAACATGGCGCCTGCCGGAAGCCAACTTGTTGCTATGGCATCGCCGGGCCGATTAGCCAGCGCACGCGCACGGAGCGCCAAAATGGCGGGATATCCGCAGATCGAATTCCGTTTCTTGCAATGCCGACGGCCGGCGGACGCCGCAAACCTGCCCGGGGTTAAAATCGAAGCCAGATCCGCCTCAATCACAGGCGCCGGGCTCCTCCTCGGGGTGGGTCGAGCCGCGCGGTCGCAACGTCGGTCGACGAGGGGCGCGCCGATGCGCTTCACGGACTGCGGCGGACTTCGGCGAGAAGCGAAGTTTTTTCGACGGGGAGCAGCTGACAGGTCCCGGGCCGCGCGTCAGCGCCGTGCCGGGGGCCCCTTCTTGGGAGGAGACGTTTGATGCGCGTGGGATCGATCCATCGGCGTGCGTTCTTGGCGGTTACACTTGTCGCGGCCAGCTTGGGCGCCTCGGCTCAGGCCGGTGACGGCACGTGGAACGCGCCAATCCTTGGCGATTGGGACACGGCGGGGAATTGGGTGGGAGGAACCCTCGCGGACGGCGCGGGCTTTACCGCCAATTTCACTCAGCCCGACCTCAACGGCGCAAGCAACGTGGTCAACCTGGTAAGCGATCGCACGATCGGCAACCTGGTCTTCGCCGATGCCAACCCCGGTACTGGCTCCGACCTCAACTGGGACATTCAAGGTTTTGTCCCGTTGACGCTCTCCGGCACGACGCCGACGATCACGGTCAACGCGATGAATCCCGGCGGCGTCGCGATCATCAGCGCGCCGCTCGCCGGCACGCAGGGCTTCACCAAGGCGGGCGCGGGGCAATTGACGCTCGCCGCCACGAGCGCCCACACGATCACCGGCGGGATCAACGTCGACGGCGGGACGCTCCGCTATGACGACGCGGCGACCGTCCCGGTCCAGGCGATCACGATTCGCAACGGCGCCACGCTCAGCGTCGCGGGCGGCATCGGTACGCCGACCACCGGCATCCTTAATGTGCCGGCGTCGATGACCGGCAACATCGTCACGCGCAACGGCGGCAACATCAACGCCATCGGCGGCGGCGCCGGCGCGACGCTCCATCTCACCACCGCCACTGACGGCGCCATGATGACCGCTGCCGGAAATTGGGCCACGGGCGGCAGTTTGGCGAGCGTCAACGTGACGGGCCTCTCCGGCGGACTTCCCGAGTACTTCCGCATCCTTTCCAACTCCAATACCGAAGCCTTCACCGCCAACAGTCTGCAGAACACGCACGTCAACGTCGATGAGGCGGTCATGTTCGTCCGCACGAACAGCGGCGGCAATACGATCACCCTCGGCGCGCTGACCGGCACGGCGACGGCGGTCCTCTCCGGCGGCGGCGGCGGCGCTCTGGGCGGGGCGGGCACTGGGTCGTTCGCCACGTACAACATCGGCTCGCTCAATACAAACACCACGTTCGCCGGCACGATCGACGTCGCCAGCGCCATGCCTGACGCCGGCACGCTCCTGGGCGGCATCAATCTCAACAAGGTGGGAACGGGCACGCTCACGCTCTCGGGCAATCTGCAGTATCAGCCCACCTTGAACGGCACGGCGAATCGGCGGGGCGGGATCACCACGGTGACGGCCGGCACGCTCAAGCTCACTGGCGGCGCCGCCATCCCTGGCGGCGTGACCGACGGCGTGACGGACTTCGTGAGCACCCTCCGCGTGCTGAGCGGCGCCACGCTCGACGTTTCGGGCACGACGACCCCGTACTCGACCGCCGCGCGGCAGCAAGTCATCGGCGCCGGCGCCATCGCCGGAAACTACACGCACGACGAAGGCAATCTCTTGCCCGGCGATACGCTTAACGGCACGACGCCGACGGCCGTCGCCGCGGCCGGCACGCTCACCTTCAACAACGCCCTCAGCTTTGCCGGGACCGGCGCCGTGAAGTTCGACATCTCGCCGTCGACGGTCAGCGGCAATGACAAGATCATGGTCAACGGCGCGACCAGCCTTGCCGGGACGCCGACGATCAACTTCGGCTTCCTCGGCGGGCTCACGACCGGCACGTACACCTTGCTCGAATCCGCTGGCGGATTCACCGGTACTACGGCGAGCTGGGTCGTCAATTGGCCCGGCCGTGGCTCGGCGCCGGCCCTCGTCACCAACGGCAATCTCCTGCAGATCACCGTCGGCTCGGGCAACTTGGGCAGCGTCACCTGGAGCGGCTTCGATCCGGGGTTCAGCAATGAATGGATCTCCGGCGCCGCGGGGCCGCTCAACTGGCTCAACAACAACACCGGCGCTGCGGACCGGTACTTCGACCTCGACGCGGTGACGTTCAGCGACGTCGTCGGCCCCAACAACACGCCCGTCGTCAATTCGACGATCGCGCTGAATACGACCGTCAGCCCGCTGGCGATGACGTTCAACAGCGCGACGGTTGCGTACTCGATAACCGGCGCCGGTAAGATCAGCGGCGGCGCCTCCCTCACGAAGACGGGAGCGTCGACGCTCATTCTGCAGACGGCCAACGACTTCACCGGCCCGACGATGATCAACGGCGGCGCAATCGACATTGGCGCCTTCAACGGCGCCCTGGGGACGGGGCCGCTCACGCTGGCCGGCGGCACGGTGATCGCCGCCAACACGGCCTCGGTGGCGCTGACCAACTCGAGCCTGACGATCAACGGCGCTGGCAACACGATCCAGGCGGACGGCTCGGCGGGCAATCCGTTGACGCTGCCCGCGTGGAGCGGCGCCGGTAGCCTCGCCCTCACCACAACCGTCCCGACCAAGCTGGTCGACCTGCCGAGCAACGCCGGCGGATACACGGGCGCGCTGTCGATGTCCGGCATCACGGCCCGCTTCAACGGGGGCGGATCGAGTTTGGAATCGTCGCCCGTGACGCTGTCCAATGGCGCCGCACTCCGCGACCGCGCGACCTCCGCACAGGTGATCACGTTGGGCTCGCTCGCCGGCGACGCGGCGTCGTTTGTGGGCGGCTACCAGGGCGGTTCGGGACCGACCGCCAAGACATGGCGCATCGGCACGCTCAATACGTCGACGACGTTCGACGGCACGATCACCGACGGTCAAGGCACGCCCACGCCCAACGCCCCGACGCATATCACCAAAGTGGGCACGGGCTCGCTGACGCTCACGGGCCTCAGCAGCTACAGCGGCAACACGCGCGTCGAGGCCGGCACGCTAAGCCTCGCTCAGGCCTTCCTGTCCGATACCGGCGACGTGCTCTTGTTCACGGGCGGTTTGTTGAATCTCAACACCTCGGGCGCGGTCGACTTCATCGATTCGTTGTACGTCAACGGCATTTCGCAGCCGGCGGGCGAGTACGGCGCCCTGCTGTCGGGCGCCCAGTTCGAAACGCCGCTGATCACCGGCTCCGGCCGCCTGGCGGTGCTCACGTTCGACCTGCCAGGCGACTTCAACAACGACAACGTCGTCGACGGCGCCGACCTCGTCGTGTGGCAGGGCGCCTACGGCGCGAACGCCGGCGCCGACGCCGACCAGGACGGCGACAGCGACGGCGCCGATTTCCTCATCTGGCAGAAGTTTCTCGGGCGGACCAATCCGGCGACGCCAGCTTCCGGCGCTGTGCCCGAGCCGGGAAGCCTTGCCCTGGCGACCGCCAGCCTGATGCTGGTGGCGCGAGCCTCTCGACGCCGCAGCCGCTTGCGATGACGCCTTTCGAGCCATGGAGTGGCGGTCGTTCAGGGGTTCGACCGCCGCTCCTGGTTCGTTGGCCTGACGCGATTCCGTCGTCACCCCAGGTCGAACAGCATGACCTCGGCGTCCTGGTCGGCGCGGATCGTCAGCCGCGGCTCGTCGCTTGCGGCGACTGCGTCGCCGGCCGTCAGCGGCTCGCCGTTGACCGTCGCGGCGCCGCGGAGCAACTGCAGCCACGCGTGGCGTCCCGCGGCAAGCTCGTGCTCCACAGCAACGCCCGCTTCAAGATCGCCCAGCCGAATCTCCGCGTCCTGGTGGATCGTGAGCGACCTGTCGCGGCCGTCGTGCGACGCCACCAGCCGCAGCCGGTTGTGCTTCTCCGCGGCCGGCACGTTGAGCTCTTCGTAGCTTGGCGTCACATCCCGCTCGCTGGGCCGCAGCCAGATCTGGTAGAGGTGGACCGGGTCGACGTCCGACGGATTGAACTCGCTGTGGACCACGCCGGTTCCGGCGCTCATCCGCTGAAACCGACCCGGCGTGAGCACCGAGCCGTTGCCCATGCTGTCTTGATGCTCCAATCGACCTTCGATGACGTAAGTGATGATCTCCATGTTGTCGTGCGGATGGGCGCCAAAGCCCTGGCCGGGCGCGACCCAGTCCTCGTTGATCACCCGCAGAGCCCGAAAGCCCATGTGGGCGGGGTCCCGGTATCCGGCGAACGAAAACGTGTGCCAACTGGTTAACCAACCGTGCTCGGCGTGGCCGCGGTCGTGGGCTTTGCGAATGCGGAGCATCGGCGCCTCGCAGTTTGCAGTGCGTAGGGACAACACGCCGGCGTCTGGCGCTCGGCGCCGCGGCGCGCATCGCGGCGCACACTCGACGCACCCTACCGGCGCCGACGGACAAGGGCAAGCAGTCCCCAGGCGGCCAGCGTCGCGGCGGCCGGCTCCGGCACGGCGCCTGCCAGCGGCGTCTGGCCGTACTGCTGCTGCCAGAATCCGAGGTCGGCGACCGTCACCTCCCCATCACCGTCAGCGTCGCCCTGGGCCAACCCGCCGGCCGAGCCAACGTTTTGCTGCCAAATGAGAAAGTCGGCGCCGTCGACCGCATCGTCGCCGTTGAAATCGGCGTCGCCCACCGCCTCGACGATGGTGCGGATCATCCCGTCGCTCTTGCTCAGAATGTAGAGCTCGCCGTTCTCGTCGACCTGGATGCGAATGTCGGCCCGGCCAAAGCTGCCGGTGACGCCGGCGCTGCCGGGCAGGCCGGAGTCCTGGCCGCCGCGCGCGACGTACCCGGCGCGCACAATCGAGTACATGGGCCCCAGCACAGCGCCGCTGGGATTCGTGACCGAATACAACAGCTCGCCGGCCTGGTTTGCCGGGTTGTCCCACATCACGTCGATCTGGTGAATCTCGGCCATCGTCGCGGGATTGCCGTCGTGGGCGGCCAGCATTTCGTCGAGGTCCGACCAGAAGAGTTGGCCCGTGGTGATGTCGCCAAACACGTACTTGCCGTACAGCGAAGGGATGTTGCCGCCGCGATACACGTAGCCGCTCGTGATTGAATCGCCCGCAGGGCTCGGCTGGCCAGCCTCCCCGTGTCCGTACTGAACGACGGGGTACAGCGGCGTGACGACTCCCGCGGTCGTCGAGAAGTCAATCTGCACGGGAATCTCGTCAGGCGTCGGAATCGGTCCGATTTCGGTGCTCGACGACAACGACTGATTACCTTCGCGCTGCGAGTAGCCGTAATTCCCGCCGGATTGGATGATGTTGACCTCTTCCCAGGTGTGCAGGCCAATGTCATTGACCAGGATCGTGTTCGTGTCCGGGTCCCAACTGATGCGGTGCGGGTTGCGAAGGCCAAGGGCGAAGATTTCGTCGCGCACTACCGAGTTATTGATCCCTGTGAAAGGGTTGTCGTTCGGAATTCGGTAGCGGCCGTTCGGACTCACTGTACTCGTTCCCGTGTGCAGCGCCAGGTCGGGAATGATCCGCAGAATCTTCCCACCCAGAGCGTCAAGCTGTTGGGGCGTCTTTTCGACGCTCGATCCCCCCTCGCCCGCGCCCCCGTCGCCAATGGCGATGTACATGACGCGCCAATCCGGATCAGCCGGTCCCGCGTTAGGATTGAAGATGAGGTCGCCCATCGGGTGGATCTGACCAGACATGTCCAACCGCAGAAGTTCGCGGGCCGTCCCCTCGAAGGTCGCGTTGGCGATATTGGAATCCGTCCATTCGACAAGCACCGTGTGGCGTGCGGCCGAGCCCGGGGCATTGACCGACGAAGTGGTCGAGTAGGCGACCGTGTGCTTCGGATCGTTATTGCCGGAGAGCACCCCCGGCTCTTCCATGTGCACCGTGTAAAATTTGCCGTTGTTTTGATAGTCGGGATCGAACTGAAGCGTAATCAGTCCGTTGGCGAATCCGCTCTTGAAAACGAATTCCTCATACATCCCGGGACGCGTAAAAAGCAAATTGCCCTCGCTGTCCCGTTCGTCGCGGCCGTTGAAATCGAGGTATTGCGTGGTTTGCTTGGTCTGCTTGTCGAGGATGTAGAGCGGCCCGTTGAGGTCGTTGACGAAGAATCGATCCCCGCCGCCAGGCTCCTCAGCCAGGAAGTTCACGCGGGCCAGATATCCGGCGTTCGCCCAGGGAATCGAGGCCGAGGTGACGCCCGTCATCGGCGCCGTCGCATAATCGGCGATCCGCAGCGTCAGCTCGGCGCGGGCCGTCGCGGCCCAGGCCGCCAGGATGGAGACGCCCGCCAGGGCCACTCGCGATCGTGCGCGCAGGTTCGTCGTCGAAGAGAATCGCATGAAGTTCCCTGCCGTGGGGCCCGCCGAGTGGCCATGGATGTGAATGAGCGTCTCGCAGCAAACCGAGTGGTCCGCCACGGTCGGCCGGCGCAGACGCCGACCGCAGTCCGTCGGTTGTCGCCGTCGCCCCCACGACGCGCTCCCGCGCGAGCAGAAAGCCGCCCTCCGTTAGCCTGAGTATAAACTGCTGCCACCGGCGATGTCGAGTTTTCAGCGGCCGCGCTGTGCAGGCGGAGCAGGGCTGTCGAACGGCGTGGCGAACGCCGGAAAATCGCAATCGCACGCCCAGATTTTGCAACGCGACAGCCTACCTCGACATCCGAAACACGACGTCGATCGCCTCCGGATCCCAGTCGCGTTTGATCTGGAATTGCCCCTGGTCGTCGCGGCGAAATTCCACGGCCGAGTCCTCGCCCACGCACGTGATCGCGTCGCCGTCGACATCGCTCGTGCCGGTGAGCGTCAACCAATCGTCGTCGTCGGCTTTCGAGCTGTCGAGGACGTGCAAGAACACGGCGTCGGCGTTCTTCGTCGACACGCCCCACGGTTGCGGCGCCACCGGCCCGCCGCGGGTGGGTCGCACCGTCGCCTCGTACTTGGCGAGCCACTGGCCGATGCCTTCCAGCCGCTTGGCGCTCTCGGGGTCAATCGTCCCGTCCGGCCGTGGGCCGACGTTGAGCAGGAAATTCGCATCCCGCCCCGCCGCCCGGACGAGGTAGTGGACGCACTGCTTGACGCTCTTGAAATTGCGATCGCCCGCGTTGTACCCCCACGAGCCGTTGAGCGTGTCGCATGTCTCGAGCGGCAGCGCCCCCACGACCGCGTCGCGGCTGTGCCCGCCCTTGTTCTCACCGGGCAAGTCGCGCTCGAACATCTGGAAATCCTCGCCCGGAAACGGCGCCACGTGGTGATTGGCGCCCACCAGGCACGCCGGCTGTAGCCGGTGGATCAGGTCGTACGTCTCCCGCAGCCGCCAGTCGAGCAGCGTCTCGTGTGGCGCAGCGTCCTTGTGGTCGGCGTGCCGTTTGGACTGCTGATCCCACCAGCCGTCGAACCAAATGCCGGCAATCGGCCCGTAGTCGCCGCCGAGCAGCTCGGTAAGCTGCGCGTTCATGAAGTCGATGTACTTGTTGAAGTCGCCCGACTCTGGCCGGCCCGCCGTGTGGCCCGTCATCCCGCGCGGATAGTAGTCGGGATGATGCCAGTCGAGCTGCGAGTGGTAGAAGAACAGCTTGAGCCCATGCCGCCGGCAGGCCTCCGCCAGTTGCTTGAGCACGTCCTTCTTGTACGGCGTGCGATCGACGATGTCCCAGTCCGTCGCCTGCGAGTCCCACATGCCGAAGCCGTCGTGGTGCTTCGAGGTGATCGTCACGTACCTGGCGCCGGCCCGCTTGAAGAGTTGCACCCACTCGTCGGCGTCGAACTTGGCGGGATCGAACTGCTCGGCGAACGGCTCGTACTTGTCGATCGGGATCTTTTCGACTTGCATGACCCACTCGCCGCGCCCCGGCACGCTGTACACGCCCCAGTGGAGGAACACGCCAAACTGCGCGTCGCGGAACGCCTCACGGGCCGCGAGATTCTCCGCCGTCGGCGCGTACGGCGGCTCCGCGGCCAGACTTTGCTGTCCCCATGGGGCCAGCCAATGACACGCAACGATGAAAAAAGCGCAGCGAAGTTTCATAAAACCCCCGCCTTGGAGATTCAAACAGTGCATGAGGATTTCACCACGGAGATCGCAGAGGTCACAGAGCCAAAGCAGACTGAAATTGACTCTGTTCTCTCTGTTTCCTCCTGTTCCAAGAATCTGCTCGTCTTTCCAAGACTGCGGCAGTCAGGAAGACAGAGCCTGAGAGAAATGGATTGACTCTGTGCACTCTGTGTTCTCTGTGGTGAGTCTCTTCAGGGCGCCGGAAGCAAACCCTCGTACCGCACCTCCCAATCCGCCGGGAATCCCGGAGCCGGCCGCTCCGGTCCGCCGTCCCAACCTGCAGCCATCATCGCCGCCGCCGTCAACACTCCCCCGTTGCCCGGCAAGTATACCGGTAGCCGCTCCTCCTGGTAATTGTGCCCGTTCGGCAAGTACGTGTTCTTCGGCGTGTCGCGGAGCAAGGCGTCGACGGCGCGCTCCGGATCGCCGCACCGCGCGTGCGTCATCGCCGTCATGGGAAAGTCCCACCCCCAGGTCTTCTCCCACTGCCAATTGCCGTCGACCCACAGGGCCGTGCGGCGCATTGTCTCAGAGTCGATGAGCGGCGTCGCCGGCAGAACGCCGAACGCCGCGAGCATCGACGGGTGATCGGTGACGTTTGTAAACGGCGGCGTCGCAACCGCCGCGTAACGCCCCTCCCGCACCAGCGGCTTCGCCAGCCCCGCGATCACGCGATCCCACTCCGCGACGCGCTCTTGGCCCAACCGTTCACGCCACGCCTGGGCCGTCGACAAGCCCCAGTGCCAGTAGGCCAGCTCGAACGTCGGGTCACGGGTCGTGCGGCGATCGTAGTTTTCCTGCGCGGGGATGAGCGGCGGGCCCAAATGGCACGTCGTCCCGTCGGCGTCCCACTGCACAAAGTCCGCCATGAACTTCGCCGTCTCGTCGATGAGGGTCGCATATCGCGCGAGAGTCTCCGGCGTTGGCTTGGCGCGATACACGAGCTCGGCCATCGCAAGGAAGTGCGGCTGCTGCCACACGAGGAACTCGCCCACCCCGCTGGGCGAACTGACGCCATCGGGACCGCACATCTTCGGCCATCGGGCGCCGGCGTAACCTTGTCGCTCCGCGATGGCCCGCGCCTGCGGCAGGATTTGCTCGTACCACGCGAGGCTCTTCTCCAGAATCTCCGGCCGCCCCCACAGCGCGAAATGCGCCGCGTGCCACCAGTGCATCTCCAGATGCTGCTTGCCGAACCACGAGTTGCACAACAGCCCCGTCTCCGCCGGCGGCAGCGAGCCGTTCTGGATCGCCGTGAGGTACTGTGACAGGACGATGCGGCGTTCGAGTTCGCGGGCCCGCGGATCATCGGTCCCGCTCAAGTCGACGGCGCCGCCGGTGGACCAAAACTCTTGCCAGTGCGCAGCGGACCAACGACGAGCGAGCGAAAAATCCCGCCCCTGCACGCCGCCGGCATCGACTCCAGCGAACCCCTCGAAGAACTCGGCTGTCAACTCGGCAGCGTCAGTCCCTGCCCACGTGAATCGACCGCCGTGAGGATGGAGCGACTCGTATCGGCGGCCCCGATTGCCGTTAATCAGTACGGTGTAGTTCCCGCCATCGAGCGTCCGTACGATCCGCCCCGCACCCTCGCCGTCGCAGTGCCACTGCGTTACGTGTGCGCTGTGCTTGTCAAGATCGTCGACCGCAGGGCCCCACGTTCCAGCCGGATAGCCGAATTGCACCGTCAGGCCGAGTTTGCCTTGGGCAACCAGCAGCGATTCAATTCGAAATCCGACGACGTCACGTTCAGAATGGGCGACCGTCGTCACCGTCACCGGTTCGCCGCGAAACATAAAGCGGCTGGTGGCGCAGCCCGTCCACAAGTCGAGCGTCTGCTCGATGTCGGTGAAGTCCTCGAGATCGGCCGCCGTGGCGCCGTTCTCGCCCTGGCCCTCCCACCACAATCCAATCCGGGCCAGATTCACCCGATGCGGGCTCGCCCGAAAATACTCCCCCGCCGGCGTGTTCTGCCGATCGGCGTAGCTGACATTCCGCTCGCCGGTCGGATACTCCGTGAGCGTCTGCTCGTAGCGATGCCCCGCCGCGTTGGGAAACGAATGCCACCCCCAGTTCGACATCGTGTGCAGCGGGATCGCCCGCTCAAACGCCCGGTCGAGCGTCTGCATCCCCGTCACGTCAAAGGCGTAAGCAAACTCGCCGTTCCCCACCTGCAAGAAATGCTCCGCCGCCGCCGACTGGTGGACCACATTGTGCCGCGACACAAGCGCCCGCCGATCAATCGGCTCAGCGCCGACGATCGCCGCCAACTGCGCAACTGCGAGCACCCCCCAGCAAGTCGATCGAAAGCCAAGCATGTGCAGCAACCCAGGCAATCAGGAGAAGGAGGACGAAGGTCAACAGCCGACAAGACCGTCATCGTACCCCAATCCCGCCCGCCACGCGCGCCGCTCTCTGCAGACCGTAGTGATACCGTTTGCGCCGTCCCGTCGCTGTCAGTCCGAGGTCTGCCGAGGAATCCGGCCGGACCCCTCGGCAGACCTCGGGGTGACAACGCAAACGGTATCACTACCCTGCAGACCCCGGAGTGGGAGCAACCGAGCACAGTCGCCAGCGGCGACTGAGCGCAGGGCGGTAGTCGGCTCCCTCTTCCCGAGCAGCGCCACCCCTGGAGATCTTCTCCCCGTCTTCCGACCTCCAGCCTACGGCCTACAGCCTCCAGCCTGATCTCCCCCCATCAACCGGCGGCCCGCCGAGGCCGTATCCATCCGGGACGGCCCCCGCCGGGGAGGGCGAGGCTCCCGCCGAGCCAACATCGGCGAAC
>JBIOVA010000006.1:0-4057 GCA_044867485.1 Lacipirellulaceae bacterium | reverse complement strand
AATTGGGTCCACCACGCCCTGCGGCGGACCTTAGGGCGTGCCACCCAGCTCAACCTCTGTAACGCGAAAGGACCCCGATGGCCCCGCTCGACAACTCCGCGTGGCAACTGCTGCACGCCCTGCCGCTGGCCGCCGGCGAGCCGACGATGGACGCCCAATTGTCCTTTCGCATCGTCAGCCGGGCGCTGCACATCGTGTGCGCCATCATCCTTGGCGGCGGCATTTTTTACATTCGCTCGATCCTCGCGCAGGCTGGCCCGGACGCCTGCTTCGCCGATCGCCGCCAAGTGTGGGCTCGCTGGGTCGCCTTCGCCTCCGCTATCCTGCTCGCCAGCGGCCTGTTCAATTTCTGGGTCATCCTGCAGGACTCTAAGCTTCCTGGCGCTCGCCCGCTCGGCGGAACCTACCACATGCTGTTCGGCATCAAACTCCTGCTCGGCCTGGGCGTGATGTTCATTGCCGCGCTCGTCGCGGGCAAGACCGCCGCCGCCGACCGCGCCCGGGCCAATCTGCGTCGCTGGCTCAACTACGCCTGGACCGGCGTGCTGGCGATCGTGATCATCGGCGCCATGCTGCGTGCGTTACACTGATCGCCGGGGTCTGACCCCTTGCTCGCGCAGGCTCAAACAGAGGCATGGCCATGGACACGAAAGCCAAGAAACGGATCGAAGTGATCCACAAAAAGCTCCCCGTGCTGCAGCAGCAGCTCGCCGGCGCCAAGAAGCAGCCCGACGACCCGGGCGAGCCAGCGCGCATCCAAGCCGAGATCGACAAGCTCCAAATGGAGCTCGCCAAGCTCAAGGCGAGTTGAGGGAGTTTAACCACGAAAAATACGAACGACACGAAAAGGAAGAGGATATCCGATCCAAAATGTGCGTGAGACGTCTCCCGCAAATTCCTCCCTTCAAATCTCCCTTCTCTTATTTTCGTGCCTTTCGTCCTTTTCGTGGTTCTCCTTTGCTCCTCAGTGGTTGAATAGAAACGCCGGGCTGTTGATCAGCGCCCACGCGAGATCCTGCACCGCCGCGAGCCGTGGGTTGGCCACGAGTTCTCGAGCCCGCTTCAATTCGCGGTACTCGCCGTCGAGGGACAGGTAATACTCCCGCAGGCGCCCCGACTCTTCGTCGCTGAGTGCTTCGTGATCCGCAGCGAGCAGCGCCCGCCACTCTTCCGGGTGCTTGGGCCTCACCAGCGGCGGCTCCTCGCCCGTGACCGCCAGACGCAGCCGGCCAATCGAGTGCTTGTCGTCGTACTGCTGGTCGAGTTCCACAATCAGGCTCGTCCCCGGCGGGCACGCCGCGGGGCGCGCCAGCGTGAACGCCGCGACGTGGTTCTGCCCAATGCCCTCGCCCACGGCCCAACCCGTCTCCGGCTTCGCGTCGATCGCCCCCGACACATGGTAGCCCGGCTGGCTGTGATCCGCCTCCGCGGATCGCAACTTGAGCCGCCGCCGCTTGTGCGGCTGCTCCGGCGACACGGCGAACACGCGAATCTGGTTGAGCACGAAGTTGCCGTTCGCCGCCCGCCCCGGGCCTTTCGCCGGCAAGCGGTCGTCGACAATCACCTCCAGCCGCAAACCTTGGACGAGATCAATCGGCGCCGCCGCAACAATTTCATACACGCCCTTCCCCTCGGCGCCGGACGCGAAGAGCGAACCATCCTCTTGCGTCTCCAACATGGCGCCCGTCGACACGGTCGCCTTTCCCGGCGCGAGCGTCGTCCACGCGACGGGCCGATTCTCACGTCGCCAGCCGTCGAACCCTGGCTCCAACTCCGCGACGCGCTCCGCAAAGGCCGCGGCGATCTCCTCGCGCTCGTTCCGCGGCGCCGCCAGGAACTGCTCGGCCGCGGCGCGCTCCGCATGCGTCGGCGCCCGATTGAGCACTCGCAGGAACACCTCGTCGACAAGAGCGCCGTCGTCCGTCGTTTCGGCCTCAAGCTTCGCCAAGTCGCTTTCGCCGTCGTCAATCGCCGCCGCAAACGTCGGCCCGTTGACCAGCGCCATCACCGGCCCGAGTTGCAGGTCGCTCGTTCGCTCGCATTCGCACCCGCTTTCCCGCGCCGGCCGACCCAGCTTCGAGAGGAGCCCGCTCTCCACTTCGATCATCGAATCCGGCAGCGCCGCCGCCCGCGTCCCCGGCGGCACGCCCGGCAACTGCGACGCGGCGCCGACGACCCGATGCACCGCATCGTACAACGCCTCGGCCGACAGCCGCCGCGGCAGCGCATGGGAGTAGTTCCGCCGATCGTCTTCATTCCACCGGTTCACGTCCGGCGAAAGCTGGTAGGTCCGCGATTGACAAATCGTGCGAATCAGCCAGTGCACGTCGAACTCGTGGGCGATGAACTCCCGGGTGAGCCACTGGAGCAGCTCCGGGTTGATGGGTGGATTGCCCGCGCGGATGTCGTCAATCGGCTCGATCAGTCCCACGCCGGTGAGCTGCGCCCACACGCGGTTTACGAAGCTCGTGGCGAAGTACCGGTTGTCCGCTGAGGTGAGCCACGCCGCCGCCTGCTTCCGCAATTCGGCCGGCGTCGCACCCTCCGTCGCCGTCGCGTACGGGAACCGCGCCGCCGCGGCCTTCCCTGTGCGCAGGTGGATCATCTCGCCGCCGCTGCCGTCGGCGACGATCTCGAACAGCGGCTGCGCCTTCTCCACGGCCGAGCCGGGAATCGTCCGGTCGCCGCTCTCCGGGTCCTTTTCCAGGTGCACGTCGGCAAAAAACGCCGCCCAGCCGTAGTAGTCGTTTTGCGTCCAGCGCTCGAACGGATGGTCGTGGCACTTGTTGCAATTGAACCGCACGCCGAGGAACACCTGCGTCGTCGTCTCGGCGATTAGGTCCGGCGATCGCAACACTTTGAAGTACGACGCGGCCGGATGCTCGCGCGTCGAGCCCGTGGCCGTGAACAGCTCGTGGACGAACCGGTCGTACGGCCAATTCTCGGCCACCGCGGTGCGAATCCACCCACGATACGCCGCCGCCCCCTCGCCGCCCAAGAACTTCCCGTTGACCATCAACAAATCGGCCCACCGATTCGTCCAGTGCTCAACGTAATCTTCGCTCCCAATGAGCGCGTCCACCACGGCTTGCCGCTTAGCGCGCGACTCGGCCGGATCCGCCAGAAACGCCCGCACCTCATCCGCCGTCGGCGGCAGCCCGGTGAGATCCAGATGCACGCGCCGCAGGAACTGCTCGTCCGTGCACAACCCGCTCGGCAGAATTTTCATCCGCTGCAGCTTGGCGTCGACCAGCTCGTCGATGGCGTTATACGTGGGCGGCGCCGCCCACGCGAACCCCTCGCGATCCCCCATCACCGTGAGTGTGGTGGCCGCGTAGGAGCCTTCGTACCGCGCCAGAATCGGCGCCTCGCCGCGCCGCACCGCGGTTAGCAGTCCCGCCGCGTCCGAGGTCGCCGTCTCGGTGTCGCCGCTCTCGACGAACGCGTCGGCCGTCACGTCCCGCTCGCCGCCGTCGGAGTACTTGGCCGTCACGCGCACCGCGAGCGTTTCGCCCGGTAGCGCCGCGACCGGGTTCTGCGGCTCAATCGCGATGCTCACCACGCGCGGCGCCTCGGCGTTGTACCGCGCGCCCTCGGCAATCCACCGCCGCAGGATTTCGTATCGCCGCGAGTCCGGCTCGACCACTACGCCGCCCGCATGGGGCACGACGCCGGTCGCCTTGAGCAGCATGAGACTCGACTCCGGCCGCGATCGGTTGATCCGCCGTCCGGCGAGATCGTCGGTGAGCGCCCGATAGTCGCCCTGCGGATCGTAGCCGCGCAGTGACAGCGCAAACCCATTCTGCCCCGTGCGCGATCCGTGACATGTCCCCGCGTTGCACCCTGCCTTGGCCAGCACCGGCATCACATCGGTGAGGAATTCGACGGGCACGTCACGATTCTCTCCGTCCCCCTCCCCTGAATGGGGAGGGGTTAGGGGAGGGGTGATTGAAACGGGTACACGCTGCTCCCCCCTCCCCAGCCCTCCCCACGAGGGGGAGGGAGCCGGAGAGTCGTCCATCGGAAATGGCGTCACCTCCTCCGCCGTCGTTCCATG
>JBIOVA010000005.1:0-28001 GCA_044867485.1 Lacipirellulaceae bacterium | reverse complement strand
ACGGCAGCGCCACCGAGGAGGTGGCCGAGTTCCTGCGCACCTGCGTCGAGGGGCGGCTGAACATCATCATCTCCGGCGGCACGGGCTCCGGCAAAACGACGCTGCTCAACACGCTGTCGAGCTTCATTGACAATCACGACCGCATTGTCACGATCGAGGACGCGGCGGAACTTCAGCTTCAACAGCAGCACATCGTGCGGCTGGAAACGCGCCCGCCGAACATCGAAGGCAAAGGCAAGATCTCGGCGACCGACCTGGTCCGCAACTGTCTGCGTATGCGGCCTGATCGGATTATCATCGGCGAGTGCCGCGGTCCCGAGACGTTGGACATGCTGCAGGCGATGAACACCGGTCACGAAGGATCGCTGACCACGTGCCACGCCAACACGCCGCGCGACGCGATCGCCCGGCTCGAAACCATGATCATGATGGCCGGGTTCGAAATGCCCGTGAAGGCGATGCGACAGCAGATTTCGAGCGCCGTGGACCTGATCGTGCAGGTCAACCGCTTGTCGGGCGGCCCCCGTAAAGTGACGGCGATCACCGAGATCATGGGCATGGAGCAAGACACGATCATTATGCAGGACATCTTCAAATACGTGCAGGAAGGCGTCGACGAAAACGGCCGGGCGGTGGGGCAGTTTATCTCGACCGGCATCCGTCCGACGTTCATCCCGCGGCTCGAATCGCATGGCGTGCGCCTGCCGGCCAGCGCGTTCCGCGAACGAGTGATGTTGAGGGACTAGGCGAATAACGAATGAGGAACATCGAATACAACATGGGTTCTCGGGCGTTCCAAGATTCGTCATTCGGGAATTCGTCATTCCACATGCTGCCTGTCGAGGGGATTCTGAGGGGGAACCCCTCGGCGGGCGGTTGAGACTTGCGGCAGCGACGGCGTTCGACCTACCACCGATTGTGAGCCACCGATGTCGACCAGCATGTTCGTTCTCATCGCCGTGTTCGCTGGCGTCTCGCTGCTGGTCGTAGCCGTGGCGATGCTGCTGCGCGACAAGGCCGTGTCGCAGATGGAAGACCGGCTCAATTCGCTCACCGGCAAGGGCGATCGCAGCGACGGCTCGAGTCTGGCCGAAGTCACGCAACTGCTTGCCGCGCAACGGGGCGAGGCCAGGGGCTACTTGGAGCGCCTGTTGGCGAAGTGGTTCAATCTGACGCGGCTGTTCGAGCAGGCCGACGTGCAGATGACCGTCACGAAGTTCGTTGCCATCTGCTTAGGCGTGGGATCGGCGTCGACCGTGGTCTGTCTCTCGGCGGGGATCAACTACTTGTTGGCGCCGGCGCTGGGGCTCACGTTCGGGGCGCTGCCGATCGCGTGGCTCATGTTCAAGCGCAAGCGGAGGCTGAGGAAGTTCGCGGCCCAACTGCCCGAAGCGCTGGAACTGGTCGCCCGAGCGCTCCGCGCGGGGCATAGCCTCGCGGCAGGTTTTCGGCTGGTTGCCTCCGAGATGTCGCAACCGATCAGCAGCGAGTTCAACCGCGTGTTCGAAGAACAGAACTTGGGCATCCCCTTTGAGGCGGCGCTCGACAGTCTTACGGAGCGCATCCCCAATCTTGACCTGAAGTTCTTCGCCACGGCCGTCATTTTGCAGCGGCAGACGGGCGGCGACCTCGCCGAAATCCTCGACAAGATCGGCAGCCTGATTCGCGAGCGGTTCAAGATCTGGGGCCAAGTGCAGGCACTTACGGGCGAAGGCCGGTTGTCGGGCATCGTGCTGCTGGCGTTGCCGCCGCTGTTGTTTGTCACCGTATATCGAATGAATCCCGACTACTTGATGCTTCTGTTCACAGACGAACTGGGCAAGAAGATGCTCATCGGCGGCGTGCTGATGCAACTGTTTGGGGCATTGGTGATTCGGAAGATTGTCAATATCAGAGTATGAGAGGAGTGAGTAAGTGCGTCAGTGAGTAGGTAGAGTTCCTTCCGACGCATACTCCCTGACTCGCCTACTGATTTCCAGAATTCAGAACGCAGCCATTTGCAACGAGTCCGCCATGACGCCACTGTTGGCATCCATCCTGTCGAACGAAATCGTCATGCAATTGGCCATCTTCGGCGGCGTTGCCGCCGGGGCGTGGTGGGTGCTCGACGCGATGGCGCGGCGCAAGCCGCGCGCCGAACAGCGGCTCGAGGAGTTCCGCGAGCCGAGCTCCCGCAAAGGCGACATGCTGAGCGGCATGAAGGGCTCGAAGGGCGCCATGGCCAAGGTGCTGCAAAAGGCGTCGCCCGCACTGTCGGCGCCATTGCAGTCGACGAACGAGGCTGACGTCGGCAAGGCGCGCGAGAAGCTCAACATGGCCGGCTTCCGCAGTGAAGCGGCGATGCAGATTTACTGGTCGCTTAAGACGCTGGGCCTGGGGGCGGGGTTCCTACTTAGCGGCGGCGTGTTGGGATTCACCCGCGGCTGGGACACCGACACGCTAACCTATTCAGGCATTACCGCGGGCATCATGTTCTACATGCCGGAGATCGTGCTGTGGATCGTCAAGAAAGGCCGGCAGGACAACATCTTCTACGGCCTGCCGGACGCGCTCGACCTGATGGTCGTGTGCGTCGAGGCGGGCCTCGGTCTCGACCAAGCGATGCGCAAAGTAACCGAGGAGATGAAGAAGACGTATCACGTGATCGCCGAGGAGTTCGCGCTGGCGAACTTGCAATTGCAGATGGGCCGGGCGCGGAACGAAGTGCTGCACGACCTGGGCTCACGAACCGGCGTGGACGACCTCAAGGCCCTCGCGGCGATTCTGATTCAGGCCGATAAGTTCGGCTCGAGCGTCGCCCAAGCCCTTCGCGTGCAGAGCGATTCGATGCGGACCCGGCGGCGGCAGCTCGCGGAGGAAAAGGCCGCCAAAACGGCGGTGAAGCTGATCTTCCCGCTGGTGCTGTTTATCTTCCCGGCAATTTTCGTCGTGCTCGTTGGCCCGGCCGCCATCACGATGATCAACGAGCTGTTCCCGTCGATGCAGAATGGCGGTTAGGCCAACGCTTCGCGGTAACTTTGCCGGCTTGGCCCCTCTGCGAGGGGAGCGATCGCCGCACGCGGTGCTAGCAATTCTTGGCGGTGAGGGGGCGACTTTGCGTGCTGGGCAAGCAGGTCCGGATGCTCCAGAAGTAGCGCAGAGCCGTTTTCGCAGTTGTCGATACTGACGATGGTATCGCCGCGCCGCCTCAGCGGACTTCGCGCGGCGGCGCGAGTTTCGCCCCGTCAGGATCCTGCCATGACCAAGCTTACCGTTCTTGCCATCGCGCCGCTGGCGGCGCTGTTGTCGGTCCCCTACGCGTCCGCTCAGCAATGCGCCGGGCACTGTTCGCAGTGCCAGGTGTCGGGCGGGGCGACGCACGGCGAACAATTCAAAGCGACGTATCACGACAACCACATGTGGCCCAGCCAATATGTGCAACCGTCGCGTCGCGGCATTTGCCAGTCGTTCGATTTGATGGTGGCCAACGGCTGGCGCCGGCACAATCTGCTGGGCAAGTACGACTTCACAACGGAAGGCGAAGGCGGCCTGACTGAGGCGGGCAAGCTGCGGGTGAAGTGGATTCTCACGCAGGCGCCGCCGAGCCGCCGCACGATTTTCGTCGAACGTGGCTTGGATGAGGCGGCGACCGCGGAGCGGATCGAAGCGGTGCAGTCATTGGCGTCGGAGATGAGCCCGGGCGTCGGCGTCATTGACGTCCAAGACACGCACCTTCGCGACCTGGATCGCCCCGCAGCGGGCGTCGACGCCGTGCTTACAGGTTTCAGCGCGAACCAATTGCTGCCCGTCCTGCCGGAGAGCAGCGGGTCGTCGGGCTCGGGAACGAGCGAGTAGAAAAAAACAGTCACGACTTTGCCATCGTGGGGCTGACCGCACGCCGGCGGCCTTACGCGACTTGCCAGGGAGGGCGTCGCAGTGCGCAAAACATGGTTCGCAGTTTGGGCGGCGGCCGGCCTGGTGGTCGGGTGCGCCGGAACCAAGGCGCCTGGGCCGAGCCCCGGGGGCTCGGGGCTGGCGCAACTCGGCGCCGCGGGTCCGCAACAAGTCGCCGAGAAGGCAAGTTGGTCGGATCGGATGCTCGCGCCGTTTGCCTGGATGAAGCCGTCGCCCCAGAGCGCACAGAAGAAGGCGCTCGCCAAAGCCCAGGCCGACGAGGCCCGGCGAATGGCGCACGACCCGCTGGCATTGAGCAACTCGGCCGATCCGACCGCGGCGACCTACGTCGCCATGGCCGAAATGGCCTGCCACGGCGGCAATGGCGCCCAAGCGCGGGGACTTTACCAGAAGGCCCTCTCCTTGGAGCCGAAGAATCTTGACGCACTGCTCGGCGCGGCGCGCATGGAAGACCGCGAAGGTCGCATGAGCGACGCCAAGATGCTCTACGAGCGCGCGGCCGCGGCGTATCCGAATAATCCCACGGTGTTCAACGACCTGGGGCTTTGCCTGGCGCGGCAGGGGCAGCTTCCGCAGGCCGAGCGCGCGCTGGCGCGGGCCGTGCAATTAGAGCCCGCCAAACCGTTGTATCGCAATAACATCGCCAAGGTGTTGGTCGAGCTCAACGCGATGGACGCCGCCATGCAACATCTCGCCGCGGTGAACCCGCCGGCGACGGCCAACTACAACGTGGGGGTGTTGCTGTACCAGCGCGGCCGGGCCGCCGAGGCGGGGACGTATCTCACCGCGGCGCTGGCGGCCGACCCGCAGTTGGAACCGGCGCGGGCATTGTTGGCGGAACTGCAGCCGTCGGCGCCGGCGTACCGCACCGCTCGCGCACCGCAGGGCTCCGCGGCTGTCGCTCCTGGGACGGGCGTGGAGGTTGCTAATGCAGTGACGCCGACGCCCAGCTTGGGAGCGCCGCAGATCATCGAAACGTCGGCGGCTGCGATGCCCGGAACCGAGTCGGCGCCCTCGCTACTCCCGCCGGTGAACTGAGGCGTGGTGAACCGCGGCGCTTTTGGCTCAGCGGCCGGTCGGCGCGACGAAGCGTGGCCGCTGGTCGACATGCGACGGTTCGCGTTCTTCGGCGACCGGCGCATCGCTCATCGACGTTGCGGGAGTTTCGCCGGCGCCGCCGGCGGCCACCGGAATCCGGGACACGATCGGCAGCGCCTCGCCGACCGGCTCGTGCTCCGCAGGGGACGGCGCAGGAAGCGGGGCTGCGGGGGCGTTTGACGCCCATGTGGGCTCAGCCGGGATTGCGGAGTGCCGAGGCGCCGCCTGCACGATGCGGAACACGATCGTGCCGATCAGGGCGAACATCAAGACGCCGAGCACGCTCAAGCCGCCGGCCGCTTCGCGGCGCGAGATCGATTCCTGTTCGTCCATGAAACGTGGCGGCTCCTCTCAGGCGCCCGTGCCGTCGGCGCGTCGCTCGGCCACGCGGAGCTTGGCGCTGCGAGCGCGTGGGTTGCGCGCCATCTCGGCGTCGGTCGCCTGCACGGGCCGCCGCGTGACGACGGCCAGCCGCGAGTCGTCGCGAAAGGCATGTTTGACCATTCGATCTTCGAGCGAGTGAAAGCTGATGATTGCCAGGCGGCCGCCGGGGCGGAGGCAGTCGGGCAGGCGGCGAAGCGCGACTTCCAGGTTTTCGAGCTCGTCGTTCACCGCGATTCGCAAGGCCTGAAACGTCCGCGTCGCTGGGTCGATGCCGTGGCCGTGACTGCGCGGCACGCATGATCTTACCAGCGCGGCCAGTTCCGCCGCAGCCCGAATTGGGGCCTGTTGGCGTCGTTCGACGATCCGCCGCGCGATGCGGCGGCTGAATCGCTCCTCGCCGTAGCGGTAGATGAGATCGGCGAGTTCCCGCTCGCCGAGCCGATCGACCAGGCGCCAGGCTGGCTCGCCGCGCTCGGGATCGAAGCGAAGGTCAAGCTCTCCGTCGGCCTGATAGCTGAAGCCGCGGCGGACGTCGGCCAGTTGGTCGCTCGACAGTCCCAGGTCGAGGAGGACTCCATCCACGACTGAGGCGCCATGCTCGGCGAGTACCTCGGCCGTGAAAGCGTAGCTGGCGACGGCGAGGTCGACGGGGAGGCCGGCGAGGTATACGGCGGCGCGCTCGACGGCTGCGGGGTCGAGGTCGATGGCTATGACGCGGCCACCCGGTCGGACGCGCTCGGCGAGCGCCCGCGCGTGCCCGCCGCCGCCAAGCGTGCCGTCGACGAACACTTCGCCAGGCGCGGGGCGAAGGTGCGCGAGCACTTCGTCGAGCAGGACCGGCACGTGGACGGACGCGGGGTTCATGCCGCCAGCTTAGCCGCCGGCGGCGCTCAGCGGCACTGCCGCGGCGCCATCGCCCAAAGTGCATCCTTGCACTTCGGGACGAGGCCGCGTGGCCGGGTTCCGCGGCAAATGAGCTGCCGCGGCCCGGTCATCTTCCGCCCTCGGAGCGATCCCTGCGTCGAGCGGGAATCTCGGCCGTCCTCGGAAGCGACGCAAGCCTGTGGCCGGGGCTTGCGTCGCCGAGGGCGGCCAGCAGTTTGGCTGTTGAGACGATCTCCTCGTGGGCCGTGCTGGCTGTCACGTCGGTGAATCGAGTGCGCTAACGAGGTTGCTGCGGCGCCGGCGCATCCGAGGACAATCCCTGCGGCGGGCGCGGCGCGGGTGGCGGCGAGCTCGAACCCGTCAGCGGAGCCAGCAGCGCGAGCTCCGCGAGTTGGTCGTATTGGGGCTCGCATCGGTCGACGAATTGCTGCCAGGCGTCGAGCGTCCACACTTCAAGGTGATCGCGAACGCCAACGATCATGATTTCACCTTTTAGGCCGGCCCACTTGGCAAGCTCCGGCGGCACGCGGAATCGCCATAGTCGATCCGGCACGACGCACGCGGCTTGGGAGTAAAACAGCCGGCTGTAGTCGCGCACCTCGCGTGCGGCGGGCGAACCGGCGGACAGGCGTTCGGCCAAGGCCGCAAACGCTGCTTCGGGGTAGACGGCTAGGCAGCCGTCGAGGCCGGGCGTCAGGTACAGCCTCGTGCCCGTGGGGAGCGTGTCGCGGAGTGGCCTGGGGATGGGAAGCCGGAGCTTCTCGTCGAGGGCGCGGCGAAACGACCCCGTGAGCAGCATGGCTTCCCCCATTTCGCCCCAAAAACAACCACAAACGCCCAAGATAGCCCTTCTCGTTCGCCCGTCAACTGCGATCCGAGTTGGCCCTGGTATCCGAATGGGGTGGAATTGGACAATTGGCTTGGCGCCGCAAGGAGTTGCGTCGGCGAAAAACTTTTCCGTGAGGGGCGCCCGGGGAGTCTTGCTGCGATCGGCGGCAATTGTCGGCGACCAAAGAGCCTCGTCGTCGCGTCGTTCACGGCATAGCTGATAACCTTCGGCTGGACTTATACTTAGCGACGGCTGTGAAGGAGCAAGGGGGGATCGACGCTGATGGAGCCGTGGTTCGACTACGATTTGCCATCTGAGCTGGTGGCCCAGGAGCCGATACGCCACCGGGCCGACGCACGGCTGATGATCGTCGACCGCGCCCGGCGGGCAATCGACCACGCCCATGTGCGGGATTTACCGGAGATCCTGCGTGCTACCGATCGGCTGGTCCTCAACGACACGCGGGTCGTGCCGGCCCAGCTTCGCGGCGTGCGGCAGGAAACCGGCGGGCGGTGGCAAGGTCTGTACCTGGGGCATCTTGCCGACGGCCAGTGGAAGCTTGTCTGCAAGACGCGCGGTCGGCTGCGCGAGCCGGAGGTCATCACGCTGCTGGATCGCGACGGCCGCCCGGCGGCAAAGCTGTGGCTGGTCGAGCGGTTCGACGACGGCCAGTGGTTGGCGCGGCTCGACGAGCCCCAGGACGCCCATGCACTGCTGGAGCGGATCGGTCGCGTGCCGTTGCCACCGTACATCCGCGGCGGGAATATGGTCGACGCCGACGTCGAGCGTTACCAAACGGTCTACGCCCGCCGACCTGGAGCCGTGGCGGCGCCGACGGCGGGTCTCCACTTCACGCCCGACCTGTTGAAGCTGCTGGCCCAACGCGGCGTTGAGATATCGGCGATCACGCTGCACGTGGGGATGGGAACGTTCAAGCCGATCGCCGTAGTCGATCCGGCCGAGCACCCCATGCACGCCGAGTGGGCCGAGCTGACGATGACCGCGGCGCGCGAAATCTGCCAGACGCGAGCAGCGGGCGGGCGGACCGTGGCGGTGGGGACGACGGTGGCGCGGACGCTCGAGACGGTGGCGGCACTCGAGGCGGAGCGCGGCGCGGCGGAGCCGGTCGCCGCGTGGTCGGGCGAGACGAGCCTCTTCATTCGGCCGCCGTACGAGTTTCGTGTGGTCGACGCGCTGCTGACCAACTTCCACTTCCCGCGCACGACGCTGCTGTTGTTAGTGCAGGCGTTCGGCGGCTCGGCGCTGATCCGCCAGGCCTACGAAGAGGCCGTGGCGGAGCAGTACCGGTTTTACAGCTACGGCGACGCGATGCTGATCCAGTGACCGAAGCGAGCTCCGGGGCAACGAGTCAGACGAAGTCGCTACGAACCCAGCACGCCCGCGAGTTGGGCGCCGGACGTGTTGAAGCTGTTGGCGGTGGCTTCTGACATCAGTTTTACCGAGGCGAGGCAGGCCCCGACAATCAGGGCCAGCATCACTGCGTATTCCGTGGCCGTCGGGCCATCTTCCTCAAGCAGGAATCGTCGTATGAAGTTTGCCATCGTGGCACCACAAGACAGAGCATGGAGAGAACCATCCGAGCCTATGAAAAGTTGGGGCCGGTGCGCCGGCCTCGCTGTTAAAACAGTAGGTTATTTCCAGCGAGCAGGTCGGAGAAACATGTGCGGCGTTGGCGAGTTTTGACGCGCGACGCTGCCGGCGGCGCTGGTCGTGGCGGTTGGCGCGATGGGGCGGCCGCGCGGCGGGCCACAAATTGGCAGGCGCAGCAAAACGGGCCAACGGGGCGCTGCTAGGGAGCGCACGATCAGCCCGGTGACAGACGAGTATTGAGGTCGCGGCGGCGCTGTTTGGCGGGGCGAATGCTCCGCTGCGCCTGCGGACAGGCTTCGCGTCGTGGCTAAACGGGCGGAAGCCTCGCCGGTTTACGCTTGGAACGAGCTGCCACAGCCGCAGGTCTTGACGGCTTGGGGGTTGTCGAACGTGAACCCGCGGCGATCGATGCCCTCGTAGAAGTCGACGGTCGTGCCGTCGAGGTACAGGGCGCTTTTCTTGTCGACGACCACGGGCACGCCGTGGAACTCGTACTTGGCGTCGACTTTGTCGTCAAAATCCTTGGCAAAGCCCAGCGAGTAGCTGAACCCGCTGCACCCGCCGCCGGCGACGCCGACGCGGAGGACGTGGTCCTCGTAGTGTTGGGCTTCCATGATCCGCTTGACTTCGGCGGCGGCCTTTTCGGTGAGAACGACGCTCATGTTCGGGATTCCGTGTCGATTGGCGTGGTTTGGCGGGGGAGCGCGTCGCAAGCGACGCGCTCCTAAATACCTTTACGACATTATACCACGTTGGGGTCGGGGAAATAGGCGAGGGAATTGGGGATGCTGGATGCTCGATTCTGGATGCTGGATACGGAAGGGGGCAGGAAGGGGAGGGTAGCAGCTTGGGGATTTTGTCCGTGCAAGAGAAACACGTTTGCGCGGACACAATTCGGGAATTCTGTCCGCCAGGGCGGTGGCCGGGGGGCGGAAATCTCGGGATCTTTGCGTCTGAGCGCCGGACAGAATGGGGGGCCATACTGTCCGCTTGGCGAGAGGTCTTCGCGGACAGTATTCCCTGGATTCCCTGGGGGCTCTCGCCGGGAAGGGGGACCGAGGGGACTAATGGCGCCAGGTAACGCGTTGGCCGAGGCGCGCATGTTGCGCATGTCGCGCACGTGTTTTTCGTGCGCATCTCGGCGGCGACGGTCCCTTGGGGGCGCCAAGCGGGCACACCGTCCACGGCGACGCGACGCGGCGAGCGCACGGCAAGGGGGCGGGGCAAATTTTCAAAGAGCGGGCTGCCGGGAGCTGAGCGGCTCCGGACCTTCGGTCTCCGGCCTCACGCCTCCAGGCGTATCCTGAACATCAGTACCCTTACCATAGATCGTGGCCCAAATTCAAGGGCTGCGGAAGATTTTTTTATGGCGTCGCGGCCGTGGGGTGAGCGGCGCGCGACCCGTGGTTGGGGGGAAGCAGAGGCGCGACCAGCGGTCGCGGCTTTATGGGAGGAAGGCGTACGGTCGGCGTAAGGCGTCGCGGCGTTCATTGTGGCGTTCGATATAACGGCACGTGTTGTCCCAGACATCGGTCTCGAAAATGAAGGAGCGCCAGCGGCCTTTGCACCACACCGGGCCTGTGTGCGGTGTTTCGCGGTGGAAGGCGAGGGGGACAGTTCCCATTTAGCTCTGGGTGACGCGCGGAAGTTGGCGTTTTTTCGAGAAATCGAACGGGGTCCTGGAGTCGACGGGCGTTTGCGGGAGCGGTGGCCAGCGCCTCCCCGATGGGGCTTTGAGGACATATCGGGTATCGTGGTCTCGGGACTTCGGCCTTGGCTGACGTAGGGCTGCCCCGTTGGGGCGTTCGCAGGAGGAATGTGGCAATGAGTGAATCCGAGCCGTCAGCGCCCAATCGAATGGGCGCCGAGGACCTGACCACGGGGCAGCCGCTTGGCGAGCTGGCGGCGGCATCGCCCGCTCCGACGGTCGCGCATCCGCCCGAGGAGCTGACGCGGGCGCTCAAGGCGTTCAAGAAGCGGCTGAAGCTGACGCAGCTCGATAGCGAGTCGAAGCTAGGCTACGGGCCGATGACCGGCGGGCGGCCGTCGGGGATCGTGGCGATCACGCCGCCCAGTCAGTATCCGCGCTCGGTGTGGGATGCGCTCGTCGCGCAGGGGCGGCTGAAGAAGGGGAGCCAGGGGATGTACGAGCTTGTGACGTAGCGGGGGGCTTGCCGCTGATGGCGCCGTCACCGGGCGCCGGGCCAATCGGGTTGGCCGTCTTCGTCGGCGTCGAGGGTTGCCAGGTCCAGAAAGACGTAGGGGCGCTGGTACGCCTCCTGGTTGCCGTGGGCGTAGCTGACCCAGAGCCGCATGGCGGTGGCGTCGAAGACGCCGATCATCACGTTGCCGCCTTTGATCGGGATGCGGTTGGCGAGCTCGATGAGGCGCTCGCCGTTGAGCTTGCCGTGTTCGGTTTGGAGCGTGGGGAAGGCGCCGCGGCCTTCGTCCTGATAGACGACGCAAGAGAGCGTGTTGGGGGCGAGCTCGTCGCCCGCGTCGGCGTCGGTCCAGACGTCGATCGCGACGTTGTCGGGGTTGGCTGCGGCGGTGCGAATCTTGACGGCGCGATTTTCGTTGCGTCCGTCGCCGAAAACGAAGTGGTAGCGCTTGGTCTGGGGGGTGGCGTGAAAGGCGTCGAGCGCGGCGGTCAGCGAGTCGGCGTCGTAAAGCAGCGTGCGGAACCAGGCGGTGAAGTGGGGCGCCTGGAGGTTGTAGGGGGCCTCGCGCTCGGGGGAGTCGCCCATTTCGGAGAGCACGATTCCGGCGTCGTTCATGCCGCAGTGGGCGCCGATGAATCCCGCGAAGGTGGGTGTGACGTGCGCGTGGCCGTCATCGGGAAGGTAAACGACGAGGACGGGAAACTCGTGGGCGCCGGCTTCGAGGGACCAGTCGAGGTTGCGGGTCTGGTAGAGGTGGCCGTCTTCGGTGGCGGAACCCCAGGCGGCAATGCTGCTGCAAGAATACGGCATGAGCAGGGGCAGGCAGTGAACGTGCTGCAGCAGTCGCACGGGCACGCCGCTGCCCTCGGCGAGTCCGGCGAGTTGCTGGTGGACGCGGGGGTCGGTGAAGCCGGCGGTGATCGCCCAGGTCTGGTCGAGAGCCGCGTCGTCGAGTTTGAGCTCCCGCTTGAAGCCTTCGAGCGCTTGGGGAACGTACTGCTGCATCTCGGCCCGCATGAGTCGACCAAGCTGGCGTCCCATCTCGTAAGGCGTGCCGCGGACGACGGCCACGGGCACGCGCGCGTCGCCGTTGGCGATCTCGAAGCGGCGTCCGGGGTCGGCTGCTTCGGCCGAGTTGATCGGCTCATGCGCATCGACGTGCAGCCCGGCGGCAACGACGGATTCCTTGACCGTTTGCGCAGAGGCGGGTTGTCTCGCGACGAAGATTGTGACGACAATCGCGGGGAGTACCAATGCTCGCAACATCGAATCGATCCCCATTACATTAGAGGAGCGTGAGCCGATTGGAGCGGTTCACGATTGGAGAGGCGGCGTCACGTTGCATTATGCAATTTGGACTTGTCGCGTGTTAGGGGTTGTGACGGCGGGAATCCCTCCCCGTCCTACGGACCCGACTACCGCCCTGCGCTCGGTCGCCGCGGGCGACCGTGCTCGGTTGCTCCCATCCCTTCGAGGGAGGGGGAGAGCAATTGGACGGCGGCGGCGAGTTGGTCGACGGCGACGGCGATATCAGCGTCGGTATTGAAGCGGCCGAGGCCGAAGCGGAGGGTGCAGCGGGCTTCGTCGGGCGTGAGGCCGAGGGCCATGAGGACGTGGCTGGGGGCGGGGTCCGTTGCGCTGCACGTGGCGCCGCTGCTGACGGCGATGCGCGGCATGTTCATCAACAGGGCTTCGCCGTCGATGTTGGGGACGGCGATGTTGAGGTTGTGGGGGAGGCGGAGGGGAGGAGGCAGAAGGGGGAATGGGGAATGGGGAATGGGGAAGGACAGAGTCGGCGCGTTTGCCCCCTGATTCCTGACTCCTGACTCCTGGATTTCCAGCGCCGGGCCGCAGAGGGCGAGATTGGGGACGCGGGCGGCGAGTTGTTTCCAGAGGGCGTTTCGCAGGGCGGCGAGACGGGGCATTTCGGCGGGGAGTTCTTCGACGGCGAGTTCCAGGGCGCGGGCGAAGCCGACGATGCCGGGGACGTTGAGCGTGCCGCTGCGGAGGCCGTGCTGTTGGCCGCCGCCGGTGATTTGGGGGTCGAGGCGCACGACGGGGCGCGAGCGGCGGACGTACAGGGCGCCGACGCCTTTGGGGCCGTAGAGCTTGTGGGCGGTGAAACTCATGAGGTCGACGCCGAGCTCATGGACGTCGACGGGGATTTTACCGACGGCTTGCGTCGCGTCGCAGTGGAGCGTGACGCCGCGCTCGCGGCACACGGCAGCGATCTCGGCGAGTGGTTGGATGACGCCGATTTCGTTGTTGGCGAGCATGACGGACACGAGGGCCGTGTCGTCACGGAGTGCGTCGGCGACGCGCTGCGGGTCGAGCCAGCCGGCGCGCGGGCTGCCGTGCTGTTCCACGTCCAGGAGAGTGACTTCGTAGTCGCGGCGGACGAGGCGGTCGAGCGGGTCGAGGACGGCTTTGTGCTCGGTGCGGACGCTGACGAGGGGGTTGCCGCGGCGGCGGCGGTGCTCGGCGACGCCGCGAATGGCGAGGTTGTTGCTTTCGGTGGCGCCGCTGGTGATGACGATTTCTTCGGGCGCTGCGCCGACCGCAGAAGCGATCAGCGCCAGGGCTTCATCAACGGCTTCGCGGGCCTGGCGGCCGAGCTCGTGGACGCTGCCGGCGTTGGCGTAGTGCTCCGTGAAGTAGGGGAGCATCGCCTCGACGACGCGAGGGTCGACGCGTGTGGTCGCGTGGTTGTCGAAGTAGATGGGGGACAAGGCTGGATGCTCGATGCTTGATACTTGATGCTTGATGACGGAGGCGACAAAGCCAACCGGCGCGCCGCGTCACTTGCTATTATCGAGCATCGAGCATCCAGCATCCAGCATCGGCGTTAGCCAAACAGCGCTCGCATGACAATTTGCGACCAGGACTCGAAGCGGTCGAGGTCCACGAGGATGTCGGCGACAGGGCGGAAGCCGGCGTCGAGAATGTCGGTTTCGCGGGGGCGGACCAGCGGCTCGTCGACGTCGCAGACGTGAACGACGCCGAGGTGAACCTGGCCGACCGGGGTTTCATCGTCGTTGATGAGGCCGACGCACTGCTCGCGGTAGGGGGAGTCGATGACGACTTCCTCGGCGAGCTCGCGGAGCATGCCTTCGCGGTACACGTCGTGATGCGTGGCGCCGTCGGCGTGATCGTCGGCAGAAATGTGGCCGCCGACGCCGACGCTGCGTTTGGCGTGGAGCCGCTTTTCGCCCTGGCCGCCACCGCGGGTGTACGCAAAGACGCGAACGGCGCCGACGGAGTCGACGTGGCGGAAAACGACGTAGGGGATGAGCTGTTTGAAGCTGGGGTCCTGCTCCATCTCGCCGCGGGGGCGGTAGGCGAGGTCGTCGCCTTCGAGCAGCGCGGGGAGGTAGCGGCTCATGTCGGCGGAAAAGCCCTGGAAGTGGCCCAGCGCGTGGAAGCGGCTCGTGGGGACGACCAGGACGCGTTCTTCGGCGACGGCAGGCATGGGAATCCTTTCGCGGGCGGCGGGCAATCTTGCCGCCAGTTTACGCGGGTTCCCACGGCTCGTCGACCCTTTGCAATCGCGCTTGATCAGTCGACGATCTGCACTTTCCATTCGTCGCTGTTGGCTTTCAATTCCGGGGCGTACATGGCGGAGACCTTGGTGGGGAGCGCGCTGAAGCGGCCCGGGATTTCGGCGCGGAGGCGGTAGGCGGCGCTGTGCTGACCGCGGGCCAGCGTGCGGCAGAACAGAGCGACGCGTTCGTCGCGGAACTCGACGTAAGCGCCGAGGGCGTTGCCGTTATACCCGCTGCGGACTTCGACGGGCTCGAAGCCGGCGGGTTTCATGTCCTCCAGGACGATGTACTCGTAGTCGTTCTTGCTGTCGACGATGAGCTCGACTTCGACGAGGTCGCCGCTGGTGAGCTCCGCGAGGTTCTCGATCGGCGTGCGGTCGTACTTGTCGACGCGCTGGTCGACGGCCTGGCCGCGGCCACCGGGGACGACGGCGGTCGCGTCGGCAGGGATGAGCTTGAAGTAGCGGCGCTCGACCTTGAGCTCCATGCCGGCGGCGTGGATCGGGTCTTCGAGCGTGAAGTTCGTGAGGTAGCCGTTGAAGTAGACCGGGCCCTCGCCGAGCTTGCGGAGCTCGACGACATGGTCGCCGGCGGTGAGCTGATCGCCTTCAAGCACAAGTTTGTTATCGAAGGTGAAGAGGTTTTCGGCGGTGATCTCGATGGTCTTGGCCCGCTGGCCATCGATGGCGATTTCCAATGACAGGTTGGGTTTGGCTTCGCCGGTGGCTTCGAGATAGTCGGCGAACGACTCGACCACCAGCGACGTGTCGCGGGTGCTGTTCCAGGAGGTGGCGTGCTTGCGATTGTTGAGGAGGTACTTCACCAGCCGCGGTGCGATGGGACTGTCGGGGTTGGTCGCGGCGAGCAGCTTGAGGTAGTAGGCGTGGGCCTCGTACTCGCTGCCGTACCAGTACCACCAGGCGCCCTGCGGAAGGTTGAGCCAGGCGGTTTGGTTCTCGTCGTCTTGCTGGACGTACTGCGCGAGGTTTCGCATCACCATCGGGAGCATGACCTCGGGATCATCTTGTTCGAGGTCGAGAGCGAGGCCGAACGTGGCGAGGCTGTAGACGGCGAGTTTCGTACGGTCGTTGAAGACGTAGTCGCGGGTGCGGCGGCGCGTGTCGGCGTCGGTGGGGGCGGCGCCTGCGTGCTCGGTTTCGGTGAGGACGAGGTACACGAGGGCGTCGAGGTTGTCGGCGCTCGCCTTCGCGGGCTTGTTTTTGTCGCGGGCCTTCGAGGCTTCGCGGTCCCAGTTGTCGAGGGCGGCGAGCTGCTCCGCTTGGTAGCGGTTGAGCCACGCGACGCCGTGGTCGATCACGCCGGGGACGATGGCCACGTCGTTCTGGCGGGCGATCACCAGTCCGCGGACGACAGTAGCGGTGGTGTGCGCGGAGGAGTGTTCGCCCCAGCCGCTGAACCAGCCCCAGCCGCCGTCGGAGAGCTGCATCTCGGCGAGACGGTTGACGCCTGTTTTCACGATGTCGTTCAGCGTGGCCTGGTCGAATACCGGATTGCGGTCGAAGCGCTGCCACTGGGCGGCGCGCTCGGCGTCGTCGCCGACTTCTTGCGTGTTGAGGTTGGTGCGCTTCTCGGCAATCGCCTTGAGATCGACGCCCATCCGCTGCAGCGTGCGTTGGGTGAGCACCGCGGGAAGGAAGCGGTTGAGCGTTTGCTCGGTGCAGCCATACGGGTAGTCGGCGAGGTAGGGGAGGGCGTCGACCATGGCGCCGGCCAGCGTGGGCGAGTAGCGGATTTCGAGCCGCGACGCTTCGGGGCGGCGCTCCTCGGGGACGGTGAACGTGAAGCCGCCGGTTTTGTCCTCGGGGCGGAGGGCGCCGCTGTACGACTCGGTCTTGAGCATGCCGTGCACGAGGACCGGGAAGGTCATCTGCATGGCGTCGGATTCTTCGTCGGTGAGGGCCGACATGCGGACGACGGCCTGGCCTTCGCGGACGACGCGGACCCGCCAGTCGACGCGGGTTTCGCCGTCGGGGGGGATGGTGACGATTTGTTCCAGTGGCGAGTCGGTGCGTAGTTCACCCCCCTCCCCAGCCCTCCCCGCAGAGGGGGAGGGAGTCGGAGATTTCGGGTTGAGGTCGAGGCGGATGGTGACTTGCTTTTCGGTCTTGAGGTAGTTGTGGACGTTGGCGGAGAGGACCACTTCGTCGCGCTCGACGAAGAACCGCGGGGCTTGGAGCCGCACGATGATGTTCTTGCGGGTGACGACCTCGGCGGCGCCTTGGCCGACGCGCGTGCCGCGGCCCATGCCCCACACGTTGATCTTCCATGTGGTGAGGTTTTCGGGCATGTCGAGCTCGACCTCGGCAAGACCGTCGGCGTCGGTTTCGAGGGCGCCTTTCCAGAGGGCGGTGTCGGCGAATTCCTGGCGGATTGTGGGCTCGACGAGGTTGGCGGCGGCGTCTGTGCCCCCGCCGTCTTTCGACATGGCCATTTCAGCGGGTGCGGCAGCGGCCATGGGCATGGCGGCGTCGAGTGCGCCGCCGCCGCTGAACCGGTCCATGCCGCCACGGCCAGCCGAAAGCATCCTCAATTCCTTGCCGGCGCCTTCCTGGTCCGCAGTGCTCTCGCCGAACGCGCCGACGTTTTGCATCTGCGGCTGGTTCGGCTTGACGACCGGCGCCTCGGCGCGCGTGAGATTCGTCTCGCTCTGCGGGTTGTGGCTACGGCGCCACTTCCAGAAGAACTCGCGGATGTCGGGGGTCTTCGCGTTGCCGGCGATGTAGTCGAGGGCTTTGTCGTAGATCGCGACGACGGTCGACCCGACGACGGGAGCGCCCGCGAGGTCGGTGAGTTTGAGCTGCACCTTGGCGCGCTCGCCGGGGCGGTAGTCGGCAGCCGAGGGGGTCACTTCGACGTTGAACACGCGCTTCGCCGGGGGGACGAAGATTTCGCGGACGGCGGTGTGCAGCTTGCCGCTGTGGACGGAGACGGCTTCGACGAAAAAGTTGGGCGTGTCCTTTTCCACGACATCCAACTCGACGACGGTGCTCTTGCCGGTGAGACGAACAATCTGCGGCGGCAGATAGACGCCGTTGGCGGGGCGGACGAAGAGCAGCACGGCCGCGCCGACGCGATTGGCGCTTACTTGCAGGCGAATCTTGTCGCCGGGGGCGTACTCCTGCTTGTCGGGGACGATTTCGACGGAATTGAAGCGGAAGCCCGTCCCGTCGAACCCTTCGCCGCGGACGGTGAGCATCTGGCCGCCGTCGATTTTCTTCGGCGGCGCGTCGGGGCCGTTAGCCTTGGCCGTGACTTCGTACGCGACGCGGTATTGGCCCGGCTCGGTGGCTTTGAGCTGCAGCGTGGCACGGCCCTCGTCGTCGGTGGGGACGGTCCACTTGGCGACTTCGGTTTCGACCGGCTTGCCTTCCTCATACATGATCTTGAGCAACCGCACGACGCCGTCGCCCTTGACCGGTTGGCCGTCGAGCGTGCGAGCGGCCATGTCGAGCTCGACCGTGTCGCCGGAGCGGTAGTAGCCGCGACGGGCCCACACGTACACGCGGAACGGCTCACGAGCCACGAGCACTTCGCCCGTGGCGACGATCGTGCGGCGGGAGGCATCGACGACTTCCGCTTCAATGCGGTAACTGTGATCGCTGTTGGGATGGAACTCCTTCGCGGGGGCCGTGTCGATTTCGACCTGCAGCGTGCCATCGGGGCCGATGTCGGCTTCCGCTTCGGCGACGACTTCAGGCGGCTGCGGGGCGCGCCACACCCACCACGGATACGGTCGGATGCAACCCCAGCGACTCCAGCCGGGGTACCACGTGTAGTCTTCGGCGAACCACGAGTAGCCGCGGCCGTAGAGCCAGTCCCACGGGCCGGGCGGGAACCATGGGTCGTCGTGCGTCGTGCGAAGGACCTTGTACTTGACGCGCGCCTCGGTGACGGGGGAGCCGAAGTAATAATTCGCTTTGATGGTAGCGGTGATCTTGTCGCCGAGTTGGACGGGCTCCTTGGGGGCATCGATCGTCACTTCATACTCGGGCTTCTTGTACTCCTCGACGCGGAAGGCGCCGCCGCCGTGGTTGACGACGAACAGTTGGTACTGTCCGAGCGTGGCGCCCGCCGGAAGCTTGAATGAGTCAGCGAGGCCGCCATAGGCGTCGGCGACCAACGACTTCGTGTAGACCTTCTCGCCGCGGGGGTCGTGGATTTCGACGACGAACGACTGGGCGGCAAACGGCGAAGCATCTGGCTGATCGAACTTCGCGTTGGCGACCCAGAATTTGAAGTGCACCTCGTGGCCGGGACGGTACACGGGGCGGTCAGTGATCGCGTAAACCTTAACCTGCTGGTACTCCTGGTCGTAGTAGTCGCCGGACCAGACGCCGCTGAAGCCGAGGTAGGCGAGGCGGGCGGAGTCTTGCGCCGCAGCGGGGGTGGTGGCAATGGCGAGCCAGGTGGTACGGCCTTCGTCTTGGACGGGGAGTTCCACCAGGCCGTCTGCGTTGGTGCTTTCCGCGAAGTTTTTCGTGACGATGCGGTAGCGGTTTGTGTTGCCGACTTGCTCTTGGCGGTAGCCGAAGAACTCGATGTTGCACGCCGGGAGCGGCTTGCCGGTGACCGCGTCGGCAACGTAGTAGAGCGCCTTCTTCTGCAGCGGCTTCTTGACGATCGCGGTGTCGGCGATCCAAACGACGATGCGCTCGATGTTGCCGCCGTCCATGCGGGCGGTGACAAGGTAGGCGCCGGCCTTCTGCAACGGCGTCGTGACGGTCACCCGGCGGTCGAAATGGTTGGGCCGGGGGTCGAGATCGAGCGACCAGCGGGCACTCTCGGCGCCGAGGTACTTTTCCTGGCCCTCGACGACCAGGCGGTGGCCAAGTTGGTCGATGTTGAGCTGTTGCCAATTGAGTTGGTTGGGGCTGCTGGCGAGGTACGCCTTCACATCGTCGAGCAGCAGGCGGACGTTGACCGGGCGGGCCGTGAACTCGACGCGGCGGCCGTTGCGGAAGCGGTATTCGAGCATGGCGCCACGGCCAGCGCGCTGCGTGACGACGGGCTCGAAGCGGCCCCAGTTGCCGACGATCTGCGTGAGGCGCTCCACGTAGTTCGCATTGGTCGGAACGGCGGCGCCGAGCTGCTTCCACAATTCCGCCGCGCGGGGGTATTGCCGGCGGTCCTCGAACTCCTCGGCGAGCGTCGAATTGGCGGCTTGCCACTCGCCGTCGCCGCGCGTCGATTCCTCGGCCATCTTCTTGTAAAGAGCGAGATAGTTGTGCTCTTCGGGGAGCTTGAACCGCTTGATGCCCGTGGCCAGCCGGGCCATCGTTTCGTCCTCGCCAAGCGTGTCGAGGTCGAACGTGCTCTTGGCGACGTCGGCGTCGTCAGTCTGGCGGGCGAACCACCAGCCGTAATCGGCCATCGTGCGCACGCCGAACTGGGAGCGGAGGAAGTCGGCGCGCTCGCGCAGCTCGCGGTGCTCGGTGTCGGGCTGCCAGGCCGTGCGGCGGGCGAGAATCCAGCGCCAGCGTTCGCCGTCGCTGACGGCGGCGTCCCAGCTTGACGGTTTCTCGTAGTAGAGCGGATTGCCCTCGGCGTCGACGGGCGCGCCGCGCGGGGCTTCGCCGTAGTAGCCGTAGCCGGGATCGTAATCGGGGAGGGTTTCCAGGTCGGTAAGCACCTGCAGCTTCCACGCCTGGTAGTAGCCGCCGGGCATCAGCGCGCTTGTGAAACCGCTGGCGAGCGAGAACGCGTCGCCCGTTTTCTGTGCGGCAAAATCGTCGTCGACGAGCGTGTAGGCTTGCCGGAAGAGTTGCAGGGCGCGCACGCGATCGCGCGACGTGGCGTGAACCATCTCGCCGCCGCCGCGATGTTCCCCGCGGCGGAACTCGCCGGCGACCATGAAGCCGTGATGAGCGAAGTCGAGGTAGCTTTGCGCCACCGCGGCGACGATCCGCCAGTCGCGCGGATGTTTGGCGGCGACCTGCTCGCGATAGGCGTCGACCTCGCTCACCCGGTTGAGCTGCTGATAACAAGCGAGCGCGCGGCGGTAGTCTTCGGCCAGCGCGGTGCTCTCTTCCGCAGTGATCGCGGCGGCGGGCTCGACGAGGGTCAGCTCGCGGAACTGGTCGAGCGCTTCGCGGTAGTTGCCGTCGTCCATGAGTTTACGGGCCTGTGCGCGGTCGGCGCCGGGCTCGGCGGCCAATGCGGCGGCCGCCGCCAGGAGGCCGGCAAGTGCGAGCTTGGGAATCGGGGTCATTGTGCTGTTTCTTCGGGGGATTCGCAGGGGCGCCTGCGGGCGATCGACGCCCGGAGTCGCTTGGTTCCAGAGGAGGCGGGGGCGGGCGGATGCGCCCTAAGTTCTACGCGAGAATCGAAGGCGAGGTCCAGACAAACACGAGCGGGCCTACGTGGTGAGACGCCGCGTGCGGGGCGTTTGTTCCGCAAAAACCAGGGGCGGGAGCGCGGTTTGCGCGGGTTTTGCGGCGCATCGATCAGGAAGCGAAGCGGCGAAGCACGGGGCGTTTGCCCATGCGAGGGCGAGCGGATCGGGGCGAAACCTACACTTCAGGGGCCGGGCGCTTGCGTGTTCGTCACGAGGCGCCACCCCCGGGGATTCTCGTCTCAACGCCTCTTAATGTAGGTCGCCATGTTCGGCAATTCGCAGTTTCAGGTTCGCGCTCCGCGGTCGCTCGTTGATGTGCTGTATCGCGTGACTGATGCGGGCGCCATGCTCGCATCGATCGCGGCGGTCATCGACCTGACCGACTCCGGCCATTTGCCCAGTCTCGCCGTCGTGGGCGCCACGACGCTACTGGTTCACCAAGTGGCGACGGAAGTCAGCGGCCTGTACCGCAACTGGCGCGGGTCGCGGTTGTCATTCGAGTTGTGGACCGTGCTGGTGAACTGGATCTACACGGCGCCGGCCGTGCTGGGGATCGGCCTGCTCACGCAGTACAACGGCGAGTTCAGCTACGCGGCCAAGATGGCGTGGCTGGCGCTGACGCCGCTGGTCATGGTGAGCGCCCGGATCGTGCTGCGGATGCTGCTGCGGAACCTGCGGAAGCGAGGGTTCAACACGCGGAAGTTCGCGATCTGCGGCGTGAACCCGCTGGCGCTTCAGCTTGCGCGGAATGTGCAAAACTCGCCGGAGCTGGGCCTGGAGTTCGTCGGCTACTACGACGACCGGCCCGAGCGGCGGACCAAAGCCCTGTCCGGCGAAGAGCGGCCGCACGCGGGCAACCTGCGGCAGCTCGTGCAGTTGGCCAGGGGCGGCGGCGTCGACATGATCTTCATCACGTTCCCGATGCGGGCCGAGCAGCGGATTCGCAACTACCTCCAGCAACTGGGCGACACGACGGCGAGCGTGTACATCGTGCCCGACTTCTTCGTGTTCCAAATGCTGCACGCGCGGTGGAACCAAATCGACGGCTTGCCGGTGGTCAGCGTCTTCGAAACGCCGATCAGCGGGATCGACGGCGTTTTGAAGCGGGGATTCGACCTAGCGCTCGCGTTGTTCACGCTGGCGCTCGTGGCGGCGCCGATGGCGGCGATTGCCGCTGCGATCAAATGGACCTCGCCGGGGCCCGTGTTCTTCCGGCAGAAGCGCTACGGGCTGAGCGGCGAGGAGATCCGCGTGTGGAAATTCCGCACGATGCGGGTGTGCGAGGACGGCGCGGTTGTGACGCAGGCGTCGAAGGACGACGATCGGATCACGCCGATCGGCCGCGTGCTTCGGAAGACGTCGCTCGACGAGCTGCCGCAGTTGTTCAACGTGATCGGCGGGAGCATGTCGCTGGTGGGCCCCCGGCCGCACGCGACGGCTCACAATGAGCAATACCGAGCTCAAATCGACGGCTATATGCTGCGGCACAAGGTGAAGCCGGGGATCACGGGGCTGGCCCAGGTCAACGGCGCCCGCGGCGAGACGGAGACGCTGGAGAAGATGGAGCGGCGCGTCGAATTCGACCACCGGTACATCCGCGAGTGGTCGCTGTGGATGGATCTGAAGATTCTGCTGAAGACGGCGCTGGTCGTGTTTAAGCAGGAGAATGCGTACTGATCGACCGAGTGCGCACGGGAGAGTCTTGTCCCTTTGTGCGTGGCCCGCCCATCTTAGCTCTTGCGCAAAAGTGGCGTGCGCAAAATTGGTCGACCCGCGCCAATCACGGGATTTGCGCATTTCGGCCGACGCGAGGCGGGCAGTTTGCTTTACTCCCCTGGGGGCGCCATCCATAATCGACGGCGGGGAGCGGAGGGGCTTATCTGTCGGCAGGCGCGGCGTGCGCTTGATCTTCCGCGCCGTAACGTCACGTGATGGGGTGGATCACGGCATGCGCCTAGTCTGCGGCAGTCGTTCATCGTTCGTCTTACTGGTCGTCGCCCTCGCTGCGCGCGTTGCGACCGGGCAGAGTTACCACCTCGAGCGCATTGCCGCTGGGCTCAATCAGCCCACCTTTGTGACGCAGGCGCCAGGCGACGCGGCGAACATCCTGTACTTCTCCGAGCGGACCTCCGACACGATTGGCGGCTTCGGGGCCGTCAACGACATGGGGAAGGTGTGGCGGTACGACGTGACGACGCGGAACAAGTCGCTCGTGCTCGACCTGTCGAGCCGCGAGGTGACGAACGACACGGGCCTGCAGACGATTGCGTTTCCGCCGGACTTCAACGTGGTCGGGACGCCTGGGTATCAGAAGATGTATGTGTCGCTCGCCGAGCGGGGGACGACGGCCCTCAACAAGGTCGAAGAGTACACGATCGGCCCCGGCGGTACGGCGACGTTCAGCAAAATGATCTTGCAGTACGCGAACAACGCGCAGAACAACCATACCGTCGACTGGATCGGCTTTGATCCCAATGCTCAGGGCGCCGAGCGCAACTACCTTTACATTTCCACGGGCGACGGCTCGTTCGGCAATGGCTACAACGCGGGCACGTCGACGACCGGCCGGCCGTCGCAGAATCCCAGCGACGTGGCCGGGAAGATTCTGCGGGTCGATGTGGCGGGCTCCGACGCTTACCCGGCCGACGCGCTGAAGAATTTTGCCATCCCGGCGACGAACCCGATCCCTGTCTACAATGCAGCGCATCCGGGCTCGCCGATCATGGGGACGGTGCGGCAAGGGGGCAATGTCGTGCCGGCGGCAGGGCTGGGCGAGGTGTGGGTCACGGGCGTTCGCAACGGGTATCGCGTCAGCTTCGATCGCGCCAACAGCGACATGTGGATCGGCGATGTTGGCGAGACGGTGTTGGAGGAAGTCGACTTCATCAAGGCGGGGTCGAACGTCGCGGGACCGCCGGTCGACCTTGGCTGGCCGCAGCTCGAAGGCACGGCCCCCAGCGGCATCAGCGGGGCGCCGCAGACGAATGTCAATCCCTTCACGGGCGTGACCGCCCTCAATCCGATCCAACAAAAGACGCACGCCAGCGGCGACCAGGCGTGGATCGGCGGATATGTGTACCGCGGGCCGATCGCGGAGCTGCAGGGCAAGTATTTCTTTTCTGAGTTCGTAACCCAAAAGGTGTATCAGCTCGAATTCGATCGCGACACGCCGTCGGCGGCCTTCAACGGCGCCAATGGGACGCGCACGGACGTGACGGCGTTCTGGAATTCGCTGGTCCGCGACTCGACCGATCCCACGTACCTTCCCAGTACGAGCGCTACCGATTTGGCGGGGCTCGACCACATGGTGTCGTTTGGCGAGGACAATGCGGGGAACCTGTACGTTGTCGACTTCGGAAACCGCACGCTGCCGCAGAGCAACTTCAACGGCCAGTACCCCAACGCGGGCTTGGGGGAAATCTTTCGCGTGACGCCCAATCTGCCGATCACGTTGACGGTGAATCGCGAGACCGGCGCGATGACGTTTGCGAACAACACAGGCGCGGCGACGGGGCTGCGATCCTACTCGATTTCGTCGCTCAGCGGCTCGATCAACGCGGCGGCGTTCACGCCCATCACGGGCAACTACGACGAGCCGCCGGGCGGCGACGGCTCGGTCGACCCCGACGACGCCTGGGAGATCACGTCGACCGTCGGCAGCCTCACAACGTTCCGCGAGGCGTCGCTGGGCGACGGCGGCGCGCTTGCCGACGGTGCGCAATTCTCTCTCAGCCCAGGCGACGGGTGGATCCCGTCGCCATCCGAGGATCTGGTCTTGAGCGTGACGCTGGGCGACGGCACGACCACGTTTGGCACGGTTCAGTTCGTCGGCAACGGTGGGCTGCCGTTCGGGCGGAGCGATCTCGACTTCAACGGTGGGATCGATCTCGACGACTGGCGGGTGTTTATCCAGCACCACCTGACGAGCCTCGCCGGGCTGAGCAACGCCCAGCAGTACGGCCGCGGCGATCTGAACGGCGACGACGCGAACGACTTCGACGACTTCCGGATCTTCGAGGCCGACTACGACGCGGCGAACGGGCCCGGGGCGCTGGCAGCAGCGATTGGCGAAGTCCCGGAGCCGGGGACGATGACTTTGGCGCTTGCCGCGCTGATGGTTCTTGCACGGCGGCGGTCGGTAGCTTTTTGAGCCGTTGGGTCGCGCGGCTTGATGGGCGCCCGTACGTACGTGCGCGGCGTCGCCGCGCTCATTTTCGGCGACATAATTCCCCCGTTCGGGGGATCGTACGAGACACGGCCGCCATGTTGTGGGAGCGGTCTCCGACCGCGATCGATCGAGTCGTTCCCAAGTGGCTGGTGGCGTCGGGAATCGGCGTCGGAGACGCCTCCCACATTGGGAGCGGTGGAACTAGCGTCCTCAGCTTCAGCGTCGTCCTCATCGGGAAGCGGATAGCGCCACTCGGCATCCATCATGTCGGAGTCGAGGAGCCGAAAGTCGGCGATGCGCTCGCTCGGGCGGCCGGCGGGCGGCTTTCGGGGAGGTTGCGCGCGGTAGAAGGCGACGGGGTCGGCGACCGACGCCGCTTCCGGCGGCGTCGTGCTGAGCGCCGCTTCGGGGCTCGCGGCAGGCGTTTGGGCCCGGAGTCCGCCGGCCGGCGGCGCGGCGGTTAAACGGCCCGCCGGGGCGGCGGGCAAGCGGCCCGCCGCATTGCTTGGCACGCCAACCGCGCTTGGCGGGCGGTCGTCAACGACGCGCACGGAATTGGCATACTCGTCGCGGAGCGTCTTGGCAAACTCGTGGTCCGACAGCGGCATCGGCCGATGGGGCAACTCGCCAACCAGAGCGCGGCGCACATCGTGCTGGTCGGGCATGAGTACGTCGAGCGCCTTGTCGGCGACCGTGCGCATGCGGCGAAAGACCGCTTCGCGCTGCTCGGGCGACGTCGCCTCGAGGGCCGTTTCGATGAGCCAGTCGCTCATTTCCCGCAACGTTTCGGGGCGACAGGAGTTGGGCGGCCGTTTGGCAAAGCGGTCGGGATCGGTCCGCTCGAGCAGCCAGGCCGCGGCCCGCCAGTGGGTCCGCGCGGCCCGCGCGACCAGCTTGTGGGGGTCGACCGGGGCGGCGTGGAGGGCCAGTTGCAGGTCGTGGTCGAAGAATTCGTTGTGCCGGGCCTCGCGCTGGACGGTGCGGAGCGAGATGCCGATCTGGGCGGCCTCCTCGACCGTGGCGCCCTGGCCAATGTGGTCGAGCAGCTCGCGGCGTTTGGCGTAGGTGAACTCGCGGCGGCGGCCGGGATATGCGGGCATGGTGGGCCTCGTGGGAGTGAGTGGTGAGTGGTGAGTGGCGAGGGCATAAAAAACACGAGCCGTAGGAGCTTCTCGCCAGCTCGAGTTAAGGCTGGGAGAGGCTCCTACGGCTCGTGTTTCGTTCGCGCCGCGGTGGGTCGCGTCGCGTTTCGTCTCGATGCCGAGGTTGGCGCCCATGGGAGCGCCAACGTTAGTGTTTGAGCGAAATTGGGCATCGCTCAACGGAACATTTGTATAGTAACAGATTGGCGGCCGAAGTCAATGGGTCGCGGCGAGGTTTTTGGGCCAAGCGCAACGTGAGGAGGGAAGGCGAGTTGCGCCGACAACCGGCGGCTGGGCGCGCCTGAGAACAGCCCTGCGGCCGCTCGCCAGAGCGGGCGCCACGCTACGCCGTAAACCATTTGGTCCAGCTTTTTTCCGCAGATGTCGCCGATGTTCGCAGATGAAATGCGGATAAGAGTAGGAGCAACAGCCGGATGCAGACAGGCATGGGTCGCACTCCTCTCACTCAATTCACCTTCCTGAATCCGCGAGAATCTGCGTCATCTGCGGACAGTTCTGGAGTTGCGGGCGGACGCTTGGGCGACGCGGTCCCTTTTTTGAGAATAAAGGGGATGGGAGTCAATTCGACTCGCATCTCCAAATTTGACTCCCGTCCCCATTTCCTTTCCGATTAAGTAGTTGGATGGAATATTTTTTGTCTACTTAAACCGAAGAGGTATTCGTCTCTCGCAGCGTTGTATCCGCGCTGGTATCCCACCACGTACATCCCAGCGCCCACTGCAATGAGCATAAGGATGATGAGCAAAGCTTTCAGGCTGAATTGAAATTTTCCGCGATTGTGGGTTTCGCTCATAGGCGCTCGGGCGAAGTCGGGTCAAGCAAAATGGGGAGGAAAGCGGTAGCTCGTCAGTCGACTGCCGGGCCGTTGTCGACGAATTGGACCGAAATCGCCTGGTCGGGCTCGACGTCGCCCTCGGCGTACATGCCGGCTACGACCATCGATTGGTAGAAGTCGCGGACGCGCTGCGGGTCGATGGCGCCGATGCTTGACGCAGCGTCGCCGGAGCTGACGAGGTTGAGCTTGCGCATCTGTTCGCGCGAGAAAGCAATCTGGCTGTCGGTGAGCGTCGTGTTCTCGCGCTGGATGAGGGCGTTGGCGGCGCTCACGTCCTCGTTGTGAAGATAACGTTGCCAGCCGAGGATCGACGCGTCGACGAAGCGCTGGACGACGTCGGGGTTCTTTTCGATCAGCTCGTTGCGCGTCTCCAACAGCGTCGAGTAGCTCGACCAGCCGTGGTCGGCCAGCAGAAACACGGCGGGCATGCGGCCGATGGCTTCCTCGACGCGCTTCGGCTCGGCCGTGGCGAAGCCCTGCATGACGGCGGTCTTGTCGACGAGGAACGGCGTGAGGCTGTGGTTGTACGGCCGCAGCTTGCTGCGCTGGAAGCCCTGGGACGCGGCCAGCCAGCGGAAGAAGCTTTGGCGGCCGGTGTTGCCCATGTAGAGCGGGGCCTGCTTGAGGTCGTCCCAGGTTTTGTAGCCCGAGTCGGGATGGGCCAACAAGCACTGCGGATCGCGTTGGAAGAACGCGGCAACCACGCGGGTGGGGATGCCCTGCTTCACGGCGTCGAAGGGTTGGAGCAGGTTGGTGGCGATCAGGAAGTCGACCTGGCCGAAGGCCAGCAGCGGGCGGTTGTTGATCATTGGGCCGCCGGGCTTGATCGTGACGTCGAGGCCGTGGTCGCGATACGTTCCGTCGGCCAGCGCCTGGTAGAAGCCGCCGAGTTCGGGCTGGGCTTTCCAATTGAGGGCGAGGGTGACTTTATCTTGGGCGGAAAGCGATGGCGCGAACGCGGCGAGGATGGCGAGGGCGATGGCAGCGAGAGTTTTTGGGCGGGCGTATAGCATGTTGACTGCACGTTAGGCGGGTGCCACTGCTGGCTGGTCCAGCAGTGGGCGCTGGGTACCCG
>JBIOVA010000004.1:0-10315 GCA_044867485.1 Lacipirellulaceae bacterium | reverse complement strand
ATGCCCACGCGGACGAGGGCATGCCACCCCCAACGGCTGCTCTTTTGCGCTTGCCGTCCGTGGGCGTATGATCCGCGGTCATGGGCGACGCACCAACGGAATCTGATCCGGCGCCGGGGCGATTCTCGCTCGAGCGATTGTCGACGGCCTTTGCCCGGCTGATGGGCGCCACATCGCTCGCCGGCGCCCAAGCGTCGCGGCCGCCGGTGGCGGTCGAGTCGGACGACGAGTTGGCGACGCCAGGCGGCGACGGCGGCCCGGTGACGCCGCGGATGATTGTGGAAGGGATGTTGTTCGTCGGCGCCGCCGACGGCCGGCCGTTGTCCAGCGCCGAAATGGCGTCGCATCTGCGAAACGTGACGCCGGCGGAGGTCGACGCCCTGACGGCGGAGCTCAACGAGGCGTATCGGCGGGATGGGGCGGCGTATGAAATCGTGAGCGGCGCCGGCGGCCATCGATTGCAGGTGCGGGAGGAGTTCGCGCCGCTGCGGGAGCGGTTCCGCGGGCAGGTGCGAGCCGCGCGGCTCACGCCGGCGGCGCTGGAGGTGTTATCGGTGGTCGCCTATCGCCCGGGCGTGGCGGCCGACGAGGTCAACCGGCTGCGCGGCGCCCAGAGTTACGCGATCCTGGCGCAGCTTGTGCGCCGGCAGTTAGTGCGGGTCGAGCGGGCCTCCGCGGCGCCGCGCGGTCCGCGGTACTTTCCGACGGAGCGGTTCAACAGGCTGTTTGGCGTGTCGTCGCCGGCGGACTTGCCGCGGAGCGAGGATTTGGAGGATTCGTGAGCGGCGCGAAGGGGCGTCGCACCGTCACTTAGCTCCCGGTTAAGGACCGGGGGCTCAATGCCGGAGGTTTCCCTGCGTATAATGGCGGAAGTCGTTGAAGTTTAACGGGTTACCGCGTCAGGCGCAAGATACGCCCTAGCGGCGGACCACCGGCGGAGTAGAATCGTCGCCGTTTGCCCGAAGTTTGCTTTCCCCGCTTTTGCACCCCTGGCGCCCCGAGCGCTGCGAGCGACTCGCTCCTTCATGGCCCCTCACGCCGTCGCTCGCTCGACGGCCGTTTCTGACTCGGCAACGCACGCCGCTCCCGTCTTGGCCGATTCTTCCATGTCGCATCGCCGACGTTTCGACGCCCTCCGCCAGCCGCCGCCGGTGATCCTGCCGTCGCTCTTGTTGTGCGACTTCGGACGCCTGGCGGAGGAAGTGCGCGCGGTGGAAGCGGCCGGCGCCCGGGCGCTGCACCTCGACGTGATGGACGGCAACTTTGTGCCAAACATCACCTACGGCATGCCGATCGTCGAGGCGGTGCGGCGGATTACCGATCTGCCGCTCGACGCGCACCTGATGATTTCCAAGCCCGGCGAATATGTCGACGCGTTCATCGACGCGGGCGCGGACAGCGTGACGATTCACGCCGAGGCGGTCGATGACCCGCGGCCGGTGCTCGAGCAAATTCGCAGTCGCGGCGCCGTGGCGAGCCTGGCGATCAATCCGGCGACGCCGCTGGAGTCGATCGCCGCGTCCCTGCCGCTGTGCGACATGGTGCTGGTGATGAGCGTGACGCCGGGGTTCGGGGCGCAGGAGTTCGAGCCAGTCGCGCTGGAGAAACTGCGGACGCTGAAGCGGCAGTACGGCGACCGGCTGGTGCTGGAGGTGGACGGCGGCGTAAACGCCGAAACGATCGCCGACTGCACGGCCGCCGGGGCGCAGATGCTCGTGGTGGGTTCGGCGATCTTTCGCAACACGAACAAGAGCTATGCCGAGAGTATGGCGGAGCTGAACAAGCTAGCCGCGGTCGGTTGACGCGGGGCGAGTCCTGAGGGGCAGATTTTGCACAATCCATGTTGAACATTTTGCTGATTCGTTCCGGCCGGACGGAGTATGACTGTCAGGGTCGCATCCAGGGGACGCTCGATGTGCCGCTGAGCGAGGATGGCCGCAGCGAAGTCTTGGCCGGGGCGGCGGAGCTGGCGGCGCAGCAGGCGTCGATCGCGGCGCTGTACGCCGGACCGTGCCGCAGCGCCCATGAGACGGCAGAAATTCTCGGCGAGCGGCTCAAGCTCAAGCCGAAGACGATCGACAGCTTGCACAATCTGAATCAAGGGCTGTGGCAAGGGATGCTGTTCGAGGAGGTGAAGTCGAAGCAGCCGAAGGTCTACCGTCAGTGGCAGGAGAAGCCCGAGACCGTGTGCCCGCCGGAAGGCGAGACGCTGCAGGAGGCGCGCCAGCGGCTGCAGAAGGCGCTGGCCAAGCTCGCCAAAAAGCACAAAACGGGGACGATCGCGCTGGTGCTGGGTCAGCCGCTGGCGAGCGTGCTGCGGTGCATGGTACGGGAGGGGGCGTCGCCGACGGTTTGCTCGGGCGACTGCAGCAAGTCGCCACTGTGGGAGCCGCTGGAGGTTCCTGCGGCGCCGATTGCGTGAAGCGCTCCTGGCGGCGTCGTGCTGCGCGGTCACCCCGAGGTCCGCCGAGGGGTCCAGCCGCAAGTTCCTGTCGCAATCCGGACGCCCTCGGCGGACCTCGGGGTGACAGGTTCGATGCCCGTCTGCGGAACGACGGTCTGTCTCCCGGCGGGTGGTTTCGGCTGGTATACTCAAGCGCCATGGCCATGAGCGAGACCGAAGCCCCCGGCGACCGCGACAAGAGCCCCGACCGCGGGAAGCAGCAGCGTCCCGACGGCGAGAAGGCCAAACGCGCCGATAAGCGCGGCGTCCCCAGCGGCCTGTGGCTGAGCTGCGACGATTGCGGGGCGATGATCTACCGCAAGGACTGCGAAGCGCGGTTCAACGTCTGCCCCGAGTGCGGCTTTCACATGTACCTGAGCGCCCGCGGTCGGGTCGCCTCGATGCTCGACGCGGGGACGTTCGACGAGTGGGACGCCAACCTGTCGGCCGTCGATCCGCTGGAATTTTCCGACAAGAAGGGGTATCCCGAGCGGCTGGCCGCTGAACAGCAGCGCACCGGGCTGCGCGACGCGGCGCTCACCGGCACGGGGATGATTCGGGCGCGGCGCGTGGCGTTCGGCGTCACCGACTCGGCGTTCATCATGGGCAGCATGGGGTCGGTCGTGGGCGAACGGCTCACGCGGCTCGTGGAGCGGGCCACCGCGGAGCGGCTGCCGCTGATCATCATCAGCGGCTCGGGCGGCGGCGCCCGGATGCACGAGGGGATCTATTCGCTCATGCAGATGGCCAAGGTGTCGGCGGCGCTCACGCGGTTCGACCAGGCGGGCGGATTATACATCTCGGTGCTGACCAATCCGACGATGGGCGGCGTCGCGGCGAGCTTCGCGTCGCTGGGCGACGTCATTTTCGCCGAGCCCAAGGCGCTGATCGGCTTCGCCGGGCCGCGGACGATTAAGGCCACGATTCGCGTGTCGCTGCCCGAGGGATTCCAGACGAGCGAGTTTCTGCTGAAGCACGGGTACATCGACCGCATCGTTCATCGCGACGAGTTGAAGAGCGAGATTGCCCGGGTCATCGACTATTGCGGCAAGCGGTGAGGGGACTGGGCGCTTGGGGCCGCGTCTCTGGTCCCCCCGGTCATTGACCGGGGGCTAACTTGCTCCCTCGTGGAGTGCTCCTTAGATTGGAAGTATCCGCCTCGCTCCACTTTTCCTGCCGCTTGCGTCTTTGCTTCATGGGCATCACGGGGTTCTTCAAATCGTTGATCGAGGGCGGACGCGTCGACGTCAACCGCCGCTATGAAATCTTGCGCGACGCGGTGAGCGGCACGATGTCGAATTTTCACATGGCCCGCGATCGCCAGACGGCGCAGATCGTCGGCCTGAAGATTCTCGACAAGGACAAGACCGATCAGCTCGACATGCGATTTCGCGGGCTCGACAAGCCCAGCGAGGGGCAGATCGCCTCGCAGTTCAACCACCCGCGGATCGTCGCTACCTTGGGGTACGGCACGACGACCAAGGGCGAGCAATTCCTCGTCATGGAGTACCTGGACGGTCCCGGTCTCAACTCGCTGATTATCGGCAGGAGCCCTCTGCTCGACGGCCATCGGCTGGCGCTGGCGACGCAGGCGGCCGAGGCGCTGATGACGGTCCACGAGGCGGGGTACATCCACCGCGACGTCTGCCCGCGGAATTTCGTCTGCTCGAAGGACGGCTCGTCGCTCAAACTCATCGACTTTGGGCTGACCGTGCCCGCTCGCAAGGAGTTTATGCAGCCTGGCATTCGCACCGGGACGCCGAATTACATGGCGCCGGAGGTGGTGCGGCGCAAGCCGACCGATCACCGGCTCGACATTTTCGCGTTCGGCGTGTCGGTGTACGAGATGTTCGCGTTCGAACTGCCGTGGACGCGGGGCGGGGGTGACGGATTGGCGGCGATGGGGCACGGCCTGTCGAAGCCGCCGGGGCTCGAAAAATATTATCCGAAAATCCATCCCACGTTGCGCGACGCCATCCACAAGTGCATGGAGCCGGAGCCGGAGAACCGGTTCCAGTCCATGAAGCAGTTTCTCAATGCGATTCGCGTGGTGAAGCACGAGGATGTGAAGTAAGGCGGCCGGCGGCGCGGGCGCGCTCCGCTGCGGCGGACCTCCGCGTCGCGGCTAACAAGGAGATTCTCCATGGCGATGCGCGTGGTTAGCGCTGCGGCGTTGTCGGCGATCGCGATGTTCGTTTGGGGCTTCGTATTTTGGGGGCCAGTGCTGAACATGAGCGCGAAGCTCATGGCTCCCTTGCCGGCGGCCGCCGAGCGCGACTTGCTGCCGCCGCTGCGGGCGACGCAAACGCCGGATGGGATGTACATTTATCCCGGACCGATGGCCGAATCGGGCGACGAAGCGGCGGAAGCCGAGTGGCGAAAAAAATTGGCGGAAGGTCCGCGATTTCACCTGGCCTATCACCGGTCAGGCACATCGCCGATGGACCCAGCGATGATGGTCAAGGGGTTTGTTCTCGGTTTCGTGGTCGCCGTGCTAGGAGCCGCCGTGCTGGCAATGGGAGGCAACGCTCTTTCCAGCTATTCCAGCCGAGTGGCGTTGCTGACGCTGGTGAGCCTAATCGCGGCGATCTGGACCAACGTGGGGAACGTCATTTGGTGGTTCCACACGCCGCGGTATGCCGCGGGGCAGGTGGCATACACGCTGGGGGCCGGGGTGCTGATGGCGCTCATCACGGCGGCCATCGTGCGGCCGCGGTCGGCGGCGTAGAATTGACGGCGGTAGTGATACCGTTTGCGTCGCCGCGTCACTGTCATTCCGAGGTCTTCCGAGGGATCCGACCGGACCCCTCGGCGGACCTCGGCGTGACAACGCAAACGGTATCTCTACCTTGGCGGCAGCCCGATTGCGGGGGTTGGCGGGGGGCGGTAAAATGCCGGGCTCGGCGCGTCCTGGGGATGCATGCCGGAACACCGCAACTCTCGCCAGGCCGCTCGAAGCGGCTTGCTTCGGAGTCCCTCGCCATGACCATCGACAAAAGCCTGAAAGTCCGCCGCGGAGCCACGAGCAATCGCAGCGTGTTGAGCCGCGCCGAGCGCATCGATCGGCTCAAAGAGACCGAGCGCTGGAAAGACGGCGACTCGCCGCTGGGCCTGCCGAAGGTGCGCGTCCGCAAGCTGGCGATGAAGAAGAAGAAGAAAAAGGCCAAGGAAGGCGAGGAAGGCGCCGAGGGCGCTGCGGCGCCGGCGGCTGCGGCCCCGGCAGCAAAGGGCGGTGCGGCGAAGGGCGGCGCAGCGAAGAAGTGACGCCTGGCTTCCGATTTTGGATTTCGCGATTCTCGAGGAGTATTCTTTCGGTTATCCGAAGTCCTAGCCCAGCAGTCCCGAATCACGCCGCTTCAAATCTTCCAAGTCTCGACGGCCCGCAAGTCGCCGACATCGTTTGCCACCATTCGGCACGCTTGTCGTGTGCGGTAGTTCGTCAGCAATGCGAACTTGCCATCGGGGGTGGTTTGCAGGGCGGCTTCCAGTCGGCCATCGAGGTCGTAAAGCTGCCAGATCTCACTCGAGGGTTGCGGCGAGGAATCAGCGAACCGCTCAATGCGAATGGCGACGCGGCCGCAGCCTAGCTCGCGGACTTCAGCCAGCCGGCGTTGCTCGTTGGCGACGATGACGCGCCACCGGCCGATGCGGACTCGGGCGATCGCGCCGGAGGGTTCCGTGCGGATTTCGACGTATCGGTTTGCGCGATGTGTAGCGTTGCATCGGATCGCGGAGTCCAATGGCGCCGCGTCGCCGCTCAGAGCAGCCAAAGTTTCGACCGGTTGTCGCGCAGAAGGCGTTGCTTGAATGCGATGGCGTCGGCTACAATTGAAAGTGACCATTCCTTTTCTCCTCTGATCTCGTCTGCTGCCGCAAGTCTGTGACGTGGGCCAATTGCGGCTAATTTGCTGAGTTTCCGTCAGGTCTGACGGCTCGCCTCGCAAGGGATGAAGCGCGGGCGCGCCCGTGGCGTTACATAAGCGCGCACCCCCTCGCATGGGTGGGAATTACCTACCGGGAAATCCTGGAAACAGTCCATGAATATCGGACTTGAACGCAAAATCGTTCGCGGACCTATCGTCGAACTGCCACGCGGCGATTACAAAAGGACCTTTGATTCTGTCCAGATTGGGCCGTGGCGGCCGCGTTGAGGCGTCTGGCGGAAAGAAGTTTTCGCATTGAGGGTCGTCATGTTTTCTCAGACAGTCGAGTATGCTCTTCGGGCCATGGTGCAACTGGCCTCCGAGGCGCCCGAGGCCTGCACCACCCAGTACATCGCCGAGAACACGCGAGTGCCCGGGGCCTATCTGGCCAAGGTGCTGCAGTCGTTGCGTCGCGGCGGTCTCATCAGCTCGCGGCGCGGCGTCGGGGGCGGCGTCAAGTTGGCGCGACCGCCGAAGAAGATCACCTTGTTGGAGGTGATCAACGCGGTTGAGCCGTTGGAGCGCAACGTGGATTCGCGGAAGCGCCCGCCAACGCTCGTGAGCCTCAATCGCAAATTGGACGCGATGCTGGACCAGCTGCAGAGGAGCTGCGCCGGAACGTCGCTGGCGGAGTTGGCGCCGGCGAGCAAGGCCAAGCGGGCCAAGGCTTCGCGACGCGCGTGAAAGCGCTTTCGTGAAATCTTCCTCAGCGTTTCGCTGCGCCGGTTCGGCGTGAAGCGCTTGCGGGAGAGGTGTGTGAACGTGCGCCGCCGTGCGATGCGCCTGCGCTGTTGGTCTGCGCGGCCGTTGCGTCGAAGCTCCGCGGCTTTCTCACGCCGATCATCCCGTCGCAAGTTCGTGCGCACATCTCGCCGTGAGAGTGCGCGACGACGACGCGACCACCCGCGGCCGCACGACGGTCCCCCAGGAGAGCGGACGATCAAGGACGTTGAGGGCCTGTGGCGGCATTCTTGGTCGATGGTTCGCGGCTGAGCGCCGCGATCAGCCGCGTTCGACGTCGAAGCGGGCCTCAATCCGATCCAACCGCTCCGAAATCTGTTGCAGATAGGTAATGATGATGGCGTGCGTGTACTGGGCGTCGATGCCGACCGGAGAGTCCGGGAGACTGATTCGCTGGATCAGGTCAGCATAGTCGGTCTTTTCGAGGGAGATCGGTTCGGGTTTCATGGCGTGCGTCTCCTCCTTTAGAATCGTGGGAAGTCAGACGAGCGGGCGTCGCCGCGGGGCTCGATCACCGCCGGCGACGCGACGGCTTTGCAACGACGAATTCCATGGATCAACCGCCAGCGCTCGATCCGCCGCGGCCCGCCTCAGTCCCGGAGGGAGGGGCCGAGGCATGGTCTCCGGCGGCAGCTCACAGCCTATTGTCCGACCAGGGCGGCGTCTATCGGACGGCGCCGCGGCGCGTGGGCTGGCTGGCGCGCACGTTTCCCTCGATGGTGTTCTTCCTCAAGTTCACGCGAATTGTTTTCCAGGCCAGCCGAATGGCCAGGCGCGGGCGTTACTTGGGACTCCAGTGGAGTCTGAGCAGCCTCGACGTGCTGCGGGCGCTCGAATCGGTCGGCGTGCAGTTCGAGATTAGCGGCATCGAACATCTCCAACGGCTCGACCGGCCGTGCGTCGTGGCCGGCAATCACATGAGCACGCTCGAAACGGCTACCCTGCCGGCGGTCATCCAGCCGATCCGAGAGGTGACGTTCGTCGTCAAAAAGAGCCTGATCGACTACCCGGTGTTCAAGCACGTGATGCGCTCGCGGAACCCGATCGCCATTAGCCAGACCAACGCGCGCGAGGATTTCAGGACGGTCATGGAGGAAGGGGTCGATCGCCTGGCGCGGGGCGTCTCGGTCGTTGTGTTTCCCGAGGCGTCGCGGGTGACGGCGTTCAAGCCCGAGCAGTTCAATACGATTGGCGTCAAGTTGGCGGCGCGGGCCGGCGCGCCGATCGTGCCGCTGGCGCTGGTGACCGATGCGTGGCCCGTGGGGAAGTGGATCTCGGACGTGGCGCGGCTCGACCCGTCGAAGAAAGTGCGGATGGCGTTCGGCGAGCCCATCGTCGTCGACGGCCGGGGGACTGAGGCGCATCAGCAGGTGGTCGCGTTCATCCGCAGCCGGCTCGACGCCTGGCAGTCGGAGGATTCGTTGCGCGGGCGCGCGTAGCCCCTGCCGAAGGCGACAGAATCGAGTATTATGGGGATGACGGTGAGTCCCACCCCACGTCGACCGCGGCGACTCACGCCCAACATTCAGGAGGCACGGCCATGGCGAACAAGGATCAAAGCAAAAGCAAAGCCAAGAACAACGCGCCGAAGCTGACGGCGAAGCAGAAGAAGGAAAAAAAGGCCAAGAAGGCCTTGTCGAAGCAACAGCAACAGTGACGCGGCGCGCCGTCGGCGTTGCCATTCACGAACAGGCCCTCACAGGCCCGGTCGGTGGGCTCTGCGAGGGCCTGGAGTCGTTGGCCTGGAGCGACGCCGCTTAACGGACGCTCGATTCGTCCCACGCCTGCTCGTCGTCGAGCGCCGGCGGATCGCTGATCGGCGCGGGCGCCGCGAAGCTGATCGCGAAGTCGTTGTTCGCCTCGTTCAGCTCGGCCACCTGCTGTCGGGGATCGACAAAGAGCAGCGCCCGCAGGCCGCTGACCGGCGCCGAGCGAAGTCGAATCCGTACGCTTTGATTCACGGCGAGCGGCAGCACCCGGGTCGTCTGGCCGGCGAGGAACGCTTCATCCACGGGGCGCACGAGGTCGATTTGCATCCGCGTTTCCGGCGCCGGCGCCGTGCCGATGTTCTTGACGGTGACGACCAGTGCGCCGCTCTCGGCGACGACGTCGGTGATCGTCAAGTCAGGCGCTACCGCGTGAGCAGCCTCCTTCACGGGCGCGATCGCCGCCGCGGCAACGACGGTCGTCCGCCGCGGCGCTGCGGCGACCACGGTCGCCGACGTGGCGGCGGCCACAATGGCGGTCGTTCGCACGGCGCGTCGCGTTCGCCGTCCGGCCTCCGCCGGGCTGGCTTGGACGGCCACGGCCAGGATGGCCAAACACACAAAACTCCCTTGTCTCATTCGATCCTCCTGCTCGTCGAGGCGAGCGAAATGTCGGCGCGCAGCCGCAGGCACGGGCGGCGTCGCCGGGGGTTGCCAGGCAGGGCGAGACGGCGCACGTCGCGACCGCTCATTCATCAAGGCGTGTGCGAACAAGCGCACTGCGGCCGCGAGTGTTACCGGCGGCGGCAACTCCTGGCCGACGCCGCCGCGCCGCCGGCGAATGCGAGCAGCAGCCATGCGGCGGGCTCAGGGACGACGACGCTGGCCGGAAGGGCGAGGACGCCGCCCCCCAGTTGCCGCTGCCAGGCGAGGAAGTCGTCGCCGTCGGAGTCGCCGTCGCCGTCCGCGTCGCCATTGCCGTTCGCGCCGAACGCGCCCTGCCATACCGCGAGGTCAGCGGCGTCCACGTCGCCGTCGTCGTCGAAATCGGCGGTGAAAATCGGATTGAGGCTGTAGATCTGCCCGTTGTCGAACATCGCGTAAATCAGTCCGTTCGGCCCCTCGCCAAATCCGAGCAGACCCGAGCTGGGCACGGTCGCCCCCAAGGGGCTGATGGCCAGGCGATAGATCGTGTACGGCGCACCGGGCGCCTTCGCCTCATTGGGATCGATGTACATCAGCAGGCCGTCCACTCCGGTGAGCACCGCGTTGTTGTCCCCGAAGATGTACTTGCCGTAGAGGCTCGATTCCTTCCAGCCGCGGTAGACGAAGCCGCCGATGGTGGCGATGCCGATTGAGTCGTCGTACTCCGCGATCGGATCAATGAGCGTGTCCGGCAGGCCCGTCTGAGCGTTGACCGGCGGCGTGTAGACGGGGATGCCGACCGAACCAGCCATGTCGTCGGTCCCCTCGCGAATCACCCAGCCGTAGTTGCCGCCGGG
>JBIOVA010000003.1:0-3048 GCA_044867485.1 Lacipirellulaceae bacterium | reverse complement strand
TCGATGCTTTGCGTTCTCCCTTTGCGCCTTCGCGCCTTTGCGTGAGATCCTATGAACTTGGAGTTTCTAATGTGGTGTTGCGCTTAATCGCCGCAGCGTGGTTGATCGGGTCGACGATCAGCACGCCCGCGTCGGACGCCAGTTCGTCGGCCTCGGACTTCACCTTTCGCCCGCGGTCATCCAGCTTCATGTCCGCGTCGGCGGTCACGCGTCTGGCGACCTTCACGAGCTCCGCGTACAGTCCATCGCGCTCCACGCCGTTGATGTCGCTCACGGCCCCGGACACCTCTTTGAGATACCGCAGGAAGATTTCGCGGCGATCGGTCTGCTGCTTCACGCGCAAACGGCGGTTGAGATACATGCCGAGCTTGCGCCCCGCCGTCTGCAGCCCGAGGCGGATTTCCTTTTGGATTTCCGGGTAGCTCGCGATCGCCTCCTTCGATTCGCTGGTGAACGGCACCCACACGCTCGCGATGTGCACCATCACGCTCACCGGCCCGCGCGGCAGGCCGCCGCGCGACTGTTGCAGGCCGTAGCTCCGCCAGTTCGTTTGCGTAACCGTCTGCGTGATTGCGCAGGCCGCCTGCTGGAACTGCAGTGGCACGCGATTGGCGTAACGCATCACCTCCATCGTCTGCCCTTCGGCGACGTTGACGTTCTGCATCGCCGCGAGCAGCCGTTCGCGTTCCTTGGGCTTCAGCGTTTTGGGAGTCTGCCGAGTGCCCAGGTCCGCGGCCTTGAGGATGCGATCGGCCGCGTCGGCGCCCAGTCCGTTGAACGTGCTGATGAGAAACTGCCGCACCGTGCGGGCGTCGGTCTCTTCGAGCAGGTCGACAAGCAAATCCTTGGTGACATTCTGCGTCGCCGCCGCGCCGCCGTAGGCCAGGCCCACTTCGATGACGAACGGATTGCCGCGATACACGGCCGGTGGCCGCGTCGCCGCCGCGTAGAACTCGCCCGGCACGACCTGGTGCAGACCCTTGAGAATCAAATCCTCGCCGATCGGGCAGATGCAGTCAGTCGCAGGCGGCGGAATCTTGGTGTTTTGGATCGCGTGGAACAGGGCGTCGGCTTCCTGCCGACCCATCTTCTTCGCCCAGCCGCGCGGCGAAATCTTGGCGCCATTGCAAATCTTGCGGGCGATTCCCGGCGACACGCGTGAAAAGTTGTTGACGAGGAACTGCGTGATCGTCACCCCCTCGGCCTCGGTGAGCAGCGCCGCTAGGCGGCCGAGCTCCACGCCATAAGGGTGCGGCAGGATTTCCTTCGGCTCCGGCGGCAGCTTGTCGGCCGAGCGCTGGTAGTCGACGACGACGTTTTCGGGGTCCTTGTAGTGCAGCGTGATGTGGGGATTGGCGATCGCGGTCTGTTCGAGGTATTCGTCGACGCTCCCCCGGCCACGGACGAATTTGGCTTCCAGCTCGATGGTCACGCGCGTGCCGTTGGGGACTTCTTCCCATTCGATGCTGTGCTTCTTGAAATACTCCTCGCCTTTAGCCCCGGGCGGGATGTCTTCGCCTTCGCCTTTGCCATTCAAGATTTTGGCTTCATTCCGCTTGGTGTCGATCTGAATCTCGAAATAGTGAGCGGGCTTCTTAGGCGAGACGCGCGAGACGATCTTCACCGGCTTGCCGGTCGTCTGCACGCCGTACATGCCGGCGGCGCTGATGCCGATGCCTTGCTGCCCGCGACTTTGCCGCAGGCGATGAAACTTCGAACCGTACAGCAGCTTGCCGAAGATCAGTGGGATTTGTTTCTTGACGATGCCGGGGCCATTGTCTTGCACTCCCACCTTGAAGCGATCGGCGGCCGTCTGCTCGACGTGGACCCAAATCTCCGGCAGGATGCCCGCCTCTTCGCAGGCGTCGAGCGAGTTGTCAACCGCTTCCTTAATGGTGGTGAGCAGCGCCTTGCGCGGATTGTCGAATCCCAGCAGATGGCGGTTCTTGGCGAAGAACTCGCTCACCGAAATGTCGCGCTGCTTGGCGGCCATCGACTGAGCCGTGGCGCGCCGCGCCGGCGCTGCGTGGCCGTTGCGGGTCTCGGCGCCGTCGCCGTTGGCCGACGGAGCGGGGAGCAACTCCGCCTCCTCGGCCGATTCCTCAATCCGTGGCTTGGCAACGACTTTGCCGCGCGCCGCTTTTTCGGCGGGCGCCCCGGCCGATTTCGATTTGGTCTTCTTGGTCGCCAAGGCGATCGCGTCCTCAAGACAACGGTGGGAATCAACTCGCTTCTGCAGCACGGTAAAGTGTGTCGAATGTTCGGATTATAACTGCCTCAATGGCCCTCTCCCACCCGCGTTTCGGGCCTACGATCGGCATACGCGGTGCGGTCGTTACGGCGGGAAAACAAAAACTCATCGGCACAGGCCGGAGCATCCGACACCACACACAGAAGCTCGTAGAACGGGTGCCACTGCTGGCTGGCCCAGCAGTGCGAAGCTGGTACCCGGCGCCCACTGCTGGACGATCCAGCAGTGGCGCCCCAGAAGCGAGCGCCTGCCAAACCCAATCCCCGTCGACTTGCCCGCGGCGCACCCCCGACCCAGGGGCGGCGCCAGCACCGCCTGGGGCTTCCCCCCGTAGGCCGTGCGGCAAGTCCCGCCGCATCTCGACAAGGAGCCGTCGATATGAAGTTCCGCCCCGCCGCGCTTGCGCTTGTGGCCGCCGGCCTCGCCGCCGGTTGGCTCAGTGCCCCCGCCCTGGCTGCCGAGGGAGCCTGGAAGCGAGTCATCAGCTACCAGGACAAGAAGGACCTGTTTTACAACCTGTACGAAGGCCCCGATCCCAGCGGCACGGCCGCCGCGATGTACGTGTCGCCGCGCCCCGTGCCTGTGCACGTGGGGCACACTTACACGACGTACCAGCCGCTAATGCCGCACGAGTACTTGTACCGCCACACGCGCTCGCACTACGCCCATGTACCCGGCGCCGGCTGGAGCCGGGCGAAAATCCGCTACCGCACCTACGGCCTGCGGCTTGATCATCTGGCGTGGAAGCTTAGCGGCCCGAAGTACTAACCGACCGGCGAGTGACCGGGGTGGGGGGG
>JBIOVA010000002.1:0-4853 GCA_044867485.1 Lacipirellulaceae bacterium | reverse complement strand
AGCGTTCCAAGTGGATCAAACTTGGGGGCAAGGTCAAACTCCTGTACCCCTAGCACAGGTCGTGGCACAAAAACAAGGGGCGACGAAAAAATCTTTGGCGGGACAGGGCGCGAGCGGCGTGGCAGGCCCTCGTTCGCGTGGGCATGGTGATTCATATTTCCGGCTCCCTCCCCTCGGCGGGGAGGGTTGGGGAGGGGGGATGCGATACGCCGAACGCGGCCACTCGACATGAATCCGACGCACGCGCCAATTCCCTCCACCACGAACCATGTCCCCGATTCCACCCCCTCCCCAGCCCTCCCCTCAAGGGGGAGGGGGCCGGAGGTTTTTGGTCGAGCTGTGCTCGACCACCGGCTACATGCTGCGAACCCTTCCGGGTTCCGGGGAGCCGCGACGGCGGCAAGCTGATGGCCCACCCGATCGGGGTCAAGATCAGTGCGTGTGGCGCACTTCCGGCGCCAAGAGGTCTGGTTCGACGCCGACGGCGTTGTGATAGACGAGGTGGCCGCCGATGGCGGAGCCGATCAGCAGCGCCAGGGCCGCCAAGCTGAGCACGAGGCGCCCGAGCGGGGATGACGCAGCCCGGTTTCGCCGCCGTTTCCAGGCGACGCCGGCGAAGAGCGCCAGCGCCGCCGCTTGGACTCCGGCGTGCCAAAACATGAGTCGGTGAGCTTCGTCCGAGTGTGCCGGGATGGTGTAAAAGGCAAGGACGCCGGCCAGCGCGGCGAGACCCCCCGTCAACACGCCGCTGGCGAGCAGTCCGTAGGCCGCGGGCAACAAGGTCGGTCGGCGGCGCAGCCAGACGTACCATTCGAGCGCGACGGCGCCAAGCAAGAAGGCAATGGGCAGATGATTGAGCGCGGGATGAATCTCCCAGGGCTGGAAGGGACCCTCCCAGCGAACTCCTTCGGACGCATCGGCGAAGAGCGACATGGGGTCCTCTCGGGCCGGGTTTAGTGGTGTCCTGGCGGATGGCAGCCAAGAAAGGCCAACAGGGTTAGCACAACGGTCGGGATGGCCAACCCAACGGCAAGCAGCCATTTCGTTCGCATACCACCTCCTCTTTCCGATGGTCTTCAGCCGCTTTGTGCCCGGCGGCGTTGGTCGCGCCGTCAAACGGTCGTTGCCGCCATGCGGCGACATTGGTCGGCGCATTCCTCGCAGGCTTCGGCGCAGGATTGACAGTGATCGAAGTCGTGTTTGCGGCATTCGGCGCCACAAGCGTCGCAAATGTCCGCGCACACTTGGCAGACGTCGTGGATGAAACTCGAGGTCCGACTCATGAAGCTCGCTGCTTGCCAACACATGTCTGCGCAGTCCTGATCCAGGCGGATGCATTCCGTCAACTGGCCCACATTGCTCTCACACAGGCAGGTGTCGGCGCAGTGCTCGCACTCCTGGGCGCAGCGAACGCAGGCTTCGATACATGGATGATGCTTGTGGTGACTCATGGCTTGCTCCTTGGTCTTGGGGAACGGCGCCGGTCGGGCAATCTGCGCCAGCGCAGACCACGCGGGTGCGGCGGATCTTCGGGCGTGCCACCCTGAAAGCGGATGGACGGCGGCCCAGAACAGGACCGATAGACAGGAAATGATGTGCCAAATTGCCGGCGCATCTCGCAGGGATGCTGGACATGATGCAAAGAGGTCGAATCCTCGTGGTTTTGCTCGCGGCGCTGGTCGCCGGCGGTACGGTTGGTCGTGCACAGACCACGGACGAGGATGCGGGGCAGGAGGAAGTTCTGCCACTCGGTGAGAACAGCGAGGGGCTGAGTCTGACGGAGCTTGAGCAGCTTGCGCTGGCGAACAATCCCACGCTTGTCCAGGCGGGCGCCCAGGTGCGCCTGTCGCGCGGCAAGGCCGTGCAGGCGGGACTGCTGCCAAATCCTACTGTCGGCTACGTCGGCGAGCAGATCGGCGCCGACGGCACGGCTGGCGAGCTGCACGGAGTGTTCGTCGAGCAACAGATTGTCACGGGCGGTAAGCTGCAACTCAGTCGCGCCAAGTACGTGCAGGAGGCCCGCCAGGCGCAGCTTCAAGTGCTGGCCCAGCAGTATCGCGTGCTGGGCGGCGTCCGCATCGCCTACTACGAAGCGGTGGCGCGGCAACGTCGCGTGACGCTCCATCGACAGATGGTTGCGAACTCGCAGGAAGCGGCGTCGACGCTGGCCGAACTGGTCAACGTGGGGCAGGCGAGCCGCACGGACTTGCTTCAGGTCGAGGTGCAATTGCAGCGCGCCCGCGCGGATGGGACGAGGGCCGCGAGCCGCGCGCGGGGAGCCTGGGACGAGCTGGCGGCCATGACCGGGATCCCGGACCTGGCGCCAACGCTGCTGACGGACGAACTGGACGGCGCGGGCGAAGCGGCGCTGGATCGCGACACCGCGCTGGCCAACCTGCTGATGTGCAGTCCGGAGCTGCGCTTCTTGCAAGCGGAAGTCGCCCGCGACCAGATTGCGTTGCGGCGCGAGCGCGTCGAGCCGATCCCCAACGTCCAGGTGCGGGCGGAATCGGGGTACAACTTTGAAACCGAGAACGCCGTGGCGGGCGTGGAAGTCGGCCTGCGGCTGCCGGTGTTCGACAAGAACCAGGGGACGATCCTGCAGGCTCAGGCGGAGCTGGCCCGGGCTCAGGCCGACGTGGCGCGGATGGAGTTGGTGCTGCGGCGGCGCTTCGCGGCGACGTTCGCCGAGTACGAGTCGTCGGTGACGTTGGCGGAAAGCTATCGGACGGACATCCTCCCCAATGCCCAGCGGAGCTATGAATTGTTTCGCCAGAGTTTTCAGGAGCGTCGCGCCGCGTGGCCGCAGGTCGTGGACGCCCAGCGAGTGCATCTCGAGTTGTACGGCGAGTACGTCGACGCACTGCTTGGTGCGCGTGTCGCGGAGGCGCGGCTCAATACGTTCCTGCTAGACGACGGGCTGGGCCAGCCGGACGAGCCGACGCCCGAGGGTCACCGGGACGCGACGCCGAAGCCGCGGTAGTTTTCACTCTTGCCTGACACGAGAGCGGCAAGCGGTTTTTTTGGCCGCGTCGCTTGCGACGAACGTCGCGAGCGACGCGGCTAAATGCCCTTCTATTTCGCACCGTTAGTGATGTTCGTGCTCGCCGGCCTGAGGTTGGCTTGGCGCCTCGTGACCTTCGTGGGCGCCGTGCTCGATCATTTGCGCGGGTCCGGCCCCTGGAGCGCTGGCGCCGGGCTCGACGTCGCCCTGGCCGGAGACGACTTTGTCGTAAAGCTCGTCGGGCAGGACGCGGAGAATGGACATCATGGCCTGGCTGCCCATGGTCCAATTGGCGCGCATGCCGCGCGTGAGCGGCGTTTGGACTTTCTTCCTATGGGCCGGCGAGAGCATGCCGTGCATCTCCATCATGTCCTGGGGGTACCCCGGGACCTGGACTTTGACCTGCATGTCGGAGGGTCGCATGCCGGTCATGACGGCGCGGTCCGGGCCGAGCGCGGGGCCGAGGCTTGGTTCGAGCCCGGCGCCGAGGGAGCCGGAAGCCAACTCGTCGCCTGGGTTTTGAGGAGCGGCGGCGTGGCGTCCGCCGTGGTCGTGGCCCGCCATCGACGGCATCGGGCCGACCATCGAAACCATGTGATTCATCATGTGGTGCAGGATGTGGCAGTGGATCATCCAGTCGCCGGGATTGTTGGCGATCAACTCGACGTCGCGCGACTGACCGACGCCGACGACCACATTGTTGGTCGGAATCCAGGCCGACTCGGGAATGCGTCCCGCTTCGGTTCCCGTCACCCAAAAGGTGTGCCCGTGGAGATGCATCGGGTGATGGTCCATGGCGCTGAGATTCATGAAACGGATGCGCACGCGGCTGCCGAGCCTGACGACCAATGGCGTGGTGTAGGGCCCCGAGCGGCCGTTGATCGTGAAAAAGTTGAAGTCCTCGGAAACGGAGTTCGGGACGGTGCTGTTCGGCAAGACGGCGAACTCTTGCACGATCAGGCCAAAATCGTGATCGACGGCTGGCTCGTGCGCGGTGCGCGGGTGGACGACGAACAGTCCCGTCATGCCCATGACTTCCTGCATGGCGCCGTGCGAGTGGTAAAAGAACGTGCCGTCTTGATGCAAATCAAATTCGTAGACAAACTCCCCGCCGGGCGGGATTGGCTCCTGCGTGAGACCGGGCACGCCGTCCATCGCGATCGGCAGTTCCAACCCGTGCCAGTGGACGGTGGTCGCCTCGGGCAAGTTGTTGTGGACGACGATGCGAACGCGGTCGCCTGCGACGGCTTCGATCGTGGGACCCGGCATCGAGCCGTTGTAACCCCAGAAGTCGTACCACTGATCGGGCAGCACCTCGCGGCGGACATGCTCGGCGACGAGGTGGAACTCCTTGACGCCGTTGGTCTCTTGCCACGGCAGCATTTCGAGGTCGGGCGTCACGACGGGCGGCGGCGGCTCGGCAGCGCTGCGATAGCCCGGAACCAGTTTGCCGCGATCCGTCGGACTGCCGACGGCGCCTCCGCGACCCGCGTGCGTTCGCGGGTACTCGGCGGAGTCTCGTTGGAGATGAGCGTCGTGCGCCGGATCGTCGGTCTCGGCCGCGGCGTGGTCGTGTTGGAGCGCTTTCGCTGCGGCAGCGGCGGCCAGGCCGGCCGAAGCTGCGCTGGCTCCGGCGATGAAACCCCGGCGTGTCTTTCTCGAATTCATCGACGTTGCTCCCCCCGCGAATTGTCGTGGCGAGGGCTTGCCTCAGCGAATTGTGCGCCAAACCTGTTTGGCGTCGGGGGCCGACGAGTTTAACTCCGGTAGTGATACCGTTTGCGTCGCCGCGTCACTGTCATTCCGAGGTCTTCCGAGGAATCCGGCCGGACCCCTCGGCGGACCTCGG
>JBIOVA010000001.1:0-17889 GCA_044867485.1 Lacipirellulaceae bacterium | reverse complement strand
ATGGCCGACTTGGATGGCGGGGAGCGTCACGCCGTCATCGCCGGCGTCGCCGTCCGCGGCGGGCGTCGGGACGCCATCCGCCTCGCTGTCGCGCGTGGCGCCGAGGCGCGGGCCAACGCCGTTGTGGACGGGGCCGTCATCGGCGCGGGTGGTGGGATAAGGAGCGGGGGCGTCGCCGTAGTCGGGGTCGACGAGGTCGAAGTTTTCGAACCAGGCAACGCTCGCCGGGCCGACAAGCGCCATCGCCACGGCGTCGAGATCGCCGTCGCCGTCGATATCCGTCAGGGCGGCGGAGGAGAGAGCGGATTGAGCTTGCGCCAACGTGCGGCGATTGAATCGGCCGGCGGCATTCTCGTACACGTCGACCGAGTTGGTCCATCCAGCCGTGAGGATGTCGAGATCTCCATCACCGTCGATGTCGCCAAGAGTCGCCCAGCGCAGATTTCGGCCGAAGTCAATGTTGTGAGCGACGAACTGATTCCCTTCAATCTGCTCGTGCCAAGAGAGTGACGGGAGAGTGGCGGTCGGACTAGTGTGGCTGCCAGCCACGCCTGCGGCGACCACGTCGAGGTCGCCATCGCCGTCCATATCGCCGACGGCAACTCCCTCGGTGGCCGTGATTGAGTAGCTTCCGGGAGTGCGCGGTTTGATTGTGCGCGGCAAAAACGTCAGCGAGCCGTTGTTCTGCAGGAAGGCCACATCGGGCGATGTGCTAGCTCCTGTGGCTTGACCGCCGACGATGACATCGAGGTCGCCGTCCTGATCCAGATCGACGGGGAGGACAGACGTGCCCCACTGATCCACGACGGCCAGCAACCGACGCGTGAACTGCTGATGGCCGTTGTTGACCATGAGATAGGCGCTGGCTTGCGTCGTCAAATTTGCAGCGAGCACGTCCATGTCGCCGTCGCCGTCCATGTCGGCGAGAGCAACGCCGGAGTTGCCGGCGGCGCTGCCCGGAGCCGACTGACGTCGCGTGAAGTTCTGTTGGCCGTCGTTTTCCAGCCACGCGACGTTGCCATTGCTGATGCCAATGCCGACGAAATCGACGTCGCCATCGCTATCCAGATCGCCCGCTAGGAAATCTTCGGACTGAATCCCGGAGGCGCCCACGGCGTGTGTGACAAATGTTCCGGCGCCGAGGTTTTCGTGCCATGCGATGGCGCCAGCTGACTTCGTCGCCACATCGACGTCGCCGTCGCCATCGACGTCGGCGGTTACCATGAAATCGGCCCCGCCGATCGCAATCGAGTTCGCGTCGCCGAAAAGTCCGGTCGATGGTTCGCGGGGTGCGATCGTGAGCGGATGATCCTCGACCTCGCCGTCGAGCGCGGCGCCGTTGGCGCCGAGGCCGCCGGCAGTGCTCAGGCGGAAACGGGCATAGGTCGCGCCGGCGACGGCCCAACTCGGGACGGCGAACGCGAGGAGATTCTCGCCCTCGACGACAGGGATGGCGGCGAAGACTTGCTCGCCGTCGACGCCCCAGGAGCCATCGCCGTCGAAGTCAATCCAGGCGTCGAGCTTCGCTCCCGCGGGAGCGCTCTGCACGTTGACTGTGACCGTGCCGAAGGGCTGGCCGACCTGGACGGTGCCGAAGGTGACGCCGTCGTCTTCCGCCTCGGCGCCGGCCGGGGCGTGAGCGCCCTCAGTTTCAACGTCGCGTTGTGAACCGAGCCGAGGCCCCGCGGCGTTGTGACGCGCAGCATTGTCTTGGAGAAAGACGCGATAAGGGCGCGGAGCGTCGCCGTAGTCGTAGTCGGCGATCTGGCGAAACCAGGCGATGGGCGTTGTGCCCGTGCCGTTGGTGGCAACATCGAGACGGCCGTCGCCGTCAAAGTCCGCGGCGGTCACGCCATAGTGAATTCCCGAGGCCGCCGCGAGGGTGCGATTCGTGAACAGTTGATCGCCGTCGTTTTCGTACCAGGCGACCTTATTGGTTCCGGATGCCGCCACGTCGAGATCGCCGTCGCCGTCAAGATCCGCGACGGCGATGGACAGTGCGGTCCAGGCGGCGGCGTCGAGGGCATGGGGCGTGAATATCTGGGCGCCATCGTTTTCGTACCAAACGACGCCGCCGTTCGCGACAGCGGCAATCACGTCGAGATCGCCGTCATCGTCGAGGTCTGCCGCATTCGCCGCCTGTACGTTGCCAGCGGCGGTGGAAATTCCGCGCACCACGAAGACTTGATGAGCGTCGTTTTCGTACCACTCAACCGTTTGATCACCTGACGAGGCTACGAGGACATCAAGATCACCGTCGTCGTCCATGTCAACGGCGACGGCGGACCTAGCAGAAGCGGCGGAGTTCGAGATGGTTCGTGCTGCGAACGCCTCGTTGCCGTCGTTTTCGTACCAGGCAACGAGATTGCCCGTGGCTGCGAGTAGGTCGAGATCGCCGTCCTCATCAAGGTCGACGATTGAAAGGCTTGTGAGCCCGCCGCTGCCTAAGTCGTAGAAATGGGACGTGAACTTTTGGCTCCCGTTGTTCTCGTACCACCGCTCGAAGGAGAACAAATCGACGTCGCCATCCTGGTCGAGATCGGCCGCCGCGACGATTCTCGACCCTAGGTCGACTCCAGCGAGTTGCGATTCGGCGCCAAAGACGCCGTCCAAGTTCTCGATCCACGTCCCGCCTGAATGCACGAAATCGAGATCGCCGTCGCTGTCCAAGTCTGTCGTCACGGCAAGGCTGAGGGCGTTGAAGGCGACGGGCTGCTGGCCAGTGAAGGGACCGCTGTCGGCATGGGCGATGGAAACGAGGTAGTCCTCGACCTCGCCGTCGAGGGCGGCGCCGGTCGAGTTGAGATTGCCGGCCGTGCTGAGACGCACGCGCGCGTAAGCGTATCTACTGAGGGCTGCAACAGGAACGTTGAACGTGACCACATTGTCGCCGGCGACGACGGCGAGATTGTCAACGATTTGATCGCCTACGGTGGTCCAATTGTTGTCGCGGCCAAAATCGATCCAGGCGTCGAGCTTGGCGCCGGCGGGGGCGTTCGAGACATGAACGGTCATCGTGGCCGATTGGCCGACGCGGAGCGTGCTGAAGATGACGCCGTCTTCGTCATTGGCGTCGCCAGTTGCGAAAACATTGCCAAGGTACGCGGCTGAGTCCCGCAAGACGCCGAGCATGGGGCCGATCGCTTCGTGCGTGGCATTCGCATAGCCCGCCGCGTCGCCGTTGTCGGCGGCGAGCATCGTGCGCGGTTCGAGCGGCTCGAAAGCTAGCCCGCGGGTGAGGCGTCGACGGGGCGGCCAATTCGCGCAGCCGCGGCGGGGGCGTCTCTTTGAGCGGCGCGACGGCATAGCGCAGGAACGGGGTGAGAGGATGTCGCGGCGCCGCGCCGAGCGGCTCCTTTCCGACCCGCGCGATTATAGCCAGCGATTTCGGAACACGCATCCAGAATTCGCGCCTGTCAAATGCAGTCGGCGAAGACGGCGTCGACGGCCTCCGGCGATAGGAGCTCGTCGGCCAGGTGCTTCGATGAATCGATGGCGGCACGCCGAGCGGGCGCCGTCCGCGTGGCGCTGACCGGCGCCGTCGTTCCCAACGCGGCGTACACGGGTTGCGGCGCGAGCGCTTGGTCTGCGTCCCGCGGATGTTCGACGCCAACCGCCTCGGATCGCGGCGCCGCTGCGAACAGGTCGGAGATGAGGAACCAACTTGCGTCGACTACGGCAAACGCGCTCGCGGCGCTGCCAGCGGACGACGCAATGGCGTAGTCAAACTCGCCGCTCCAAACGAGCAGGTCCGCGGCGTCGACCGCGCCGTTGCCGTTGGCGTCGGCGGCGAGGTTCGTGCCGCCGAGCGTGCGCTGCCAGAGCAGGAAGTCGGCGCCGTCGACGTCGCGGTCCAGATCGAAGTCGCCGTAGGACTTGGGCGTTTCGCGCCAGATCTCGGCGCCGTTGGCAGTCGTCGTTGCGACCATGTATACGCGCCCGGCGAAGTCGGTGATCTGCGTGGGCGTGCTGCCCGTCATGCCGGTCTGAATGTCTTTGACCATCTGCGTGCCCGCGTCGGTCCCGTCGCTGCGCCACAGCTCGACGCCCGCGCCCGTGGTCGAGCCCGTGAAATAGAGCGTGCCGGCGATGTTCGCCAAGTTTTGCGGCGCGGATGGCTGATGGGACGCCGTGACGCGCACCGTGCCGGCGTCCGTGCCGTTGGATTTCCACAGCTCGACGTTCGTGCCGTCGGTGGCCGAGAAATACAACGTCGAGCCAATGGCCGTGAGCGACAGTGGATTGGCGGAGGCGGTCCCGGCATTGATCTCCTTGACCTTCGTCGTGCCGTCGGCCGTTCCGTCGCTTTTCCAAATCTCGCGGTTGCTGCCGCCGTCGATGGCCGTGAAGAACAACGTGCCGCCGACGTTCGTGAGCTGGTTGGGAAACGAAGAAGCATCCTCCCCCGTTCGGATGTCTTTCACGCGGGTCGTGCCCTCGGGCGTGCCGTCGCTTTTCCACAGTTCGAATCCGGTGGTTCCGTCTTCGGCGCGGAAGTACAGCGTGTTGCCCACGGCGGTGAGGTACGCCACGTCGGCGTCGCCCGTGGGAAAGATATCCTTAACCCGCGTGGCGTTGCCGGGCGTGCCATCGGATTTCCAGAGATCGACGCCCGAGCCGTCGTTGGCGGTGAAGTACAGCGTGCTGCCGATGACGGTCAGTTCGGCGGGGTCGGAATTACCCGTCGGGTTGATGTTGGTGACGCGGACGGTGCCCTCGGCGGTGCCGTCGCTCTTCCACAGCTCGAAGCCATTGGTCCCGTCGTTGGCGCGGAAGTAAAACGCCGATCCCATGACGACGAACGGCTCCGTCGACAACACGGGACCGGAGAAGGCGTTGCCGGCGGGGTGGATGTCCTTCACCATCACGGTGCCGTTGGTCGTGCCGTCGCTTTTCCACAGCTCTCGCCCGCCGGCGTTGCCGTTGGCCTGGAAGTAGAGCGCACCGTTGAACGGGGTGAGCTGCAGCGGCTGCGAACCTGCGACCGTGGAAGGCTGTATCTCTTTGACGAGCGATGTTCCCGCGGGCGTACCGTCGGTTTTCCAAAGCTCAATGTTCGACCCAAGATTGTCCGCCGTGAAATACAGCGTTCCGCCCACGGGCGTGAGCCACTGCGGCGAGGACGGATTCGGGCCGGTGCGGACGTCGAACAGCAACTCAAGGTCCGTGGCGGCCAGCAGCCGGCGGTCTTCGAGGGGTTCGAACCGGAGCGGGCGACGGGCGAACGGACGACGTTGGAAGGCAGCGTGAGCGCGGAACGGGCCAATCATGGGGTGCATCAATGGAGGCGTGACAAGATGGAGAAGTTGAACCCCAATCCTAGTCGCGCGTCGCCGCCGCGGCAACGAAATCGGCCGGCGGTTGATGAATTCGCCGTCAGGTTCGCCCGGCCTGGGCTAATGCCGTTGGCTGAGGAGGCGGCTTTGCTCCATCGCCTCTTCGGCCAGGCGAATGTAACCCATATTCTGCGTGCCGGCGAAGGCGCGCTGGTAGGTGACGCTGAGCGCCGTAAAGCTGAAGGGGTCCTTGGGCTCCAATTCGGTGACACGGCGGGCGTGCTGGATGGCCTCGTCGTGGCGGCCCAGCTTCTGTAGGACGACGGCCAGGGCCGAATGGGCCAGGGCGTAGGTTTCGTCGGCCGCCAGAGCCTCGGCGAGCTTGGCCGCCGCCTCGTCGAGCTTTCCTTCGGCTTTGAGGCGGTCGGCCTCATCGTACAATCGGACAACGTCGGACATAGGGCGCGGGCCGGGAGTCAATGGAGCGGGGACAGGAGGCAGGAACGGGCGAGGGTCATCGCGGCGCCGGCAGGCGGGGTGCGAACAAATGCTGGCATAGAGGGCGTCGACCCAAGTAACGAGTGTACCGTAAGTTGGGGCTCGTTGCCACGGGGCCCGTCGGAGTGCGTTAAGGTTTGATGAGGCAGGTTGTGCATCGGCAACTGGAGCGTTCACCCCAAGCATCGGCGCGCTCGCGTCGCTAGCATGAAACCCCCCAACAGAGGGTGGCGCAACAGGGGCAATTCCACCAGTTGGTTAAGCCGGTGCAAACGGATTGACCGATAAACAGCGCAGGCGCCGCGTGCTGTTTTGCCGATCGACTCACGTATGCCGTCGCGCCGTCCCCCGCGCTCGAGGTTGCCGCATGCACGTCCGTATTCACCCCGCCGCCGTGGTCAGCCCGCTGGCCGTCATTCACTCGAACGTCGAAATCGGACCGTTCTGCACGGTGGAAGCCGGGGCGGTCCTGGGGCAAGGGTGTAAGCTGGCGGCGCGGGCGACGGTCAAGAGCGGCGTCGTGCTCGGCCGCGACGTGACGTTGGGCGAGGGCGCCGTCGTGGGCGGCTTGCCGCAGCACATCAATCCGCCGGCGAGCCCCGGGCGGGTGGTCATCGGCGAGCGGTGCGTGCTGCGGGAGAACGTGACCGTTCACCGCGCGATGCACGAGCACGGCGAAACCCGCGTGGGAAGCGACTGTCTGCTGATGGTCGGGGCCCACGTGGCCCACGACTGCCGCGTGGGGAGCCGCGTGATCCTGACGAACAACGTGCTGCTTGGCGGGCACGTCGAAGTCGGCGACCGGGCGGTGCTCGGCGGCGCCGCGGCCGTGCACCAGCATTGCCGCGTGGGCGCCCTGACGATGGTCGCCGCGTGTGCCAAGGTGACGCAGGACGTGCCGCCGTTCGTGATGACCGACGGCGGCGCCGCGCTGATCGTCGGCCTCAACAAGGTCGGGCTTAAGCGGGCCGGACTCAGCGACGCGGACATCCTCGAGATCAAGCGGGCCTACCGCACGGCGTACCGGCAGGGCTTGCCATTCGTGGAGATGGTGGCAGCGCTGGAGCGCACGTTCGCCGCCGGCCCGGCCGCGGAGTTCGCGGCCTTCTTCCGGGGCGGGAAGCGCGGGTTCGTCCAGGAACGCCGCAGCCCGCCCAAGGCGGCGATCCGACTGCACATGAGCGGCGACGAAGAACTGGCCGACGACGCCGAGGCGGTCGAGTTCACGCGGCGTGCAGGCTAGCTCGCCTCGCCGGGGGCGAACCGTTCGCGCCCTTCCGCCCTTCCGCCAAGAACGTGAGTGGCCTTCGTCCCGATTCGCTGACCGCAAAACGGCCGCGGCGGACAGAACTCCGGCCTCGTGGGGGACGCTGCTCGTGAGCTAAACGCGCAGCACGTCTGCACTTACGGCGGGGTCGTGGGCGTCAGGCCGCCTTCTGAATTGGCCATGAAATGTCCGATATTGTCCGGTTAGGGGCGCTTTCCTGCGCGCTTGGGGCCTTGAAGTGCGTTGTTCGGGCCTTGTGGCAGCTGGCGGCATGATCGTGCGTCGGCGAGTGAGCACACATTGCTCGACACGGACGCCATCGGCGCGCAGCAACAGCGTCGCGCCCACAGACGCCAGCCAGAAGCCGGCGACCCATGACGCACGTTGGGCATTGGTTGTCGAGTTGTCAAGGAACGATTTGATACATCTGTACATGTATCAGAGTGCGCGGCCAATTTCTAGGGGCGAAGGAGAAAAACGTCGGAGGACCACGGATTACGCGGATGGCACGGATCGGAGGTAAGACGATTGCTTCCCGATGGCGGCGGCTGCGGTAATGGCCATTCTCAGGGTACAATTGTCGTCGGGATCGAAGGTCGTCGGCGCCGCTGGGCGTTCCGAGGATGGAAATCGGGAATCGAGCCATGACTTCCGCCGCGAGGACTTATGCCATGCTGGGCAAAGAGACGCTGTGGGATGCTGCGCGGCGAGCGCACGAAGTGCTGGCGGAGGCCGGTCTGCCTCATGCACTGATCGGCGGCGTAGCGGTGTGTCTGCACGGCTACGAGCGGAACACGGTCGACGTCGATTTGCTCGTGCGGCGCGACGAGGCGCCGCAAGCGCGGGCAACTCTGGAGGCGGATGGCTGGGTTTGGAATGACGAGCGCAAGGAACTGCGTTCTCCGGCGGGCGTAGTCTTGCAGTTCCTACTGGCGGGCGAGAAGGCAGGGCGAGATACGCTGGTGCGCTTTCCCGATCCGGGCGACAAAGCGACGGTCACGGAACTCGAAGGCCTGCCGGTCGTGACGCTGGCGCGTTTGATCGAGTCAAAGCTCGCGTGCGGACAGGGGAATTTGCGGCGCACGCATAAGGACTTCGCCGACGTGGTGGAGTTGATTGCGGCGCATGGACTTGACGGGTCCTTCGCGCGGCACGTCGACAAATCGCTTCGCGAGGCTTTTCGGGAGTTGGTGCGGCATGCGCGGGGCGGCGTCTGATTGGCGCCCCGCCACGCTCGCGTTGCCGGAAGAATATCGTTGAACGGATGCTGACATGAAGCACACGAGAATCCCTATTCTCACGCTTGTCGTTGTCGGTTGCGCGCACATTGCATTCGCCCAACCAGAAGTTGAAAGGCTGATTGCGGCAGCGGACCCGGCCATCCAGGCACAAATCGGGACGACGTTCAATGCTTTTCTCAGCGGCGAGCGATCCGAATTGAAGACGAACTGGCAAGGATTTCGAGAACTCAAGAAGTTGAAAGAGGTAGCGGGCGACGACGAGCAACTCGTGAAGCAGTTGGCGATCTACGCAGTCGCCGTACCGCGCGTGGAAGAGCATCAAGTCATCGGAGTCTTGCACATTTTGCAGGTTCTCGACCTTAAGCCAAGCATTCCGATTCGCGTGCTCGCTCCGTACCTTGATTCGGACAACCGGCTGCTACGCGGGTTTGTCCGGGACTGGTTCGAGAGTCATGACAGCCACGGGCTAGATGGATCGCCATTGCCGTCAGCGAATTATCGAGACTATGTAGACTACATTAATCGTACGCTCAACATGCATGACGAAGTTCCGACCGCGTTTGTGGAATACATCTATGAGCGATCGCCGGATCAGGCTCTGCTCGTTTATCTTCGCGTCGATCGGCGCGACGAGACGATCGCCCGACTACATGCGATCGGTGAGAATCTGGAAGCCGCCAGGCAGGGACGACAAGCACGCAAGGTCAAGATTCCTCAACGGCGGGACCAACAGCGCGAATTTCTTCTGGCTGCGCACGTGGTCGACAATGCCATCTGGCTGAAGGAGAACGAATTCGACGAGCAGCTCAAGCAGGCCTTGCCGGAAGCCCAAGAACAACTTGCGAAGCTGTCAGAGCACGACCAGTGGTGGGTTCGTCTCTACGTTGCCGAGATCATGCGGCGCCATCGTGAGCTTCGCCTGGCCGATGTGTTGGACAAGCTGAGCGAAGACGCCAATCCGTCTGTCAGCAAGGCGGCGAAGGCTGCGAAGGGATAGTCCGTTCTAGCTTTCAGATGGATTGGTCTTACATCGGCCACGGCGACCGCCGCCCTGCGCTAGCGCGCTCCGCTGCGGCGGACCTTCGCGTCGCGGCTAACCTCGTCACGGCTCCGGCTCTTCCGGGCCGCGGGAGAAGCGGTGGATGGGTTCGGCTTGGGCTGCCACTGCGGCGGGTTGGGCGGACGGCGGCGCGGCGACGGGTCGCAGCTCGTCGACTTTGTAGCCGCCGAAGTTTTTGACGAACGTGACGAACTCCTGCTGGTTCTGAATGTTCGCTCTCCCCACTAAATGAAATCCGCTTGACATATATCCGTGACGGATATATATTCGGGGCATGGCCAACCATCAAGCGGGCGCGCCCCTCACTCCGGCGGTGCTTCATATTCTGCTGGCGCTCTCAACGCAGGAGCGGCACGGCTACGGGATTATGAAGCAGGTCGCGTCGGACTCGCAGGGAAAAGTGAACATGGGACCCGGGACGCTCTACGGCTCGCTCGGTCGCATGATCGATGCGGGATTGATCCGCGAAAGCGACAAGAAGGTCGACCCGAAAATGGACGACGAGCGCCGCGTTTACTACAAGATGACCGCCCTCGGACACAAAGCGCTCGCGGCGGAATTGCAGAGGTACAACGAGGTCGTGGCGGTCGCCCGCGAGATGCGCCTGTTGCCTCATGCACTGATCTACGCCTATGTCAGATGACCACGCGATTGCGCGATACCGGCGCTGGTATCGGAAACTGCTCCGCTTCTATTCGCGGCCGTACCGCGAGCGGTTCGGGGAGAGCATGGAGCAAACATTCAACGATCTCTGCCGTGAACGTTCCCGAGCGGGACAGGGATTGGGCGGCTACGTCCTGTGGATGTTCGTCGAAACGTCGGCGGGAATTGTTCGAGAGAACGGAAGGTCCCTGATGATGCCAAACAAACCGATTCTTCGCATTGCGGTCGTGACAGGGTGCCTCTTGCTCGTGCCCTTGCTGGGGAACCTTTTTGTCGAGGGATGGAACTGGGACCTGTTCGATTTCGTTATCTGGGGCGCCCTCCTGTTCGGCACGGGTCTCACCTTTGAACTGGTCGCAAGAAAGGGGGCCACGGCTTCGTACCGAGCCGCCGTCGGCCTTGCGTGCGCGACCGGGTTCATCCTGTTCTGGATCAACGCTGCCGTGGGCATCATCGGCGACGGTCCCGTCAATTTAATGTATTTGGGGGTGCTCGCCGTCGGATTCATCGGCGCATCGATCGCGCGCTTCCAGCCGCGTGGAATGGCGCTGGCGCTCTTTGCGACCGCGGTCGCTCAAATATTGGTCCCCGTCATCGCGCTCGCGATTTGGAAGGCCGGCGGGCAAGATCTGCTCATGGATCCTCACTCACCCCATCCGCCGTTCGACCCGGGGATCGCGCCGGTTTTTGGTTTGAATGCGGTCTTCGCCATGTTGTGGGTGGTCTCAGGCTTACTGTTTCGACACGCCGGGAACCCGCGGTCCCAAATCCGAGGAGAAGAGCCAGGGCGCGGCGCAAGTCGAGAAGGAGTCGCCGGATAGCACACGCCGACGCAAGATGTCGGCAAGTTAAGTTGTGCGTTTCCACGGCCCGCCGCCGCAGGCGCGAATGGAGGAATGTCATCGAGGTCTCGACACGAGCAGGTCACCCCATGGACCTTGCGCGCATCACGGCTCCGGCTCTTCCGTGCCGCGGGAGAAGCGGTGGATGGGTTGGACTTGATCGGCCTCTGCCGCCGGTTTGGCGGACGCTGCCTACTCGTCGGGATCGCGCGTGAAGCGGAATTGTTGCGGCGCCGCGGCGGCCGGTGCGGCGGAGGGCTCCGCGGAGGGGCGGATCTCGGCGACTTTCACGCCGCCGAAGTTTTTGGCGAACGTGACGAATTCCTGCTGGTTCTGAATGCCAACGCCCAGTTGCAGGGAGAAGTCGAGCGTCTTGGAGCCGGGGTCGAACGACTCGCCGACGGCGAGATTGCGGAACCACTTGAGTTTTTGCGGTTCCGGCAGATTCGCCCTGGGGATCATGCGGGAGGTCGCGGGGATTTGCGCGGTGGAATGGCAACTGAGGCAGGACGACACGGGATTGTCGACCGGGCCGTTGGCGCGGCCGGCCCAGCCCATGACGCGCGGCGGCGTCGCTCCGGCCGGCGGGTTGGTGCGGTACTTCACGATCGGCGCGTCGACGTTGATCCAACTCTCCATCGGCCGCTGGCCGGCGTTGTAGTCGCTTTGTTTGAGGGCCGGGTCGTTGCCCCACATGAGAGCCAGCGGTCGCAGCTTCTCCCACGGGCTGCTGCCGGGCAGGTCGCCGTCGAACTGGAACGTGCCGAAGACCCAGCCGCCGCACGCGGAGCGATTGTCGCGGACTGCGACGTCGATTTGCAGCAAGCGGACCTTGGTTTGCTTGATCGTGTTCACGTTCGGGCTGCGGTCAATGTCGGCAGTCCATTCGGGTGAGCCGACAAGATAGGGAACGACCGTGCCTGGCGCCGTCGTGAAGAGCAGTTTGAAGGACACGGCGTCCTCCAGAAAATCGACGTCGGCCGCGTCGGGATTCACGGGGTCGGCCCAGACTTTGCCGATCGTGTAGGCGCCGCGCGGGTTATAAAACCCCACCGCGAAGTTGCGATACTCGTCGGTTTGCGTCGCGGCGAGTTCGAATTCCCGCGAGAGACGCTCCCGCGTCAGTCCGCGGACGAAGTCGCGGCCGCTCGAGCCCCAGTGGAGCCATGGAGCGTGATACCACTTGCGCACGGCGTTGTCTTGCACGACAAAGTCGACCGCGACGTTGCCCTCGAACGAATACGCGAGGACAGCCTGCAAATATTCGGCGGGTTTGGTCTTGAAGTCGATCGTTTTCCAGGGGACGACCTCGGCGGGCGGTTCCGTGGCGGGGTAGTCCTGGCTCAGCTCGAACATCGGGTCCGTCCAGGCTGGGGGCGGCGTGTAGCCGAAGTCGGGAAACGTGCCGGCGTGGAGGCTGGCGGCGGTGAGGCACACGATGGCGAAGGCGGCCGCGGGGGTGATTTTCGCGCTGCACATGGGGTGGGTCGCTCCGTCGAGAAGGAAGTGGCGCTGCGCAGGATCGACCTGGCGCGTCGGCCGGGCGATGCATGACAAAGCGTACCCGGATGACGTGTATTGGCAAAGAAGAGCTGCGAACGCCCGGGAATTGGCGACGTTGAATGGACAGGATGACAGGATGATCAGGATTGACAGGATCTGAGACGGGATTGCACTGAACGGCAATCCGTCAATTCATCCTGTTCATCCTGCCGATCCTGTGATCCTGTCCATTTCCGCGCCGCTACTTTGCTGCGGCCAGCGCAGCTTGGGCGGCGGCGAGGCGCGCGATGGGCACGCGGAAGGGGCTGCAGCTGACGTAGTCGAGGCCCGCCTTGTGGCAGAACTTGATCGAGGCGGGGTCGCCGCCGTGTTCGCCGCAGATGCCGCACTTGAGGCCCTTCTTCGTGGCGCGGCCCTTGGTCACGCCCATTTCGACGAGCTGGCCCACGCCCGTGGCGTCGAGCGTTTGGAACGGGTCCTGCGGCAGCAGCTCGTGCTTGAGGTAGTCGGGGAGGAACGTGTTCACGTCGTCGCGGCTGAAGCCGAACGTCATCTGCGTGAGGTCGTTCGTGCCGAAGCTGAAGAAGTCGGCGTGCTCGGCGACCGCGTCAGCGGTGAGGGCGGCGCGGGGAATCTCGATCATCGTGCCGATGAGGATATCGAGCTTGCCGGCGTACTTCTTGGCCGAGCGCACCGCGTCGATCGTGGCTTCGGTCTTCTCGCGGAGCCACTTCAGCTCGGCGGCCGTGCCCACGAGCGGAATCATGATTTCGGCCTGGGCGTCGACGCCTTTTTCTTTGCAGGCGATCGCCGCCTCGATGATGGCGGTGACCTGCATCTCGAGAATCTCGGGGTAGGTGACTGCCAGGCGGCAGCCGCGGTGGCCGAGCATGGGGTTCATTTCGTGGAGCTGGGCGACGCGCGCCTTGACGAATGCGGGTGTGACGCCGATCAGCTTGGCGAGTTCGCCCTGGCTCTTGGGCTCGTGGGGCAGGAACTCATGCAGCGGCGGGTCGAGCAGGCGGATCGTGACCGGCAGACCTTTCATGGCGGTGAAGATGCCGATGAAGTCCTTGCGCTGCAGGGGGAGCAGCTTCTTGAGGGCGTTCTTGCGCTCGACAACGTCGTCGGCGAGGATCATCGCTCGCATGGCGACGATGCGGTCGCCCTCGAAGAACATGTGCTCGGTCCGGCAGAGGCCGATGCCTTCGGCGCCGAACTCGCGGGCCCGCTTGGCGTCGGCGGGGGTGTCGGCGTTGGTGCGGACTTTGAGGGTGCGGTACTTGTCGGCCCAGGCCATGACGGTGGCGAAGTCGCCGGAGAGCTTGGGCTCCTGCGTGGCGACGGCGCCGGCCATCACCTCGCCGGTGGAGCCGTCGATGGAAAGCACGTCGTTGTGGTTGAACGTTTTGCCGCCGACTTTGATCTTGCGGGCCTTCTCGTCGATGGTGATCTCGCCGGCGCCGGCGACGCAGCAGCGTCCCCAGCCGCGGGCGACGACCGCGGCGTGGCTGGTCATGCCGCCGGTGCTGGTGAGGATGCCGGCGGCGACGTGCATGCCCTCAATGTCTTCGGGATTGGTTTCTTTGCGGACCAGCAGGACCTTTTCGCCGGCGTGGCTGCGTTCGACCGCCTCGGCGGCCGTGAACGCGAGCTTGCCCACGGCGGCGCCCGGCGAGGCGGGCAGGCCGACGGTGAGCAGGCTGCCGCCCTTCTTGGCGGCGGCTTTGCCAGCCGCGCTGAAGCTGGGGAGCAGCAGTTGCGTGAGGTCGCCGGCGGGGATGCGAGCCACGGCGGTTTTTTCCTCGATGAGCTTCTCCTTGACCATGTCGCAGGCGATCTTTACCGCGGCGGGGCCGGTGCGCTTGCCGTTGCGGGTTTGCAGCATGAAGAGCGTGCCGCGCTCGATGGTGAACTCGATGTCCTGGACGTCGCGGTAATGCTTTTCGAGGAGGTCCTTGATCTCCATGAGCTGCTTGTGGACGGCCTTGTTCCACTTGGGCATTTCGGCGACCGGGAGCGGCGTGCGAATGCCGGCGACGACGTCCTCGCCCTGGGCATTGACCAGGAACTCGCCGTAGAACTTGTTCTCGCCGGTGGACGGGTTGCGAGTGAAGGCGACGCCCGTGCCGCAGTCGTCGCCCATGTTGCCGAACACCATCGACTGGACGTTGACGGCCGTGCCCAAGAGGCCGGTGATGTTCTCGACCTGGCGATACTTGACCGCTCGCGGCTGCATCCAGCTCTTGAAGACCGCTTCGATCGACAGCTCGAGCTGCGTGATGGCGTCCTGCGGGAACGGCTTGCCGAAGTGCTTTTGGAAGACCGCCTTGTAGGCGTCGCACAGCTCGATCATGCCCTCGAGCGGCACGTCGGTGTCGTTCTTGACGTTATATTTCTTTTTGATCTTGTCGAATGCGACTTCGAAGTGCTCGTGGTCGACGTTGCAGACGACGTCGCCAAACATGTTGATCAGCCGGCGGTAGGCGTCGTAGGCGAAGCGTTTGTGGCCGGTGGCGTTGGCGAGGCCCACCACGGCTTCGTCGTTGAGGCCGAGGTTGAGGATCGTGTTCATCATGCCGGGCATCGAGGCCGCGGCGCCGGAGCGGACCGAGACCAAGAGCGGCAAGGTCGTGTCGCCAAACTTTTTGCCGGTTTCTTTTTCGAGGAGGGCGACGTTCTTGCGGACGTCGTCCATGAGCGCGGCGGGGAGCTTGCGGCTGTTTTTGTAGTAGAGGTCGCAGACTTCGGTGGTGATGGTGAAGCCCGGGGGCACGGGCAAGCCGATGCTGGTCATGTCGGCGAGGTTGGCGCCCTTGCCGCCGAGGAGCGGCTTCTGCGCGGCGTTGCCTTCGGTCTTGGTCTTGCCGAAGTAGTAGATCATCTTGCCGGAGGCGGGCTTGCCGTTGGACGGGGCGGACTTTTTGGTGAGAACCTGGCTCATCAGAATGCCTAACGTGGTTTAGATGGACGGCGCGAGGGCGCCGTGGGATGCAATGCGAGTGCGGCAGCCGCGGAGATTGGCAGGCTAGTCAACGGCGGCCAATTGGGCAAAAACAAGCCGTACAGGCTATCCGCAGGGCGCCGGCGGCGTCAAGGCGGCAGGAATTTCGGGACATGCCCACGCGGACGAGGGCATGGCACACGGGGAACGAGCGTTCCGCTGCGGCGGACCTGCGCGTCGCGTCGAACATGAGCCATTCGGAAGTCGGGAGCGCGAATTCGCCATGCCGATGAGCCGTCGAATCGTACCCTTGGCCGTGGCGTTTGAGGCGGGTTTGGGGGCGGTGGGGTGCGCGGCGGCGTGGTGGTTTGGCGTGCCGCTGGTCAATCGCCTGACGGTGACGCCGGCGGTCGCGTGGCGGAGCGTCGTGGCGCTGGCGCCGATGTTGGGTCTGTTGGCGGCGGCGATGCGGTCGCGGTGGGCGCCGTTGGTGCGGTTGCGTCTGCTGGTGGGCGAGTTGGTGCGCGAGTTTTTCGGCGCCGCGCGGTGGTGGGAGCTGCTGGCCGTGGCGATCGCGGCAGGAGTGGGCGAGGAGCTGCTGTTTCGCGGGGCGCTGCAGCCGTTGGCGATCCGCTGGCTGGGGCCGCTGACGGGACTGATCGCGGCAAGCGTCGTGTTCGGCGCGCTGCACGCGGCGTCGACGACGTATTTTGTCGTGGCGACGCTGATGGGATTGTATCTCGGCTGGCTCGCCCAGACGTACAACGATCTCGTGGCGCCGATGTTCGTGCACGCGGCATACGATTGGGCGGCGTTGGCAATGCTTCGACGGCCGCTGTTGAGTGCTCCGCGTGACGGACTGGGGTGAACACCCCGCGCATTCGCAACATCCGGATGGCGCCAGACGTTGCCGGGACGGCGGCGAACGGCATGAGTCGCGCGAATATTTTTCGATGGCGCCGACGGGGTCTTACCCGTCGGGATTGTCGAGCAGCGCCTGCAAGCGGGCGGCGAGCTCGGGCGAGAATCGCGCGGGCCAGGTGGCGTCAATGAGCTCGACGTCGATCATATCGCGGAGATGCATGCGATCCTTGTCGCGGTAGGACGTGAGCTTCATGCGGACAAGCGGTTCCAAGGCGACGATGCGAAACGGGACGCTCCAGTCGGTTTGGGTGAGCTCCGTCTCGGTGATCGCGGCGGCGGCGGCGAGATCGTCAGGCCGAACCTTTTCGCCGGCGAAGAGGACGTGAACGGCATCGCGGGCCTTGGCGCCGGGGCCGTCGAGGAACATGTCGATGCCTTTGACGTGGCGGAACACAAAGCCGGCGCCAGCGAGTGCGATCTTTGCGCGGTCTAAGTCGTCCCGAAGTAGGATGAGGTCGACGTCCTGCGTGTTGCGCACTGCCGCTTCGTCGACGCGGGACACCCACGAAGCCACGGCGTTGCCGCCGACGACGCCGTAGGGGACTCCAGCGGCTTCGAGGGCGGTGACGACGCGGTTGAGGCGGTCGCGGACTTTTTCCACGGCGCGGATCATCCTATCCCAAGAGATGGGGCCCAGCGGCGTCGTTGACATCGGGCGGAACCTTGGGCGCCGGGGGCGGGACGCCCCGGCTCGCTTCTATTGTATCGTAGGGCGCATAAAAAGCGGCGACCCGATTCGCCTTGCGACGAATCGGGCCGCCGACAACCGTTTCTGACCAAGTCCGTGCTTCTGTCTCGGAAGCTCGGACTAACTCGTCTCTCCATTCAACCGGCGCAACCGCAGCTCGGGGCGGCGCAACCGCAGCTCGGCTCGACCGGGCAGCACACCTTCACGGGCACTTGTTTGCAGACCCACTTGGGAACGCAACGCTTGACCGTGTAGGCCTCGCAGCGCGGCACGCACTTCCAGCACTTCACCGTCTTGGTCTCGCACACCGGCTTGCACACGGTGTAGCAGACGGTCTTGGTGTGGGTCTCGGGCACCATCTTGCAGACCTTGTAGCAGCAGGTCTTCTGCTCGGGCACCATGTGGCACTCTTTGTAGCAGCAGGTCCGCTGTTCCGGCACCATCTTGCACACCTTGTAGCAGCAGGTGCGGGTCTCGGGAACCATCTTGCAGACCTTGTAGCACACGGTCTTGGTGCATTGCTCGGGCACCATCTTGCAGACCTTGTAGCAGCAGGTCTTGGTCTCGGCGACCATCTTGCACTCTTTGTAGCAGACCGTGCGGGTGCGGGTCTGGCACTCGGTGCGGCAGCACTGGATTTCCTTCGTGATGCACCCCGGAACCCAGACGCGCTTGCAGCACTGGATCGGGGGACCCTGGCAAGTGAGTGTCTTGCACGGACCGGGGTGGTACACGCAGCAGCACTTGCACGGATCCCAGACCAGCTCGCCGACCTCGCGGACGGTCTTCTTGCACACCGGACGCTGAACCTCGTAGGTTTGCGTCGTCCAGTGGCCGCTCTGGACCTGGATGGTCTTGGTGTAGGGGACCTTCACCGCAACCTGGTAGCACTCCTGGCGCGTCTTGGTTTCCCACACCGGCTTGCTGACGCAATAGGTGCGGGTCTTGGTTTCCCACACCGGCTTGCACACCGTGTAGCAAAC